>JALENF010000013.1 GCA_022767945.1 Bacillota bacterium
GAAATCATTGATACAGTTTTACAAATGATGGAAGGTGATATTGATGGTTAGAGATAAGGTTATGACATACCTTGGATTTGCTGCGAAATCCAGAAATCTTGTAGCAGGTAGTAATACCTGTCAGATGATGATGGAAAAAGGGAAGATTCAACTTCTGATCGTTACAGATGATATTGCAGAAAATACAATGAAAAAAATGTTACAGTGCTGTAACAGGAATAACATAGAATATAGGGTTTTCGGGAATAGCGATGAACTGTCCAGGATAACAGGGAAGAGCGGTAAAGGAATATTCGGTATAACGGATAAACATTTCGCGGAAATCATCGTTAAGGAGATTGACCAGATTCAATCAGAAAGAGAGGTGTTCTAATGGCAATGAAGGTTCATGAATTAGCAAAAGAGATTAATTTGACCAGTAAAGAGCTTCTGGAGAGGGCGAGTGCAATGAATATAGATGTGAAGAATCATATGAGTATTCTGTCTGATGCTGATGTTGAAAAACTGAAAGGCAGCAGCAAGCGTGATAATCTGATCGTCAAGGGAAAGTCAACCAAGGGAAAGGAAGCTCCGCAGGAGGCTCCAAGAACGACTGTAAGGGCTACTGCAAGACCCGGTCTTTCAAGCAGACCTAAGCCTCCGATCGGAAAGCCGATTGTTGACAACACTTACTTAGAAAATAAACATAAACCACCAAAGGGAAAACCTGTAGGTGTGCCGCTTCCAAAGGCAGAGCCTGTCAGGGAGGAAGCATCAAAGCCGACAGATGCAGTGGACAATAAATCTGCTTCAGATACAGAGCCAAAGACTACTGCGAAGTCAGAGCCGAAGACTTCACCGGATACAGAACCAAAGACTACAGCAAAGGCAGAGCCAAAGACTACAGCAAAGGCAGAGCCAGCAGAGCCAAAGTCTGCAACGAAGGCGGATGCTAAACATGATGCCAAGGGTGATGTATCAAAGCCAAAGCAGTCAAAGGGTTCAGATAGAGACAGAAAACAGTCGCGAGATGACAGAAACGGCCGTGGAAACAGAAACGACAGAAACGGTCGAGATGACAGAAACGGTCGAAACGACCGAAATAACAGAAATGACGGAAACAATCGCGGTAACGGTCCGAGAAGAGATAAACCGTCTGCATCTGCGGCTTCAGAGAAAATGGAGAGCAAGCCATCAAGAAGAGATGACAGCAAGAAGAAGCACGACTACGACAAGAGTAAAAATAAATTTGACAAATTCGAGAGGAAATCATTGGAAAAGCAGACCCGTAAGAAACACAACAAACCAAAGCAGGCAGTGGTTGAACAGGAAATAGAAGAAACAATTTTACCAGAAGGAACAATAGTGCTTAACGTTCCTATTACAGTAGCCGGATTCTGTGAACAGACAGAAGTTTCCACTTCAAAGGTTATAATGACTTTAATGAAGCTTGGAATTATGGCAAATATCAACCAGAACATTGATGAAGATACAGTAATGATTCTTGCAGAGGATCTTGGAATTGACGTTGCAATCGGCAAGGTTGAAGAGGAAGAGATTGACGAAGGACTGGAACTGTTCGAGGACGATGAAAAAGATCTGAAGACAAGACCTCCTATCATAACTGTAATGGGTCACGTAGATCATGGTAAGACTTCACTTCTGGACGCAATCAGAAAGACTAACGTAACAGCATCTGAATCAGGTGGTATCACACAGCATATCGGTGCATCAGAGGTCAGAATCAATGGTCAGAAAATCGTGTTCCTGGATACTCCGGGACACGAAGCATTTACTGCAATGCGTGCCCGCGGTGCACATTCAACAGACATCGCAGTGCTTGTAGTTGCCGCTGACGACAGTGTAAAACCTCAGACAGTTGAATCTATCAGCCATGCAAAGGCTGCGGGTGTTCCTATTATCGTTGCAATCAACAAGATGGATAAACCGGGGGCAAATCCTGATAAGGTTAAGCAGGATCTGACAGAGCACGGAATTCTTGTAGAAGACTGGGGTGGAGAAACAATCAGTGTACCTGTTTCTGCAAAGACAGGCGAGGGTATCACAAACCTTCTGGAAATGATTCTTCTTCAGGCAGAAATGATGGAACTTAAGGCAAATCCTAACAGACTTGCCATGGGTACAGTTATTGAAGCAAGACTTGATAAATCAAAGGGTCCGGTTGCTACACTTCTTGTAACAAACGGTACTTTACAGAGCGGACAGAGTGTGGTTGCAGGTACATGCTCAGGCAGAATCAGGCTGATGACTGACTTCAAGGGCAAGACTATCAAAAAAGCCGGCCCTGCTACTGCAGTAGAAATTCTGGGGCTTACTGATGTTCCTGAAGCCGGTGACGAATTCAACGCCGTTAAGGAAGATAAGCTTGCGAGAGAAATTGCCGAGCACAGAAAAGAAAAGCTCAGAGAAGAAATCCTTGCAAGAAATGCAAGCACTACTCTTGAACAACTGTTCAGCCAGATCAAGGAAGGTGAGGTTAAGAATCTTAACCTTATCATCAAGGGAGACGTTCAGGGTTCAGTAGGTGCTCTGGTATCATCACTTGAGAAGCTTAACAATGAAAATGTTAAGGTTAATATTGTTCATACAGGGGTAGGTACAGTAACCGAATCAGATATCATGCTGGCCGGAACTACAGGTTCAATCATCATCGGATTCAACGTAAGACCTACAACAGCCGTTCAGACAATGGCTGACAGAGAAAACATCCAGATTCGAACATACAGAGTTATCTACGATGTAATTGACGATGTTGAATCTGCCATGAAGGGTATGCTTGATCCTGAATTCAAGGAAGAGATTCTTGGTAAGATTGAAATCAGAACTACGTTCAAGGTACCTGGTGTTGGTATTATCGGAGGAGCTTACGTTGTTGAAGGTAAAGCTGTAAGAAATGCTGAAATAAGACTTGTAAGGGACGGCATTGTTATCCACGAGGGTAAAATCTCATCACTGAAGAGATTCAAGGACGATGTAAAAGAAGTTAACAACGGATACGAATGTGGTATCGGCATCGAAGCTTACAACGACATTAAGGAAGGCGATATCATCGAATGCTTCCATATGGTTGAAATTGAACGCAAATAATCAAGAGGAGAATATATGGGAAAAGGATACAGACAGGGTCGTCTGGGAGAAGAAATCCGCAAGATTATAAGTGAGATGCTTCTCAGAGAAATCAAGGACCCGAGATTATCAAATGGCCTGATCAGCCTTTCCGATGTAGAGGTTACCTCAGACGGGAGCTATGCTACCTGTTATATAACATACATTTCTATGAAAAAGGGTGAAGAGGCTGTTCTTGAAGAGGAAGAAATTCTTGAGGGGCTTCGCAGCGCAAAGGGAATGTTCAAGAAGGAAATCGGAAGAAAGATCAAACTGAGACATATTCCGGAGCTGATCTTTAAAATGGATCACTCCATGGATTATGGAAGACATATTGACGCAGTAATAGAAAAGCTGGGTAAAGAAAATGAATAATTCTTTTCAGGAAATAGGAAATGTAATACTAAGTTGTAATAACATCCTGTTGTATCCTCATCTTAATATGGATGGGGATGCAATGGGCTCTTCAGCTGCTCTGTGCAGAGCACTTCGGAACGCGGGGAAAAACTGCTACATACTTATTGAAGATAAGGTTGCGGACAATCTTGCCTTTCTGGATGAGGGTTACTGCACTGCGGATGCCGGCATAATCGGTGAAGTGGAACTCTCCATATGCATAGACTGCGGTGACGACACGAGGTTTCCGGCAAGAGCAGAGGCTTTCCATTCATCAAAACTCACTGTGTGCATAGATCATCACAGGACGACAAAAGACTTCTGTGACTATAATTATGTTGATCCGGGTGCAGCCGCTACAGGTCAGCTTATTTATCATCTTATTAAAACAATGGGTCTTCAGATAGACCAGAAGATTGGAGAAGCTCTATTTGCTGCGATTACAACAGACACTGGAAATTTCCAGTATTCCAATACAACTGAAGAAACTCACAGAATCGTTGCTGAACTGTACAGCTATGGAATAGATGCAAACAGGGTGAGCATAGAAATCTATGAAAACAACAGAATCCAGAGGTTAAAGATAACAAGCCGGATTCTGGCAACTCTGCAGACTGTTTCAGACGGCAGATGCGCAATCTGTTATGTGACGCAGGATATGCTTGACGAAACAGGTGCGCTTATGGAAGAAACGGAAGGTGTCGTACAGCAGCTTAGAGGAATATCCGGAGTTGAGGTTGCTGTTTTCCTTAAGGAAAAGGACAAAAACACAACCAAGGTCAGCATGCGGTCAAAAAGCTGTGTAGATGTTGCAGAAATTGCTGCTTCCCTTGGAGGAGGCGGACATATCCGTGCTGCAGGAGCAACTATAGAGAAACCTGTCCTGGAGAGCCTTGAAATCATAAAAAATAAAATAATTGAAAGCCTGGAATAATAATGATAACAGAAGGTATTCTTAATATTAATAAACCACAGAATATGACCAGTCATGATGTGGTTGCAATATGCAGAAGAGTTTTGGGAATAAAGAAAATCGGCCATACCGGCACACTGGATCCTATGGCTACAGGGGTTCTGCCGATATGCATCGGAAGAAGCACTAAGATTATAGAATATCTGGATACAGATATTAAGAAGTACAGCTGTACTATGCTGTTAGGAATACAGACTGATACTCAGGACATATGGGGAAACGTGTTAAGCCGTACCCCCGTCGATACAACTGAAGAAAAGATAAGGGAAGCTTTTTCCGGATTCGTTGGGATTATAGACCAGAAACCTCCCATGTATTCGGCAGTCAAGGTTAATGGTAAAAGATTGTACGAGTATGCGAGAGAAGGCAAAGCGGTTGAAGTAAAAAGCCGGAAGGTCTATATCAAATCAATAGAAATCGAAGATATCAGTCTTGAAGGAGAGGAGAAAACAGTCTCTTTTTCAGTAGAATGCTCCAAGGGAACATATATCAGAACAATATGTCAGGATGCAGGTGAAAAAATCGGCTGCTCCGGTACTCTTACCCGATTGGAACGTACCGACAGCGGAATCTTTTCAATAGAAAATGCTGTGGACATAGAAAGTCTGCGCGGGATGTCAACCGAGGAAATTGAACCTCTGCTGTACAGGTCAGAGGATGCCCTGGATAAATTCGGTATAATAAAGACCAGTGAATTCAGCGGGCTCAAGTTCATTAACGGCAGTCCTTTGCCGGAGCAGAAGTGCCATGTGATATCAGAACCTTTCTACGCAGACAGAGATTTTTATCTGCCTGTGTCGGATACATTCCGCAGGGGATACAGAATCTTCGCACCCATAGACGGTGAGGAGAGATTCCTTGGAATAGGTGTATACGACAGTCGATCAAAACAATATGCTGCAGATAAGATTTTTTATATAAGAGGGTAGAGAACTTATGATTACTTTTGACAATCTAGCAGAAATAAATGCTATGGAACCCACTGCCCTTGCGCTGGGTAATTTTGACGGGGTGCATCTTGGACATCAGGCACTTATTGGTGCTATGGTTGAAAAGGCGCATGAGAAAGGAACAAAGGCGGCGGTCTTTACTTTTTCAAACCATCCGAGAAATCTGCTTCCCGGAAGAACACCTGTGCTTAACATTACCATGGAAGGACAGAAAAGCCAGATAATTGAGTCACTTGGTGTCGATTATCTGTTCAATATAGAGTTTACTGAGGAAATCATGACCATGGAACCGGAAAGCTTCATCAGGGAACTGCTTGTGGGCAGACTCAATGCGAAAGATGTTTTCTGCGGCTTTAACTATAACTATGGTTTCAAAGCAAAGGGAAATACGCAGCTGCTGAAGAAAATGGGTGCTGAGCTTGGTTTTGATGTATGGGAGATGCCACCGTTCTATATCGAAGACGATGTGGTAAGCTCATCTCTGATCAGAACACTTATCGCGTCCGGACAGGTTGAAAAATGTGAAACCTATCTGGGCAGAAACTATGCCATAGATGGAGAGGTTGTAGTAGGAAACAGACTGGGAAGAAAGCTGGGATTTCCAACCTCCAACCTTGTTATAAGCCCTAATATGGTTACACCTCCTAACGGAGTGTACGTTACGTACTGCACATATAACGGTCACAGATATCCAAGCGTTACAAATGTCGGACACAAACCGACCATCGGAGAATATGAAAAGAACGTGGAAACGCACATTTTCAACTTTGACAAGGAACTGTACGGAAAACATATCAGCGTGGAGTTCCTGGAGAAGACCCGTGATGAGGTGAAATTCGACAATATTGAAGAGCTTTCTGAACAGATTTTAAGAGATTGCAGGGATGCGAGAAAATATCACGAAAAACTCTTGAATAATAAATAGACTTGTGATATATTAATCTAGTTGAGTTTACTCTTACCTAGTTAAAGGATTCTCCAGCCTTAACTCAGTAAGAGCGTATGAAAGAAAAGGAGAGAAGAAACAATGATCACTAAAGAAATGAAAACAGCTATCATCAAGGAATATGCTACTAAAGAGGGAGACACAGGTTCCCCTGAAGTGCAGGTTGCTATTCTGACAGCAAGAATCAACGAGCTTAACGAACATCTGAAAGAGCATAAGCATGACTACCACTCAAGAAGAGGTCTTTTAAAGATGGTAGGCAGGAGAAGAAACCTTCTTAACTATGTTAAGGCTAAGGACATTGAAAGATACAGAAGTCTTATTGCTCGTTTAGGATTGAGAAAATAGTATTGAATTTGGCGGGGTTAACAACCCCGCCTGTTTTTGTAGTAATAAACAGGAAGGAGTTGTTTATTAGAAATGGCAAGATTTACAGATTACAGAACATTTAAGACAGCAATCGGAGGCAGACTCTTGCAGCTGGAAATCGGAAAGGTTTGTGAGCAGGCAAACGGACAGGTTATGGTAAGATACGGTGATTCCGTAGTCAATGTAACCGTTTGTGCTTCAAAAGAGCCTAAGGAGGGCATTGATTTTTTCCCGCTGACATGTGATTACGAAGAGAGAATGTA
>JALENF010000017.1 GCA_022767945.1 Bacillota bacterium
ACTGGAATTGTAAAATAGTGGAAAGCGGTGAGGCCAAGTGACTAAGTTAGTTGAATCTATCGCAAAGGCACTGGTTGAAAATCCTGAACACGTGGTTGTCACAGAGCAGGCTGAAGGCCAGGGCAATGTTTTGCAACTGAGAGTGGCTGCTGACGACATGGGAAAAGTTATCGGCAAACAGGGTCGAATTGCAAAGGCACTTCGCACCGTTGTAAAAGCTGCAGCTACAAAACAGAATAAGAAAGTATCAGTAGAGATTCTTTCAGAAGACGAATAATATGATTATATTCAGGCACATGAACTTATCATTTTTTATGATTTTTCATGTGCCAAATTCGTATTGGGATAATTCAGTATCGGGAGAATAATGATGGAAAAAATAAAAATAGGCAGAATAGTAAATGCTGTTGCCCTTCGCGGAGAGGTGAAGGTCTACAATTATTCGGGATATAAAGAGAGATATGAGGAGCTTGACCGTATAATAGTTGAAAATACGGAGTATGAAATTGAAAAAGTCAGGTATCAGCAGGAGATGGTCATCCTTAAGCTTGCCGGCGTGGATAACAGAAATGATGCGGAGGCCATGAAGAACAAGGACGTGTTCATCACAGAAGAAGACCTGGATGAGCTTCCTGACGATACCTTTTATATAAGAGATCTTATCGGTCTTCAGGCTGTGGATGACAGCGGAAGGATCGGTATTGTGAAGGACGTTCTCCAGCCTTCGGCTCAGGACGTTTACGTTATCAAAACTGACAGCGGCCGGGATATCTTAGTTCCGGCAGTAAAGGAGTTTGTGAAAGAGGTAAACCTTGAGGAAGGTTTTATCAGACTGAGCCTGATTGAGGGCATGATTGAAGAGTAGGTATCCGGAATATGAAAATTAATGTTTTGACCCTTTTTCCGGAAATGTTCGGTGCAGTGACGGGAAGCATCCTGGGAAAGGCTGCGGAAAAGGGAATACTTGAGCTTAACTTTATAAATATCAGGGATTTCAGCAGGGAGAAGAGAGACAAGGCTGACGAGTATCCTTTCGGAGGAGGTCCGGGAATGGTAATGCTTGCAGACCCTATATTCAACGCACTGGAATCTCTTGACGTGCAGGGAAAGAGAATCCTGTACATGTCGCCAAGAGGCCGGATTATAAACGAGGAAAAAATAAAGGAACTGGCTGAGCTTGACGATGAACTTACGATTCTGTGCGGGCACTATGAGGGAGTTGATCAGAGGGTAATCGATTACTGGCACATGGAGGAGGTGTCAATCGGTGATTACGTCCTTACCGGAGGAGAACTGCCTGCGATGGTTTTGATAGATGCTGTTGCGCGTCTTATTCCCGGAGTGCTTGCAGGGGAGGAATCAGCCATGGAGGAGTCAATCTACTCGGGACTGCTGGAGTATCCGCAGTACACGAAACCGAGAAATTACAGGGGCATGGAGGTGCCGGAGGTGCTGCTCAGCGGCAATCATAAGATGATACATCTGTGGAAGCTGGAACAGTCTCTCAGATTGACCAGGGATGTGCGTCCGGATCTGTTTGAAGAGTTTGTGAAATCTTGTGATGATTTATCAAAAGATGAGCAGAAGGTATTGGAAAAAATATTGAAATGATGTAAAATGTAGCTATGAAAAAGAAGAAGAAAAAGCCTGTAATTTTAATATATATTCTGGTACTGATTATTCTTTATATTACAATTTATGTTTTCCCGAAGATATCAGGTGCGCTTGAGCCGACATACAATATCACCTACGGGGAACTGAGGCTGAGTGACACGACAACAGGCTACGTTGTAAGAAAGGAAAAGCTTTACGTAACTGATCACGGAGGTAACACGAACTACTACATAGAAGAGGGAGACCTGCTTAGAAAGGGCTCCACGGTGATGGCTGTGGAAGGCGATACAGACGGCGAGATAAGCAGCCGTTACGAAGGAGTTCTTGAAAGTATAGGAAGCAAAGCCGTAAAGACGGACACATACACCGTAAAGAGCGGAGGTGTGGTATGCTACTATGCGGACGGTCTGGAGGGAAAGCTTACACCAAAGACGATGCTGAAGAAGAAAAAAGATTTCTTTGAGCAGCTTTCACAGAAGAACGTTGTAGCACTGAATCGTGAGACGGTAAACAAGGGAGAACCTGTTTTCAAGATAGTGGACAGAACCAGCTGGTATCTGGTCTGCTATATTCCGAAGGATCATATGGACAGGTATGAAGAGGGGAAGACAATCAGTGTGGAACTCGATGATATCACCCTGAAAACTACTGTATATGCCATGAAGGAGGAAGGAGACCTGTGTAAGATTATCCTGACAACGGATCATTTTTACGGAAAGTTCGGAGAACTGAGAGTCATTGACAATGTACAGCTTGTTACATATGATGAACGGGGACTTCTTGTTGAAAATAAGAGCATTGTAAAGGAAAAGGGACAGGAAGGCGTATACGTACAGGATAAAGTCGGAAATGTATCGTTTGTACCTGTTCAGGTTATTAAGACTGACGGGGAGAGGTCGCTCGTCAGCGATACCAGATACTACGATGAAAAGGGTAAAGAACATTCAACCGTTGAAATATATGATGTAGTACTTAGAAATCCTAAGCAGTAAGATAAATGTATTTGGGAAAGGAAGGCGATTGCAGATGTCAATCAAATCAAATATAGAGTATATTCAGGAACTGAAGGCAAAGGCTGCGGAACAGTCCGGCAGAAGAGCGGAGGATGTCCTTCTTGTAGCCGTAACCAAGCTTCACACTCCTGAAGAGATGAATGAGGCGATAGACGCGGGTATCACTGATATTGGAGAAAACAAGGTTCAGGAGATTCTGGACAAGTATGATAAGGTTAAGCCTGTAAGATGGCATCTGATAGGCCACCTTCAGACTAATAAGGTAAAGTACATCATCGACAAGGTTTCCATGATTCATTCCGTCGATTCTCTTAAGCTTGCAAAGGAAATAGACAAGAGAGCGGGTCAGCACGGAATTAATATGGACATACTTATCCAGGTTAACTCAGCTATGGAGGAGTCCAAGTTCGGAATCACAACCGGGGAGACCGATCAGCTGATCAGGGATATCTCGGAGCAGTGTCCGAATGTGACAATCAAGGGAATGATGTGCATTGCACCGTATGCGGATGACCCTAATGAGATAAGAGGATATTTTGCTGAAGTAAAGGCTCTGTACGACAAGTACAGTGATTCGGATTTAGACAGAGTTGACTTTCAGTATCTTTCAATGGGAATGACACACGATTTTGAGGTTGCAATCCTGGAGGGCTCCAACCTGATCAGAGTGGGAACTGCCATTTTCGGGTATAGAGATTACAGAAGTGAAGAAAAATAAAGGAGATTATTATGAGTTTTGCGGAATCAATTAAGAAGATGATAGGGATTGAGGAAATCGAAGATGATGAAATGATTACGGAAGAAGAGGTTAATGCGGCCAAGGCGAAGATTGTTCAGGAGACAAGAAAGATGCCTGAACGTGAGCTCCCGTACAGCAAGCCTATGGGTGCGCCGAAGACTCCATCTGCTTCTGCAGCGCCGAGAGCCAATGAGAAACGCTTTTCAATGACCGGAACCAGTGCGTTCAAACTGGTGCTTATCGAACCGAAATCATTTGACGAGTGTCCTAAGCTGGTAGACAGCCTGAAGGGAAGAAGACCGGTGATAATTAATCTTGAAAAGCTGGAAACAGAGGTCGCAAGGAAAATTTTCGATTTCATGAGCGGTGCAACATATGCACTGCAGGGCAACGTTCAGAAGGTGGCTAATAACATCTTCATCTTTGCACCGGAGAATGTGGACATTGCAGCTACACAGTCTCAGAAGCAGTCCGGATTCGGTGCAGACGATTCTGACAATCCTTGGAGGGTATAAGTTTGAAAATAATTTTATTAAGAGCAATAAGCTGGTTTGCTGACCTGATAGTTTTGGCACTCTGCATTCGTGCAATTCTCAGCTGGTTTGCAAGAGATCCGTATTCACCTGCCGGAAAGGCATATGCTGTAATGGTCAGACTGACCGAACCTGTTGTTTCACCATGCAGAGCACTTCTGTACAGACTCGGCGCAAACACGGGAATGCTTGATTTTTCATTACTGCTGGCATTTATAATGGTTCGTATTGTTGCAAGACTGCTGATGATGCTTGTTTATATAATCTTTTAATACTTGAGAGGAACGATTATGCTTACACCACACGATATAGAAGTAAAAGAATTCGGAAGAGCGGTAAGAGGATATAAAACTGAAGATGTAGACAATTTCCTTGACGAGATTATCCTTGATTTTCAGCAGCTTCTGGATGAGAATAAAAAACTCAGGGAATCTGTTGCAGAACTGGATGCGGATCTGAGACAGTACAAGAAGTCTGAATCCTCCATGCTTAACACTCTGGAATCAGCGAAAAAGCTTATGGGTGACATTTCACTTAGTGCTGAAAAAAGAGCTGAAGTGATTATTAACAATGCAAATGCCAATGCAGAGGCAATCCAGCGGGAGGCTAAGGAATCAATCAGCAAGCTCACTGAAGAGGGTGAAAGACTGGCAGTAAGAGTGAAAAAATTCAAAGACAGATATAAGGAGCTTCTTAAGGATGAGCTGAGCCAGATAGACGGATCGACAGAGGATCTGATTGCTGAGCTGGAAAGAGAATTCCTGACCGGAAGAAACACTGCTCAGAACAGAGTCGCTGCTGAGCCGGCTGTTGATGACAGCGATAAGTCCAGAGAGACAATCGTTGTAAAAGAAAAGACTCTGGAGGAGATGCTTATGGAAGACTTTGGTTCTAAGGAAGGAGATCTTACAAGAACTATAGTCATGAAATAATAATAGTTTAGGAGGCGGGGCATATAGTGCCCCGTAGTTTGTATATGAGATATTATTTACTGGGTTTAGGCCTGCTGATAACAGATCAGCTGACTAAGATAGCGGTCAGAAACAGGCTTGCCATCGGAGAATCAATTGACGTGCTTGGGAGTTTTTTTCAGATTACCCATGTGGAAAACAGGGGCGCAGCATTCAGCATTCTTATAGGCAGGACAGGTCTTCTGATAGCTGTGACGCTTATCGTTGTTGCTGTTGCTATAGGTTTTCTGCACACGCATAAGGGAAAGCACTGGCTTATGTACACGTCAGGAGCTATGATAATCAGCGGGGGAATCGGGAATCTGATTGACCGTGCATTATTCGGTCACGTTACTGATATGTTTGACTTCAGCATTTTCCCGCCCGTATTCAATATTGCGGATATTGCTGTAGTTGTCGGATGCGTACTATGCCTTATTTACGTGGTTTTTGAAGACAGACTGAACAGGACTGCTTAGGAAGAATTATGGAATCAGAAAACAGATACGAAATATATATAGATGAGACTCAGGCCGGTACGAGAATTGACCTGCTGCTGGCACTGAACCTTGAGGGAACATCAAGGAACTTCATTCAGAAGCTGTTTGAAAAGGGCAGTATAAAGGTTAACGATGTGATATGCACATCGAAGAAGTATAAGGCGGCGGAAGGTGACAAGGTGGAAATCCTGCTTCCTGAACCGGAGCTCCTCACCGTTGAAGCCGAGAACATTCCCATAGATATCGTGTATGAGGATGATGACGTTCTTGTGGTAAACAAGCCCAAAGGAATGGTAGTGCATCCGGCGGCCGGGAACTACACGGGAACCCTGGTTAACGCCATAATGTATCACTGCGGCGACAGGCTGTCCTCAATCAATGGCGTGATCAGGCCGGGAATAGTTCACAGAATCGATAAGGATACCAGCGGACTGCTGATGATAGCAAAAAATGACATGGCTCATGAGTCTCTGTCTGCTCAGCTGTCAGAGCATTCCATCACACGGAAATACAGAGCACTGGTATATCATAATATAAAAGAGGACGAAGGAACTGTGAATGCACCTATCGGGAGGGATCCGAAGAACCGCCTGAGACAGGCTGTTACAGATCAGAACGGCAAGACTGCAGTAACTCATTACAGAGTGCTCGAACGTTTCGGCGGAAAGTATACCCTTATTGAAGCGCAGCTGGAAACCGGAAGAACTCACCAGATAAGGGTACACATGTCATATATCAAGCATCCACTTGTGGGAGATCAGGTATATGGACCTAAGAAGCAGAGTCTGAATGTGGATGGACAGATGCTCCATGCAAAGATTATCGGTTTCGTCCATCCGAGAACCGGAGAGTATATGGAATTTGACAGTGAGCTTCCGGACTATTTTGCGGAGATACTTGATAAGCTCAGGAAATCGCAAGCCTGAGGCTGCTGACGTTCATTGAGGGGGTGACAGCAATGGCAAAAATAGAAATGAAGCCGGGAACCATGCTCAACCCGGTGCCTGCCGTGATGGTTACATGCGGAAACGGAGAACAGGCTAATATTATCACAATCGCATGGACCGGTATAATCAATTCCGATCCACCTATCACTTACGTTTCTGTGAGAAAATCCAGACATTCACATAAGCTGATAAGTGAGAACGGAGAGTTTGTAATTAATCTTACAACAGAAGAGCTTGCGAAGGCGACAGATTACTGCGGTGTGAAGTCGGGAAGGGACGTAAATAAAGCTGCTGAAACCGGGCTTACATTTGAACCGGCATCGGCGGTGAGCTGTCCCATGATTAAGGAGTCACCGGTAAATCTGGAATGTAAGGTTATGGAGGTCAGAGAATACCCGACACACGATATGTTTATCGCGGAAATAGTAAAGGTTCATGCAGATGAGGAACTTTACGATGATAATAACAGGATAAGGCTTGATAAAGCGGGAATGCTTGTATATAATCACGGTGAATACTTCGGTTTGAAGCGACAGCCTCTTGGCAGATTCGGATTCTCAATTATGAAGGAGAAGACGAAGAAGCGCATCAATCGTGAAAGAGCAAAACATGCCCGCAGTGCAGGAAGAAACAGGAACAAAAACAGAAAAGGCAGATGATTCTGTCATCCCGCACAAGGGACATGACAATCCGAGAGCTACAGCTTATCTGCCGGACGATCCTCAGTTTTGATTTCATCACCTTTCTGATGAGATCTTACATACTCGAGACAGTTTTCGCAGACATAACCTGCTTTAAATGCAATGACTTCATAACGACTGTTTTCACATATAGAACAGGTACAGCTGCTCGCATGAACTCGTTTCATTTCGTCTGATTCTCCTTTCGAAATAGAAGGATATGCCCCGGATTGAGACTAATATAGTACAATAGACATGGTAATTACAATAGACATGTAATGGGAGAGAAGAATAATGTCAGAAAACAGTAAAAAACCGTATGACAACTTCTCATTGCATAAAGACAGCGATGAGGTCATAGGGTACAGATTCGAATGCAGTAATCCCAAGGCTGTAATGTGCATTATACACGGAATAGGAGAGCATGCGGGAAGATATTGCCGCATGGCAGGGATTCTCAGCGAGAGTGGAATCGCATGCCTTGCCTTTGACCAGAGAGGACACGGCATTTCCAAAGGTAAAAGGGGAGACTGCTCGCCGAGGAGCAAGGTGCTGGGAGATGTGGATGCCCTGATAACCAGAGCAGGAGAAATGTATCCCGGTCTTCCGATCACTCTGTTCGGTCACAGCATGGGAGGAAATATCTGTCTGGATTACAGGGCGAGAGGCAGCCTGAATCATATCCCGGATAAGTATATAGTTTCAGCACCGTGGATCAAGCTGGCAAAGGATATGCCGGGACCGGTGGTAGGCATTCTGAGGGCTGCGTCTAAAATATTCCCTACTGCCAGCATTTCACAGAGTTTTCCTGAAAACCAGCTTGGAAATCTGATAAATGTAAGACCGTACAAGGATGATCCTCTGGTGCATGATCATATATGTCTGCGCTGTGCCGCAGAGTGCTTTGATATGGGAAATGCAATCTTTGACGGAACGAATCCGGACAACGGAAGAGCTTACGGAAAGCCTTTTCTGCTTATGCACGGGGACGAGGACAGAGTCTGCAGTGTGAAGGGAAGCCGCAGACTGGCCGAAAGAATGAAGGACAATACATGGTTCAGCTACATCGAGTGGCCCGGCTATTATCATGAGATACATAACGGCGGACGCGAGGCCACAGGTGATGAAGTTATAGAAAAGATTAAAGATTTTATTTTGAAGTAAGGGATGGAGAAATGAAAGAAGAAAGAAAGGTTGAACTGCTTGAGGAGTTACTGCCGCAGGATCCGGTGGAAAGAGTCAAAACTCTTGATGAACTGGACATACTGCTGATGAGATATGAGTCGGCAATCAGAGAAATCAGAACCAAGTTTGAAATCTTAAACGACGAGCTTTCACTGCTTGGACACCAGAACCCGATAGCATCCATATCGTCGAGAAGAAAGACTCTGTCAGGCATACTGGAGAAGCTGAAAAGACAGGGATTCCCGATGACCCTGGAATCTATAGAGGAGAACCTGACAGATGTTGCCGGAATCAGAATTATATGCTCCTTTGTTGACGACATCTACAAGGTTGCAAAAATGCTTCAGCAGCAGGACGATATTAAAGTGCTTCTGATTAAGGACTACATAGCAAAACCTAAGCCTAACGGATACAGAAGTTATCACATGATAGTTGAGGTACCTGTATTCTTCTCCAATGAGAAGAGACCTATGAAGGTGGAGGTTCAGATCAGAACTATTGCAATGGATTTCTGGGCAAACCTGGAGCACAGAATGAGATACAAAAAAGATATAGAAGCCGCAGATGAAATCATAGACGAACTCAAAGAGTGCGCTGATAACATTGCGGCTACAGATGAAAAGATGATGATTATCCGTGAGAAAATCAGGTCGGTATCTTCGGATTGATCCATACAGTTCTGTTATTTGTGAAGATGACCATGCCGGGCTTAGCCCCGGCTGGTTTTTTTACGTATTTGACCTCTACATAATCCACAGGCACGTTTTCGGAATTGCGGGCCTTGCTGTGATAAGCGGCAATGGCTGCCGCCTCGTATACGAGAGTTTCCGTAAGCTCACGCCCTTCCATCTGTACTATGACATGAGAACCGGGGATATCCTTGGTGTGAAGCCACAGGTCATTCTTTCCCGCCGTCTTCAGCGTGAGAATATCATTTTCCTTATTATTCCTTCCCACGAGAACATGAAAACCCTCAGACGTTACGTATTTCAGCGGACTAGGCTTGTACTTCTTCTCCTTATATCCGCCCGCCTGCCTGCGGCGTCTCATATAGCCCGTCTCCACAAGCTCACTTCGCAGAGCATCGATCGCATCTACATCTTCAGCATTGTTCAGATATGTAAGAACCGATTCCAGATAGTCGATATCCGTACCTGTCTCCTCAAGCTGAATCTGTTTTTCCTTAATTGCCGTCTTGGACTTGCCATAACGCTTGAAATACTGCTGCGCGTTCTTCGACGGACTGAATCTCTCATCGAGAGGTATGGTAACAGTTTCCCCGTTATAGTAGTTCAAAACATCCACAGATGATGCCCCGGCCTTAACAAGATGTATATTTGCTGTCAGAAGCTCACCGAAAAGCCGCAGATCCTCTGAATTCTCGGCTTTCATCAAATCCTCGGACAGTCTCTGCTTCTTAAGGTAAAGCTTGTCCAGAGAGGCGGAAACTGCCTTTACCAGGTCGCTGGATTTCTGCCTTGCCCTGTTGGACGAGGCCTTGTTGTCAAAAAAGTAGGCAAGCGCACGGCTCAGGCTGTCGAACTCCTTTCGCTCCGCGCCCTCGAATTCCGCCAGCTCCATGATGTGAAACTCCTGAGGCACTCCTTTGTCGTCAGTGTATACGTGAGGAGCCGTCTGCCCGTTTTCGATGTCGTCTATCAAAGCTTCCAGATACCCGTACGGGTCTGATTCCGATTCAAGCTGACGAGCCACAGCAGGAGAAATACCGCCTACCTTAGACAGGATTACCTTGCTTACAGGTTCGATGGTATTAAGCTCTTCTCTGCTTATTCCTCTGAAGGGAATCTTGTCCTGTGCCGGAGGGTATTTATATTCCAGACCCGGAAGAAGCTGCCTTGCCCTGTTCACATCGATGGATACTCTCTTTATGCTGTCGATGATCTTTCCTGTGGTCATATCCACAAGAATAATGTTACTGTGCTTGCCCATGATTTCAAATATGAGCTTCTTCGTAACAGAAAAGCCCAGCTCGTTCAGGGTTTCCAGTGATATTTCGATTATTCTCTCACTGTCTTTCTGTTCTATGCTGACTATGCGTCCTCCCTGCAGATGCTTTCTCATGAGCATGCAGAAGCCTGAAGGGGCAGGGGGATTCTGAACGCTCTGCTCAATAAGGTGAACGCGCGGACTGGAGCTTGAGGCCGATGCAAAAAGCTTCACATTGCCCTTCTTAGTGTGTATGTTGAAGACAAGCTCATCGCTCTCCGGCTGATAAACCTTTTCTATTTTTCCAAGGTGAATGGTATCCTGAAGTTCTTTTACCATCGCCATGGTGATTATGCCGTCAAAAGCCATATAATCTCCTCTTTTCTCTAAAGTTACATTTAATTATTTTACCCTGTCATATTAGTGTTTGTCAACGACCTGCAAACTATGTTATAATCAATTAGTTATCATTGATTATTCAAAGAAAGAGGAGAAGTTAGATGATAAAAAGCATGACAGGCTTCGGAAGAGGCGAATACAATGACGGAAAAAGAAACATAATCGTGGAGATAAAGTCTGTGAACCACAGATACTCCGACATTTCCGTAAGAATGCCCCGCAGATATTCCTTTGTCGAGGATAAGGTAAAGAATGCGGTAAAGGAGAAGATTAAAAGAGGTAAAATAGACATTTCCATCATGGTTGAGAATCTTACAGAAAATGATGTGAATATCAAACTGAACACCATGATTGCAGAGCAGTACTATGAAAAGCTTAAAGAACTGCAGCAAACCTTTGACTTCACTGCCGGAGATGCAGGTATCACTCTCAGTATGATTGCAGGAATGCCGGATGTTCTTAAGGCGATACCTGACGTTGAGGATGAAGAAGAGATGACTAAGTGCATACTTGAACCGGTCAGAGAGGCTGCGGCAAACCTGGAGGCAATGAGAAGCGTAGAAGGTGAGAAGCTGGCTCAGGATCTCATTATGAGAGGTGGAATTATCAAATCGCTGGTTGATCAGATTGAGGAAAGAGCAGATGAGGTTCCTAAAGCCTACGCAGCCAAGCTTAAGGAAAGAATCGAAGCACTTCTTGAGGGCAGTGTGACTATTCCTGAAGACAGAATCATGATAGAAGCTGCAGTATTTGCAGATAAGTGCAACATTACAGAAGAACTTACACGTCTGAACAGCCATATGGATCAGATGAAGAGCATCATCGAAAACAGCAAAGAGCCGGACGGTAAGAAGCTGGACTTCCTGGTACAGGAAATGAACAGGGAAGCCAACACCATCGGCTCCAAGGCAAATGACATCACAGTTACAAATCTGATGCTGCAGGTAAAGGCAGAGATTGAAAAAATAAGAGAACAGGTTCAGAACATAGAATAATCTTGAATCAGAATAATAAAGGTGATATAATATATTGCTACATAATCAGTTAGAGGTGAAAAATATGGGGACAGCAGAAAAGAAGGGTAAGTTGTTCATCATTTCCGGACCGTCAGGCACAGGTAAGGGAACAATCTGCAAGGCTTTGCTTGAAAGAAATGATATTGAAATTTCCATATCCATGACTACAAGAGCTCCAAGAGAAGGAGAAATTCATGGAGTAAGCTACTACTTTGCAACCAGAGAGGAATTCGAGAAGACTATTGCTGAAGGAGGATTCCTGGAATATGCTGATGTATTCGGAAATTATTACGGAACACCTAAGGCTATGGTTGTAGAGAAGCTGGAGCAGGGCAGAGATGTTGTCCTTGAAATAGATGTTCAGGGTGCAATAAACGCGAAGAAGGTTTATCCGGAAAGTGTCCTGATATTCATTCTGCCGCCGTCACTTGAGGAGCTTAGAGCCCGGATTGTCGGCAGAGGCACAGAAACAGAGGACGTTATTAACCTCAGACTGTCCAAGGCACTTGAGGAAATGTCCTACATAGACAAATACGATTATTATGTTGTAAACGATGTCATCGACGATGCAATCATCCGTACGGAAGCAATCATGCTTGCCGAACACGGAAGAGTGATCAGGGATGATGTTGAGACTATGCTTGATAAATATAAGGAGGAGAAAAATGTTATATCCATCAGTTAATGAAATCAGAAAAAAAGCTGACAGCAGATATACTGTAGTAGTTATGGCTGCTAAGAGAGCAAGAGATATTATCGACAACAAACCGATTCTTACAGACTGCGATTCAAACAGACCTGTATCCATTGCAGCTCATGAAATTGCGGAGGATCTTATCACTTATTCAAGGGATCCTGAAGAAGAGGAGTAAAATAAGCTGTCTGATGTGGTGTACCGGTGTGCATTCCTGCGGAATTGGGATTGCGAGCAGAAGAAAGCAGGAAAGACACCAATGTACATCCATATAAAAAATCAGAAAATTGTTGCAAGCGTCAGTACCACATCCGTTCTGTATATAGAAAAGGATGGACGCAAGCTCAGAGTAGTAACTGAAAACAGAGAATTCAGCTACTATGAGAAAATGAATAACGTTGAACCATTGCTTGATAACACCTTTTTCCTCTGCCGAAAAGGGTGTTACATTAATTTGAGCAAGATTGCCCTGATGGAGGATCAGTGCATTACATTTATAAACGGTGAAAAATACTGGCTTGGCCGGGATAATTTCAACAGAACAAAGAAGCAATTCATTAATTTTCTAAACAACTGTAAAACAATAAGATAATAGCAAAAAAAGCTTGCAATTCCAATTATTTAAGTATATAATAATGGACGGCTAATTTGGTAGCCGTTTATTTTAATTTAGCACACCCGATTGTTTTACACGAGGTGCCTTGAAGCCGAACATATTGATATTGACGGCACAGAGGTTTTGTGTATTAGAGGTCGAGTGGAAGGTAAAACCAGGAGGAAAGAAAAAATGGCAGTAATTTCAATGAAACAATTACTAGAAGCAGGTGTACACTTCGGACACCAGACAAGAAGATGGAACCCTAAAATGGCTCCTTACATCTTCACAGAAAGAAACGGAATCTACATTATCGACTTACAGAAGACTGTAAAGAAGATTGAAGAAGCTTATGACTTCATGAAGGAAGTTGCAGCATCCGGACAGCCAATCCTTTTCGTAGGAACTAAGAAGCAGGCTCAGAACGCTATCGTTGATGAAGCTAACAGATGCGGACAGTACTACGTAAGCGAAAGATGGTTAGGCGGAATGCTTACAAACCATAAGACTATCGGTGGAAGAATCAAGAGATTAAACGACATCGACAGAATGGAAGAAGACGGAACTTTCGAAAAGCTTTCCAAGAAAGAAGTTATCAAACT
>JALENF010000024.1 GCA_022767945.1 Bacillota bacterium
TGACATCATGCTGGCAGACAGTACTAATGCTCTTAGAGCAGGCTTTACTGCCTCAGAACAGGTTGTAGGGACGACCCTTGACCGCATCTTCAGACAGGTTGAGCAGAGAATTATTATTGCGTCATTTTCGTCCAATGTTCACAGAGTTCAGAAAATTATTGAACTTGCTGCAAAATACGGAAGAAAATTTGCTGTTTCAGGACGCAGTATGGAGAATGTTGTAAGGCTTGCTCAGGAACTTGGATATATGAACATTCCTGCAGGCATGATGGTTGAACTTAACAAGACAAAAAATATTCCTGACAGGGAACTTGTGATCATAACGACAGGAAGCCAGGGAGAGCCTATGTCGGCTCTTGCCAGAATGGCAAACGACGAACACAAGAATGTTCATTTAAAGAAAGGTGACACGGTTATTCTATCATCATCACCTGTTCCGGGAAATGAGAAGGCGGTTGCATCGGTTGTAAACAGACTTTTTGAAAAAGGTGTGAATGTTATATATAATGACATCGCAGACATCCATGTAAGCGGACACGCGTGTCAGGAGGAACTTAAGCTTATACAGACTCTGATAAAGCCTAAGTATTTTATGCCGGTGCATGGAGAATTCAGACATCTTGTACAGCATGCGGCAATAGCTGAATCCATAGGTATGAGCAGAGACAGAATATTCATCCTGTCTAATGGAGATCAGCTCACTGTAGATAAGAAATCAGCAACTAAATTCCAGAATGTATGCAGTGCTGAAGATATTCTTGTTGACGGACTTGGAATCGGAGATGTAGGAAACATAGTATTAAGAGACAGAAAGCAGTTGTCTGAATCAGGACTTATCATAGTTGTTTTTGCTCTGGAAAAGTCAAGTGGAACAATTGTATCCGGCCCTGATATTGTATCAAGAGGATTCGTATATGTTCGTGAGCATGAGGATCTGATTAATCAGGCGAAGGCACTTGCAACAGAGACTATTGAGAAGTGTCTGGCACATAATAATACAGACTGGAACTCAATAAAAAACAGCGTACGGGATGAAATGAGAAAATTCATCTTCAATCAAACAAAGAGAAGTCCGATTATCCTGCCGATAATCCTGGATGTATAATATTTATGAGGAGGACGCGTAAATGAACGTATACGATCAGGCTCACGGCCTTGCACAGGCTATAAAAGAATCAGAAGAGTTCAAGCAGTACAGTCGTCTGAAGTCTTCTATTGATGCAAATGAAGAACTTTCAAAGATGGTAAAGGATTTCCAGGCAAAGCAGTTTGAGGTTCAGGCAAAGCAGATGATGGGGGAGTCAGTAGGCCCTGAAGTTATGAATCAGGTTCAGGAACTGTATCAGATTATGGGAAGAGACCCGCTTGCAGCCCAGTATATGCAGGCTGAAATGAGATTTTCTCTTATGATGAACGATGTATATAAGATTCTTGGAGAAGCAATAGGACTTGTTAACCAGCAATAATTTTGGTATAATACAAAAGAGTAGAACACAGTTTGAAAAATTTAAAAGAAAGTGAGAATAGAACAATGATTTCTGCAGGCGATTTTAGAAAAGGAATGACATTTGAAATGAATGGAGATCCACATGTAGTACTGGATTTCCAGCACGTAAAACCGGGTAAGGGAGCTGCTTTCGTTAGAACTAAATATAAGAACATCCTTACCGGTGCTACCAGAGAAGAGGCTTTCAATCCATCGGATAAATTCCCAAAGGCTCACATTGAGACAAAGGTAATGCAGTACCTTTATAATGATGGAGAACTCTATTACTTCATGGATATGGAATCATATGATCAGGTTCCTATCGCATATGATCAGGTTGAGGATGCAATTAAGTATCTGAGAGAGAATGACGAGGCTACTATTAAGTTCTATCAGGGAAGCCCATTCCTTGTAGAAGCACCAAATTTCGTAGATCTTGTTGTAACAGAGACAGAACCGGGTGTTAAAGGTAATACAGCAACTAACGTAACTAAAGCAGCTACAGTTGAAACTGGAGCAGTTATCCAGGTTCCTATCTTCATCGAAGAAGGGGAAAAAATTCAGATTGACACTAGAACAGGTGAATATCTGGGAAGATCAAAATAATTTTTACGATACTAAAGGGATGCTTTATGCGTCCCTTTATTGAATGTTTGAGGTAACGAATGAAAAAGTCAGTTAATAACAAAGTAATCCTAATACTGTCTGTGGCAGTGATAATGATACTTGTTGCGGGCGGAGTACTCTTTTACAATATGGGACTTTCTCCGGCTGATCAAAACAGCAAAGATGAAGTTACAGTAGAAGTTGCATCAGGCAGCAGTGCGTATGAAATACTGGATGCTCTTGATGAGGCAGGACTGGTAAAGAACAAGCTGAGTGCCAAAATATATATGAAACTGTCAAGTCCGGACAACTTGCAGGCATACACTTACGTTCTGAATAAATCCATGAGTTTTAAGGAAATCCTGGAAATAATCGAGACAGGTGACCTGAAGCATGTTCTGACATCTAAATTCACTATCATTGAAGGTTCAACAGCAAAGGCCGCAGCTGAAAGCATAGCTGAATCTCTTTCACTGAGCACCAACGATATCCTGGCGGCATGGAACGACAGGGACTATCTGAAACAATTGATTGACAAGTACTGGTTTCTTACTGATGAAATACTGAACGATGACTTGATATGCTCTCTTGAAGGTTATCTGTATCCGGATACTTACTTTATTATTAAGGCTAATCCTACAGTTGACGATATAACTGAACAGATTCTGGACAATACTGAAGAGAAACTTGATTCAATAAAGGATGACATTGAGAGTAATGGTACAAGTGTTCATGAGCTTTTATCACTTGCTTCTGTTGTTGAAAATGAATCTTTATTCGAGGAGGACAGAGCAAAGATTGCAGGTGTGTTCGTAAACAGACTGAATAAGGATATGCCTCTTCAGAGTGATATCACTGTTCTGTATCCACTGGGGGTGAAGAGGGTAAACGTAACAGAAGAAGACCTCAAGGTGGACAGCAGATATAATACATATCTTCACAGCGGTCTTCCTGTAGGTCCGGTATGTAATCCGTCAGTTGACACGGTATCAGACTGTATCAACTACGAAAAGCATGATTATCTTTACTTCTTCGCTACGGAAGAGGGAAAGGTGCTCTACAGCAAAACTTATGAGGAACATCTGAGAACCATAGATGAGAATGGATGGTACTAAGTGAAGAATATTACTAACGATTTAGTTGATAACTATATAACAGAATACTACAGACCTGTTAATGATACTCTGGGCGAATTAAGAAAAATGGGTGAGAATGACCATGTTCCGATTATACAGAGGGATACGGAAATGGTTCTCAACTCATATCTTAAGCTGAAGAAGCCTAAGAAAATACTTGAGATAGGTACAGCAATAGGGTACTCGTCATTATATTTTGCCACAGTCTGTCCTTATGCGGAAATATATACCATAGAGAAAGATGAGACTATGCTGCAGGCAGCGAGAAACAACATTGAGGTTTCCGGAATGAGCCACAGAATTACATCTCTGTTCGGCGACGGTCAGGAACAGATTGAAAAGCTGAGAGATCAGAGCATTGACGGTTTTGATTTTATCTTCGTAGATGCAGCCAAAAGCCATTACAAGAGATTTCTGGAGGCGGCACTGACAGTTGCAGCTGATGGGGCTTTGATAATCTCAGACAATATTCTTATGCGCGGAATGACAGCATCAGACGAATTCGATACCTTCAGGAAGCATAAGACAAATATAAGAAAAATGAGAGAGTATGTTGAATTTATATGCACGCAGAGTGACCTGGATACGAGCCTTATGGCTGTCGGCGATGGTCTTGCAGTTACAGTTTATAAGAGGTAATGATGAATAGAGAAGATTTTGAACTGCTTGCTCCTGCAGGCGATTTGGAAAAACTTAAGACAGCTGTTATATACGGTGCAGACGCCGTATACTTCGGAGGCGAACTTTTCAGCCTGAGAGCCGGTGCCGGAAATCTCACTCTGGAGGAGATGAGGGAAGGCTGTGAATTTGCTCATGAGAGGGGTAAACGCTGTTATCTTACGATCAACATATTTGCCCATAATGAGGACATAGAGCCGCTCACAGCATATCTGAAAGAGGTAAGGAACATCAACATTGATGCATTTATTGTCAGCGACCCCGGTATAATTGATCTGATTCAGGAAATTATTCCGGATGCTGAAATACATCTTTCCACACAGGCAAATATGACAAACTACCGTACAGCAAATTTCTGGCACAAGATGGGTGTAAAGAGACTGGTGCTTGCCCGTGAGCTTACTTTCGATGAAATCAGGGGCGTGAGGGCTAATATTCCTGACAGCATGGAGCTGGAAGCTTTTGTACACGGAGCAATGTGTATATCATACTCAGGAAGATGTCTGCTTAGTAATTTTATGATTGAAAGGGATGCCAACAGAGGTGCCTGCGCTCATCCATGCAGATGGAAGTATGCTCTGGTAGAGGAAAAGCGACCTGGTGAATACTATCCTGTTGAGGAAGATGGAAGAGGAACATATATTCTGAATTCACGTGATCTCTGCATGATTGAACATCTCCCTGAAATTATAGAGAGTGGAATAATGAGTGCCAAAATTGAAGGCAGAATGAAGAGCAGTTTCTATGTTGCAACAATCATTCACGCTTACAGACAGGCTATCGATGCATATTTTCAGGATCCGGAAAATTATGTGTTCAATCCGGAGTGGCTTACTGAGCTGAAGAAGGCAAGTCACAGAGAATTCACAACCGGATTCTATTTTAACCAGCCGACAAATCTCGATCAGAATTATCAGACAAGTGCATATACAAGAGAATATGCTTTTGTAGGCATAGTGAGAAGCTATGATGAAAGCACCGGAATGGCAGTAATAGAGCAGAGAAATAAAATGGTTCTTGGAGATGAAATTGAGATTTTCGGACCTGACATTCCGTTCTTCAAGCAGAAGATAACTGAAATGTATGATTACGAATCCGGTGACGCGATAGATGCAGCACCTCATCCTCAACAGATTATCACAATGAAAATGGATAAGCCTGTTAAGGAGCACTACATGCTTAGGAAGAAAAAATAGATATTTCACAAGGAGAACTATGCATTATTTTATTATAGTAATTTCAATAATACTTAACGGAATAATAGTTGTTACCAACACGGCGATGAACTCCGTTAACCGAAACAAAATCAAACAGCTTGCAGAGGAAGACAGCAGATCTGCCGCTGCACTGCTGCAGCTTCTGGAAAAACCAATTGTCTACAGATTTACCAACCGCCTGCTTAGCTATTCCTTCTTTGCTGTGGGTTTGTATTTTGCTGTTAATCTCCCATTTGACATGCCATATCATACGGCGGGGGCAATTGCAGTATATATTGCCTTGGTGCTTACCTTCAGTGAATATTTTACAAGAAAGCTGGCAGAACAGCACAGTGAGGGTATTTCGCTGACCTTTGCAGGCATGGAACGCTTCCTTGTGTTGATTCTTAAGCCGGTAATTATTATTCCGATACTGGCTGCAAACCTGTTCCTGGTGATTTTTCATCAGAAAACCAGCGTTGATGACAGTGAGTATTCCGAGGAAAAGGTGATGTCAATTCTAGAGGTAGGTCAACAGAGTGGTGAAATCAAAGAGGAAGGAAAGAGGATGATCAACTCCATCTTTAACTTTGATGATAAACTGGCCTATGAAATAATGACACCGAGAACAGACGTGTTCCTGATTGATATAAACGATTCCCCCAATGAGTATCTGGACGAGCTTATGGAGCTTCGTCATTCCAGAATTCCGGTATGCGAGGACGAGACAGATAATATAATCGGTATACTTCATATCAAGGACTATCTGATTAAAGCAAGAGAAACAGGTTTTGACAAGGTTGACATTCGTGAAATCCTGAGGACACCTTATTTTGTTCCCGATACAAAGAACATTGACTCCCTGTTCTTTGAGCTGCAGAAGGAAAAGCAGCAGGTTGCAATTCTCATCGACGAATACGGCGGATTCAGCGGAATTGTAACCATGGAGGATATAGTAGAGGAAATTGTAGGGGATATCGATGACGAATACGATGAAGAAGAACACGTAATACAGACTGTTGACGAAAACAATTATATTGTTGACGGGGATGTTTATCTGAGTGATCTGAGCGAGGAGACTAAGGTTAATCTGGAATCAGACAGCAGTGAGACAATCGGTGGATTTATCATTGATATTCTCGGGGAAATACCTGAGGACGGAGACGAAAATCGTATGCTGAGTTTCAGCAATTATGAATTTACAATTCTGTCAGTAAAAGAACGTCGAATAGAAAAGGTTAAAATTTCAGTTCTTCCTGAAGATGTCATTTCTGAACAGGAAGAATCGAACGCAGAATAATACTTAACTATGATGAAGAACAACTACTTAACAACAGCTATAGTTGCACATGTGGATGCCGGAAAGACAACTCTGTGTGAAGGCATCCTGTATAAAACTGGCATCACACGCACACTTGGACGAGTGGATCACGGTGATGCTTTTTTTGATACACACAATCTTGAAAGAAAGCGCGGTATCACAATATTCTCCAAACAGGCAGTATTTCCGCTGGGTACCAAAACCGTTACACTCCTTGACACTCCCGGTCATATGGATTTCTCTGCTGAAATGGAGCGAACCCTGGGTGTACTGGATTATGCCATCCTGGTTATAAGTGCTCCAGACGGAGTCACGGGACAGGTTGATACTCTCTGGAAGCTTCTGGAGAAATACGATGTTCCGACATTCATCTTTATAAACAAGATGGATCAGGCCGGATGTCTCATTGAAAACGTCATGGAGAACCTGCATAAGTGTCTTGGGAACGAATGCGTGCTCTTCAACGAGGAGACAGACGAATTCTACGAAAACGCCGCCTCCTGTGACGAAGATCTCATGGAGGAATACTTCGATTCGGGGGTACTGTCAGATGAAAGTATCACACGGGCTGTCAAAACCCGCAGAATCGTGCCTTGCTATTCAGGCTCGGCACTCAAAATGACCGGAATAAGTGAGTTCCTAAAAGGAATGGAACGGTTCACGAGCTGTAGCGAATATCCTGAAGCCTTCGGAGCCAGAGTCTTTAAAATAACAAGAGACGACAAGGGAGGAAGACTCACCCACATGAAGCTGACAGGTGGAACGCTGTCCGTTAAGGAAATCGTCGGCGAAGAAAAGATTAACCAGATAAGAATATACAGTGGAACAAAATTTGAAGCCGTAAACACAGCTGAAGCCGGACAGATAGTTTCAGTTACCGGGCCGGATGCAACCTTCAGCGGACAGGGACTGGGATTCGAAAATCATGGTGACAAACCCGTTATAGATTCAGTACTTTCATATCAGGTTATCCTCTCTGAAGATACAGATGTTCACGAAGCATTTGTTAAGCTGAGCCAGCTGTCAGAAGAAATACCTGAGCTGCATGTTTTGTGGAATGATGCGGACGGTTCGGTCCGAATGAACCTTATGGGTGAAATCCAGGCTGAAATAATAAAAAATATTGTAAGCGACAGATTCGGTTTTGATATCGGCTACAGTCAGGGAACTGTAATGTATAAGGAGACTATTAAGGGAAAGTCTTACGGCGTTGGACACTATGAACCTCTTAAACACTATGCCGAGGTACATCTTGCTATGGAGGCACTTCCTGAAGGAAGCGGTCTTGTGTTTGATACGATATGCAGTGAGGATATTCTGGATCGTAACTGGCAGCGCCTGATTATGACTCATCTTATGGAGAGGGAACATCCGGGAGTTCTGACTGGAGCACCGATTACTGATATGAAAATCAGCATAGCAACGGGCAGAGCACACATCAAGCATACAGAAGGGGGAGACTTCAGGCAGGCAACCTACAGAGCAATTAGACAGGGACTCAGAAGGGCTGAAAATGTGCTCCTTGAACCTTTCTACAGTTATACACTGGAGCTTCCGCCAGATATGGTAGGGCGTGCAATGTCAGATATTCAGAGAATGTCAGGAACATGTACACCTGACGACCAGACACGTGAGGACATGACAGTAATTACCGGAATCTGCCCCGTGTCTACAATGAACGGCTATCAGAAAGAGGTTGTTTCGTACACAAGGGGTAAGGGAAGACTTTCATGCATTTTCGGCGGATACATGCCTTGTCACAATTCTGAGGAGGTAATTGCAGAGGCTGCCTACAGTCCGGACAACGATGTTGATAATCCGACAGGCTCCATATTCTGCAGTCACGGAGGAGGCACCTTCGTCCCGTGGGATGAGGTGGAAAAGTACATGCATCTGGAAATGGCTGTTCAGGAAAAGGATATCTATGACTCCGGCGAGGGACTTCCAAGACCTCACAGAAAAGCAGAATATAGTCAGGCTGAGCTTGATGCTGTCTTTCAGATGACCTACGGGGTCAGCAAGAGAGAGCAAAACCGTTTCAGACGCAGTCCTCGTCTGATTCAGGCGGAACCTTCAGTACCCGGACCAAAGGTTCAGAGCGGGTACAACAAGAGCGATGCAGAAGAAATACTCATCATTGACGGGTATAATATTATCTTTGCATGGGAAGAGCTTAAGGAAATGTCAAGTCTGAATCTTGAGGCGGCAAGAGACATGCTTATTGACATACTCAGAAACTATCAGGGGTATACAGGCACAAAGATCATACTCGTTTTCGATGCGTATAAGCAGAAAGGTGCCTCAGAGCATAACGAAAGCTATGAAGATCTAAAGGTCGTATATACCAGAGAGAACGAGACAGCAGACAGATATATCGAAACTTTTGTTACCGAAAATGCAAAAAAATACAAAATTACAGTCGCAACCTCTGACGGACTGGAGCAGGTTATGGTATTTGGACAGGGTGCACTCAGAATGCCTGCAAGAGAACTCAGAGAGCGAATTATGAATACAAACAGGGAAATTACAGAACTTATTTCAAAAAAATAAAGGCTGTCATATATCAGGCGCAAGTCCCATATAATTAACCATGATTAAGACAAGTCACTTTGAAAAGGTAATAGGATGTCTGCCGCCGGAAATAAAGAGACAGCTGGATGAACAGCCTCCGGATGTACTGGAGTCACTGGAAGAAATCAGAATATACAAGCAGCGGCCGGCTCAGATCTTTGCAGCCGGCCGACGCATACAGCTGAACGGACTTACGGCTGCTGAATCAATCAATTCAATACTGAACAGCCTTATGAAGTTTTCATACTATGCATATGAAGAAGATATAGGAAAAGGCTTCATCACAATAGATGGAGGACACAGAGTCGGAATATGCGGAAAGGCAGTTGTAGAAAACGGCTGTGTAAGACTGATTCGAGAGGTCAGTTCACTGAACATAAGGTATTCAAGAGAAGTTCCGGGATGCAGTGAAAAAATACAGTCACTTCTGACAGATTCAGAAACAGGCTGCATAAACAACATTCTTATCGCTTCACCACCCGGCTGCGGGAAGACTACGCTTCTCAGGGACATAGCCCGATGTCTGAGTCAGCAGATGTACAAGGTAGCAATCTGTGACGAGCGTTCAGAAATAGCAGGTGTATGTAACGGGTTGTCACCATACAGCTTTGGCCCTATGGTGGATATTCTGGATGGCTGTCCTAAGGCACAGGGTATGATAATGCTTATAAGGTCTATGTCTCCGGATGTCGTAATCACTGATGAAATAGGCAGGGCTGAGGACATAGAAGCAATAGAAGCCTGCATTAACAGTGGTGTAAGCATAATTACATCTGTACACGGAAAGACAGCGGCAGAAATTAACAGGGGCATAAGCGGACATCTCATCAGCAAACACATATTCAATCATATCATTATTCTTACTAATTCCCCGAAGACCGGCACAGTCAGGGAGGTTATTCATGTTTAGAGTAACGGGAATTATCTTGGCATTTCTTGCATCATCTCTGATAGGATTTATGAAATCAAACGAAATAAAAAAACGCAAAACTCTTCTTGAAGATTTCAGAGAGCTTACTGAACTGATATCAACCAGAATAGGATATTTCAAGGAGCCGCTTCCGGTGGTTTTCTACGGCCTTCTGAGCGAAACAGAAGGTGAAATACGAAGTCTCCTGGAAAACTGTCTTATGTCTTATGAAATGGGACAAAAAGATATTAATACAGTATGGAATACAGCTGTCGAAACAGTGTATGGCAATGAACCGCTGTCAGATGATGATCTCCGGGTCTTATCCAAATGCGGTCAGTTTCTGGGACAAAGTGACTACGACAATCAGATTAAGCATTTCAGCCTTTTGAACAGACAGCTCGACAGACAGATAGAAGATTCAATCGAGCAGATAAGAACGAAAGGAAAAATGTACAGCAGAATGGGCGTATCTCTGGGAGCTTTGATAGCCATCGCCCTGATATAAGAGGAGGAGTCAACTTGGAAATCGGAATTGTCTTTAAGATTGCAGGAATAGGCATCTGCATTGCCCTGCTCAACCAGATCCTTGTCAAAGCGGGCAAAGAGGAAATAGCTACTATGACAACACTTGCCGGAGTAATTATCGTTCTTGCAATAATAGTAAAAATGCTTCTTGAATTCTTTGACAGTATTAAAGTCTTTCTGGAGCTGTGAACTATGGAGATTCTTAAAATAGCGGCTCTTTCACTTATTGCGGTCATTCTTATTACCATAGTGAAGAATTATAAAAAGGAATTTGCAATACCTACAGCCGTCGCATGCAGCATACTGATTCTGTATTATCTGCTGGACAGCCTGCGATACGGATTTACTTACATCACAGATTTCTACAATAAGCTGGAGTATGGTAAATCCTATTACCCTATTATTATCAAAGCTCTCGCAATTGCATACATAACAGAATTCACATCACAGCTGTGCAAGGATGCAGGGGAGAGTTCCATAGCGAGTAAGGTGGAGCTGGCCGGGAAAATATTTATTTTTATTGTTGCTGTCCCGGTGTTCGCGTCCATATTTAATCTGGTGACCAAGTTATTATGAATTATGTTGAAATAATCAGAAAACAGAGGAAGAATTATCTGGATACCGAAGATACCGATGCACTCAGTGATTACGCAGGAAAGCTTACTGACGGCTTATCTGACAGTTTTACATTAGATAAAATACTGAGTGCCACCTTAAAGGGGGAAAGTATTTTCGATGACGGTCAGCTGATTGAGGATCTGAAAACTCTTTTCCTGTACGAAATCAGAAGTGCGATGGTGATAGGAGCGGAGATAATAACCGTCTGCATCATAATCGGACTGATAAAAAATCTTTCTTCATCATTTGGAAAGTCAGCCGTTAACCAGATTGCAGGTCTGATATGTGCAATGGTAATCGTCGGACTTGCAATGACTAACTTTTATGACATATACAATCTGACGATAAGCTCTGTAAAAACCATAACATACACCATGGAAGTTCTGCTTCCGGTTCTTATTGCACTGATAATTGCTATGGGCAGGGTTGCCTCGGGGACAATAATGAGTCCGTTGCTCCTTGCCGCTATTACAGCATTTCAGTCTGTGATCAAAAACATCATTCTTCCTCTGGTTTTTGTTTCAACTGTACTTACAATGGTCAACTGTTTAACGGAAAAAGATTATGTAAACCAACTGTCTAAGTTCCTGAGGCGTGCAGCACTGTTTGCCTGTGGACTGATAATCACACTTATGACCGGAATAATTACTGTTCAGGGTATAATCGTAAAATCCACCGATTCTCTTCTCATGGATACGGCACGATATTCACTGGATAACTTTATTCCTATAGTTGGTGGCTTTGCGTCTGATACCATAGATCTGTTTCTTAAATGTATGGGTTCCATAAAAAACGTAGTGGGTGTTTTCGGAATCATAACCATTGTCCTTCTTATGCTTTCTCCAATAATTAAAATTGTTGCCGTTGCTCTCGTTTACAAAATAATCGGATTACTCACTGAAGCAGTTGCGCCTCCTAAACTGTCCTCCGGAATCAGTGACATTGGCTCATCGCTTATCACCATGGGGGCTGTACTGTTCTTTTCATCACTGCTGTTCATTATATTTATCACCTGCATAATTAATCTTGGAGGTGGATGATGGATAACATTGCAACATGGGCAAAGGATCTTTTCCTTCTTATTCTGTCAATCACGTTCATAGAGATCCTTCTTCCGGAAAGCAACATGGCAAAATATCTGAAATTCATCTTTTCAGTAATAATACTTGCCGGAATTCTGAATATATTTAAGTGAGGACTTATAACATGTTTGAAAAGATAAATATTACAAAAGAAAACCTGTCAAAGCTGATTATCGCACTGATTGTCGCTGCAGTGTTTCTTCTGACTATGAGCATACTTACCGATGATAACGACAGCAGAAAGTTTATCAGCAGTGATGGCCGTGGCAGTGAGGCTGCGCTCTGCAGCTTTCTTTCTGACATTGACGGTGTCGGCAGTGTGAGTGCTTTGATAGAATACGATACAGAAGAGAAAGTCGTAGGGGTCGTTGTTACCGCAGAGGGGGCAGCGGATCCTGTTGTACGGAATAATATAGTCAAGGGAGTTTCTACTCTTTACGATGTTCCGGCGACATCAGTTATGGTATTTCAAAAGGATACGGGGGTAAATGGTGATGAAAAAAAACAGTGATTCTTTCAGAAAGAAGATTTTTACAAAAGAAAACGTTGCGTTTATGTCTATCGCACTCATTCTGTGTTTCGGTGTGGTGGTATCAAAACTAAATTCGTCTGATATACCTCTTCACGATGGAGACGTTCTGGTAGACAGTAAAAATGTCTCAGCTGAGGAGAATGAGAAAAACAGGAGCCTTGATTTTGAGCAGCAGAGGGCAAATCTGGAGCTGGAAAGGAATGAACTTATGTCAAAATGTGATGAAGTAACGAAGAAAAATCTGAATGAGTATATGGAGCAGGAGGTTGCCTGTGAAAATGTAATAAAAACTAAGAATCTTCCGGACTGTCTTGTTATAATAACAGAGAACAAGGTTACTGTAACAGTTGATGAACAGAATCTGAAACAGGATGCTGTAGCTAAAATATGCAGTGTTATTATGGAGGAGACAGGTCGCACGGCAGATAAAATTGTCATTCAGAGTAAGTATTAAATGCTCTATTAAACATTGAAAAATCCTTTTTAAAATGCTATAATTCATTTAATTGGGAGGTAGCATTTATGCCAAACGATGAACAGGGCAGCGGTAAGATTCCATACGATGTAATTGCATCCATTGCCGGTACTGCAGTATTAAAAAATGAATGCGTATACGAGCTTGCAGGTGGACTGACTGACAGCCTGTCACTGAGCATTCTGGGAAAGGACAGTGCCGGAAAGGGCATTAAAATTTCACGTAATGATGACGGTCTGGATCTTGATATTCATATAATTGTTGAATTTGAAACCAAGATACCTCAGCTTGCCTGGGAAATACAGGCGGCTGTTAAAGAAGCAGTTGAGGCGGAGACAGAACAGCATATTTCGGCTGTAAATATACATGTGCAGGGAGTTCACTTGCCGGGAGAGGAAGAAGAAAAATAAATATGATTAATACCAGAAAAGAAGCAAGAGAGTATATGATGCAGATTGTTTTCCAGATGGAATCCAATCGTGATTTCAGTGTGGACAGTGTTGACAGATATCTTGATATTGACCACATTAATTCGAAGCAGTGGAACTACTGCAGCGACACGTTCTCGCTTATATGCAACAGGAAAGAAACAATAGATGAAACGATAGAGCAGCACAGCCTTAAATGGAAATTATCCAGAATTCCTAAAACAGATCTGGCTACATTGAGAGTGGCAGTCTGTGAAATTCTCTTTGAAGATGATATACCTGCACAGACATCTATAAACGAAGCTGTTGAGCTTGCAAAAAAATACGGAACTGACGATTCATTCAGATATGTTAACGCCATTCTGGGTTCAGTTGTAAAAGAAGGATGATTCGGTGAACAGTTCATCATGTTGTTTGGGAATTGACACAAGCAACTATAAAACAAGCGTTGCTATAGTCAGCTGCGGAGGCGGTATTATATGCAATCTGCAGCAATATCTGAGTGTAAAGAAGGGCGAAAGGGGACTTAGGCAATCTGACGCTCTTTTTCAGCATGTAATGAATCTGCCTGTTTTGATAGAGGAGGCATTCAGTAAGCTCCCGGAAGGCTGTTCGATAGATACCGTTGCGGTATCTACAAGACCCAGGTCTGTTGAAGGGTCATATATGCCTGTATTTAACGGTGGAATAGCCGTTGGCCGTTCGCTTGCGGCCGGACTCGGGGTACCGCTGGTTGAGGTTTCTCATCAGGAAGGACATATAGAAGCTGTTAAATATTACAGCGAAATGAAGAACTGCGATAAACTTATCTGTTTTCATTTTTCCGGAGGAACTACAGAAGCTCTCCTTGTAGACGGCGAAAAGCTTGAAATCGTAGGTGGCTCCAAAGATATCGCTTTTGGACAGGTTCTTGACAGAATCGGTGTGGCTCTCGGCATGGAATTTCCATGTGGAGAAGAAATGGACAATATGCCTGCAAGAAAAATCAGGCCTTCAGATAATATTCTTCCGAAGATTAAGGTCAATGAAGGTTACATAAACCTGTCCGGAATTGAGAGCAGCGCACAGCGCATTATAGCCGGTGGAGATACTGAAGCAGAAGAACTGGTCTCTATGGTTTTTGACAGACTGGCAGATGCAATTGTAGGGATATGCAGGAATTTACATGACCGATATGATGTGTCTGATTTTCTTTTTGCAGGAGGAGTATCCTCAAGCCGGAGAATCAGAAGAACAGTCGAGCACAGACTTGAAGAGTTTAATATTTGTTTTGGCAAGGCTGAGCTCTCCACAGATAACGCTGTGGGGGTCGCTTTGCTCGGGGGAAAGAAAATATGGCTTTGAGACCCGTTACAGTAACACAATTAAATGAATATATCGGGAGAATCATAGGAACTGATCCTCTTCTGGCGGCTGTTGTAGTCAAAGGAGAAATATCTAATCTGAAGTACCATTCAACAGGACACGTTTATTTCTCCATTGTAGACGCAGCAAGTAAAATAGCCTGTTTTCTTAACAGAAGTATTGCTGAGACAATGACTTATCCTCTTGAAGACGGCATGGAGGTTACCATAACCGGTCAGGTAAATGTATTCTCCAAAAACGGATCATACTCAATTTATGTGAAGCACATCGACCGCGAAGGGGCCGGAGCACTTGCAGCTGCATTTGAAGAAATGAAGAACAAACTCTGTAAGGAGGGACTGTTCGATCAGAAATACAAGAAACCGATTCCGAAATTTCCTAAAAAAGTCGGAATTGTTACATCTTCGACAGGTGCGGCTGTTGAGGACATCCTTAAGATACTTAAGACGAGAAATAATATGGTGGATATCTCAATCTTTCCTGTCCTGGTACAGGGACCTGCTGCGGCAGGAGATATTTCGGCCATGATAGATTATATTAACGAGAATTATGATGACATTGATACACTTATAGTTGGAAGAGGCGGAGGTTCAGCAGATGATCTCTGGGCTTTCAATGAGGAAGCCGTTGCAAGAAGTATTTTCAGGTCAAGGATTCCCATAATTTCTGCAGTTGGGCATGAGATTGATTTCACAATTTCTGACCTGGTTGCTGATTTGAGAGCCGAGACACCAACAGCAGCAGCTCAGCTGGCCGTACCGGACGTGAGGGAGCTGGCTGACACCGCTGACAGTATGTATGAAAATCTGTATGTCCATCTCACAAATAAAGTGATGTACAATAGACTGCGTGTGGATAACCTTATAAAGGAGCTTGCATCAGATGTTCACCGCAGACTCGATAAATGCAGCAGCCAGCTGGAAAATGCACTGCTGGTTCTTGAAGAGAATAATCCGGTCAAGATACTGGAAAGCGGTTTTTCAGTAATAACCGATGAATCAGATCGCGTGATTGACTCAGTGAATGAACTGAGGGTTGACGGCAATTACCGCATTACACTTAAAGACGGGTTTGCAGATTGCGTAATTACAGAGATAGGGAGTGACTCCGATGGATAAGTACAAATTTGAAGAATCTCTTGCAAAGCTTCAGGAAGCCTGTGACAGAATGAAGGCGGGAGATATCTCACTGGAAGAGGCTATTGCCTGCTACAACGAGGGAAAAGAACATTATAGAAACTGCAAGGATATTCTGGAAAATGCGACCCAGACTATTGAAATCTTGGAAAGGGATGAATAGAAATGATTGAAAACTATGAAGAGTATAAAGAAATAATTAACCAGCATATTTTAGACTATATCCCAAGTATAGATGCAAAGAGCAACGTTCTTTATGAATCTATGAAGTACTCGCTTACCTCGGGCGGTAAGAGACTTCGTTCCGTGCTTCTTCTTTCTGCATGCGAGTTTGCCGGCGGAAAGTACCAGGATGCACTTCCGTATGCATGTGCAATGGAATACATTCATACATATTCGCTGATTCACGATGATCTTCCTGCCATGGATGATGACGATCTGAGAAGAGGAGTGCCTACCAACCATAAGGTCTATGGAGAGGGGATGGCCGTTCTGGCCGGAGACGGACTTCTTAACACTGCTTATGAGGTAATGAACAAGGATCTGTTCCTTCACTTTGATGATATAAAGGAACTGAAAAAAAGGATCAATGCTGCCCACTGTATCTGCAAGGGGGCAGGAGTTACAGGAATGGTTGCCGGACAGGCTTCTGACATAGAAAATGAGAGAAAAAAATGCTCAAGGGAAATGCTAGAATATATACACCTGAATAAAACAGGTGCGCTTATCGTTGCAGCTGTACGTGCAGGCCTCTATCTTGGAGGTGCTACAGATGAAATGATGGCAGATATGACTTCGTATGCTGAAAATCTTGGACTGGCTTTCCAGATTGCAGATGACATTCTGGACGTCAAGGGCTCTGAAGAGGAAATGGGCAAGAAAGCAGGCGCTGATGAAAAGCAGGACAAGGTTACTTATGTTTCCCTGAACGGTCTGGAGGCATCTGAAAAAAGACTGGATGAACTGACTCAGGCATCCATAAAGGCTATCGAGAAATACTATGACAATGCAGAGTTCTTCTATAAACTCGTATTGAAACTACAGAACAGGAATCACTAAATTTATGAATATAAAGCTTTCACAGTATAGTTTTCCTGATGACCTGAAACAGATGGATATCGACGATATGAAAATACTGTCTGAGGTTATCAGAGACTTTCTAATAGATAAAGTATCCAGGACCGGAGGGCACCTTGCATCCAATCTGGGAGTTGTTGAGCTGACTATTGCTCTCCATAAGGTGTTTGACAGTCCGAAAGATAAGATAATATGGGATGTGGGACATCAGTCATATGTTCACAAGATTCTTACAGGCAGAGCGGAAGGGTTTGATACACTCCGTCAGTTCGGAGGAATGAGCGGATTTCCGAAAGCCAGAGAAAGTGAACATGATGTCTTCGACACAGGCCATTCAAGCACATCCATCTCAGCCGCCGCCGGAATGGCAGCTGCCAGAGATATTAAAGGTGAGAAGGGCGAGGTTATTGCTGTCATAGGTGACGGCTCTCTTACCGGTGGAATGGCCTATGAGGCGCTGAACAATCTGGGCGCATCAAAATCAAAGGCAATAGTTATCCTGAACGATAACGGTATGTCAATTTCAAAGAATATAGGCGGAGTATCGCAGCACCTGAACAGTCTGCGTGTATCCGACAGATATATAAAAGCTAAATCAGACATAAAGAACAGACTTCAGAATATAGGAAAGCTGGGAAACACTATATACGAAGGACTGGACTCGGCTAAGGAGAAAGTGAAGTATGCCATAATGCCCCGAGGAGTAATCTTCGAGGAACTTGGCTTTACTTACCTGGGGCCTATTGACGGTCATAATCTGGAGGCTGTGATAGAAGTGCTTGAACAGGCTAAGCATGCAAAGGGGCCGGTTCTGGTGCATCTGATAACGAAAAAAGGAAAAGGGTATGAAGATGCAGAAAATAATCCAAGCAAGTTTCATGGCGTCTCACCTTTTAATCCTGAAACAGGAAGATCAGAAAAGAAAAGCGTGATTTCATATTCAAACGTATTCGGCAGAACTGCGGTAAAACTTGCAGAATCGGACAGCAGTGTTGTTGCAATTACGGCAGCGATGGGTGAAGCAACCGGACTGGGTGAATTCTCACGGAGATTTCCGAACAGATTTTTTGATGTCGGAATAGCGGAACAGCATGCAGTTACTTTTGCTGCCGGTCTTGCAAAATCAGGTATGAGACCAATTGTGGCAATTTATTCATCTTTCCTGCAGAGAGCCTATGACCAGATTATTGAGGACGTATGTCTTCAGAATCTTCCGGTTATATTTGCGATAGACAGAGCGGGAGTTGTGGGCGCAGATGGAGCAACTCATCACGGAGTTTTTGATCTGTCATATCTGAGGTCGATTCCAAACCTGACAGTTTTGACACCGACCTGCGGAAACGAGCTTGCTGCCATGCTAGAGCATGCATTAACGATAAACGGTCCGGTAGCTATCCGTTATCCGAGGGGAGAGTGCAATTTCAATGAGGACTCTATTGAACCCTACGATGATTACAACTGGAGGCTTTCGGAGGGCAGGGATCTGGATATCTGGGCCTGTGGAAGAATGGTGGATACTGCTGTTGAAGTAAAGAACAGACTTGTTTTGAAAGATATAGATGCCGGAATTGTAGCAGTAACCAAGGTTAAGCCTCTGGATCTTACAGAACTGGGGTCGTCAGACATGCCGGTTGTGACATTAGAAGATAATTCTCTTTCTGGAGGTTTTGGTGAATGCTTCAGATCATTATCCGGAGTAGAGAAGGTTATCAGTATTGGCTGGCCTGATGTTTTTGTTGAGCATGGCGATATAGAGTCATTGGAAAAGAAGTATGGACTTGATGCTGAGTCTGTTGTGGAAAGGATATGTGAAGAATTTGAAAGAAAGGCTTGATACATTACTTGTCAGACAAGGCTATTATGAGTCTCGTGAAAAGGCAAAACGTGCAATAATGGCTGGAATTGTCTTTGTAAACGGGCAGAAGAGTGACAAGGCCGGAAATATGATAGATACTGAAGCAGAGATTTTTGTAAAGGAAAATATCTGTCCGTATGTGAGCCGTGGAGGACTTAAGCTGGAAAAATCCATAAAGATGTTCAATCTGGATCTGACAGACGATGTATGCATGGATATAGGGGCTTCGACAGGAGGGTTTACAGACTGTATGCTTCAGAACGGAGCCGTCAGGGTCTATGCGGTTGATGTAGGTTACGGTCAGCTTGACTGGAAGCTTCGCAACGATGAACGCGTTGTAAATATGGAAAAATGCAATGTCAGATATCTTGACCCTGAGACAATTGCGGAACCGGTTGACTTCATCAGCATTGACGTATCCTTCATATCACTTAAGCTGATTTTCCCTGTTGCCGCTCAGCTCCTTGCTGATGACGGACATATTGTCTGTCTGGTAAAGCCTCAGTTTGAGGCAGGCAGAGAGCAGGTAGGAAAGAAGGGAATCGTAAGAGACAGAAAGGTTCATGAGGAGGTTATTGAAAACGTTATAAAATATGCAGCTGACAACGGACTTTATCCTCATGGTCTGACTTTTTCACCGGTAACAGGTGCAAAAGGAAATATAGAATATCTTTTATATCTTTCCAAACAGGAGGATATAAGTTATAATGAGGCTGTGATAAGAGAAACTGTTGATAGCTCTCATAGAGAGTTGGAGTAGATTTATTTTTTTAAAAAGGAGAGTTAAAGGAAATGAAACTATCAAACAAAGTGGAATCAATGCAGTTTTCACCAATCAGAAAATTCAATCCGATTGCACAGAAAGCTAAGGATGCAGGCAAGAAGGTTTATCACCTGAATATCGGTCAGCCTGATGTTGAGACACCTCAGTGTTTTATGGATGCAATCAAAAATTATGATTCAAAGGTAATCGCCTATGCTGAATCAGGTGGATTAACGGTATTGCAGGACGCTGTTACTGAATATTTCAAGAACTACAATATGGACATCGAAAGAAAAGACATGATCGTTACTACAGGAGGATCAGAAGCTCTTAACATGACTTTCCTTTCAATTCTTAACGAAGGTGATGAAGTTCTTATTGCAGAGCCTTTCTACACAAACTACCACACATTTGCTACAGCAGCAGGTGGAAAGGTTGTTCCTAGTACAACTAAAGCTGTAGAAGGATATCACTATTCAAAGAGAGAACAGATTGAACCATTAATCACTGAAAAGACTAAGGCTATCTGCTGCATCAACCCTGGTAATCCGACGGGAACAGTTCTGACAAGAGACGAAATGAAGCTTATCGGCGAAATTGCTAAGGAACACGACCTTTGGATCATCGCTGACGAAGTGTACAGAGAATTTGCTTACGACGGAAGAGAAGCAACATCTTTCGGACAGCTTGATGAATTCAAAGACAGAGTTATCATCGTTGATTCAGTTTCAAAGAGACATTCCGCATGTGGAGCAAGAATCGGTTTACTTATCTCCAAGAATGAAGAGTTCATGAAGAATGTTATGAAGATTGCACAGGGAAGACTTTGCGTATCAACTGTAGACCAGATTGGTGCTGCTGCTCTGTTCAGACTTCCACTTTCATACTATGATGAAGTTAAGGCAGAATACTGCGGAAGAAGAGACGTTGTTTATGAGGAACTGATGAAGATTCCTGGAGTTGTATGCCAGAAACCTGGTGGAGCATTCTATATGACTGCTAAGCTTCCTGTAGACAATATCGAAGACTTCCTGATGTTCCTGTTAACTGAATTCGAAGATAACGGAGAAACAGTAATGTTCGCTCCGGCTGAAGGATTCTACGCTACACCGGGTCTTGGCAAGGATGAAATGCGTATTGCATACGTTCTGAACCAGGCTGATATGAGAAGAGGCGTTGAGCTTATCAGACTTGGTATTGAAGCTTATAACGCTAAAAAGGCTAAATAATTGTACTGAACTTTTACATATAGATTTAAATATGTGAATTCTGCGCAGGGTCGTCATCTTAAGATTTGTATTTCTTGAGATGACGGTTCTGTTTTTTTTTACATATTTTAATATTTTGTTAAAATTAACAAAAAAATATGTAATTATTTGACTTTATTTGACAATGGGGTTATAATGATTGTCAAGTTGCATTCGTAAAAAAATATTTTATATAGGAGAAAGAAATGTCTAATAAAATCAATGAAGCAGTTGAAATCAGATGGCATGGAAGAGGTGGACAGGGTGCAAAGACAGCATGTCTTATGCTTGCTGACATAGCTTTCACCTCCGGTAAATATGTTCAGGGTTTCCCTGAATATGGACCAGAGAGACAGGGCGCACCTATTACAGCTTATAACAGAATTACAGATGCCCCTTGTAAAGTTCATTCTAACATCTACACACCTGATTATGTTGTAGTTGTAGATGAAACCTTACTTAAATCTGTAGATGTGGCAAAGGGGATTAAGAAGGATGGAGCCCTCATAATCAACAGTAAAAAGAGTCCTGAAGCATTAAGACCGCTGCTGAACGGATATAAGGGGAAAATCTGCACCGTGGATGCTGAGGCTATTTCAATTGAGTGTCTTGGAAAGAATTTTCCTAATATGCCTATGCTCGGAGCTATCGTCAAGGTAAGCAGGGTTATTGATGCACAGGAGTTCATCAGCAACATGCGTGAATCCTTCGAGCATAAGTTTGCCGGAAAGGAAAACGTAATAGAAGGAAATATGAAGGCTGTTGTTAAGGCTATGGAGGAAGTTGAGGTAGGAGAATGATTACTAAGGCTAAAGATATAAACGAAAAAATTACATGGCAGGACATAACTATAGGTGCTGAAATATATGAACCTGCAACTTCACTTCTTGTCGAAACAGGAGACTGGAGAGTCATGACGCCTGTTTTCAAGGAGGATGACTGCAGGCAGTGTATGCTTTGTGTTTTGTACTGTCCGGACAGTTCAATTCCGGTAAAGAATCACAAGAGACGTGACTTTGACTATATACACTGCAAGGGATGCGGAATCTGCGCCAAGGTTTGCCCTTTTGACGCGATAGAATTTGTAAAGGAGGATAAGTAATGTCCAGAAGAGATAGAATGTCAGGAAAAGAAGCCGTAGCGGAGGCTATGAGACAGATAAATCCAGATGTAATGGGGGCATTTCCTATTACTCCGTCAACAGAGATTCCACAGTATTTTTCAAAATTTATTGCAGATGGTGAAGTTGATACTGAATTTGTTGCCGTTGAGTCAGAACACAGTGCAATGTCTGTCTGCATCGGTGCATCAGCTGCAGGTGCAAGAGCGGTAACTGCCACATCCTCTGCAGGTCTGGCACTTATGTGGGAACTGCTCTATGTTGCTGCATCATCCAGACTGCCTATTACAATGGCGGTCGTAAACAGAGCGTTGACCGGTCCGATTAACATCAATAACGATCATTCCGATACAATGGGTGCAAGAGACTCCGGATGGATTCAGATTTATGCTGAATCGAATCAGGAGGTGTATGACAATTACATTCAGGCCATGCCTATTTCAGAGGCTATCAGACTCCCAATAATGATATGCCAGGATGGATTTATAACGAGTCACGGTGTGTCCAACATTGAACTTCTGGACGATGATGAAGTAAAGGAATTTGTAGGAGAATACAAACCGGAGAACTATCTGTTAAAGCACGAAAATCCTCTTGCTGTAGGTCCTTACGGAATTTCTCCTTACTACATGGAGGTTAAGAGAGCTCAGGCTCAGGCAATGAAGGATTCTATGCCGATTATAATGGAAGTTGCAGAGAAGTTCGAAGCATTGACAGGCAGAAAATACGGATTCTTTGAGGAATATATGATGGACGATGCAGAGGTTGCTATCGTAATAATCGGTTCAAGTGCAGGCACAGGAAAAGAAGCTGTAGACAGGCTGAGAATGGAGGGAAAAAAGGTTGGCCTTATCAAACTGAGAGTTTTCAGACCATTCCCGAGACAGCCACTTGCTGAATCGATGTGTAAGGTTAAGGCTGTAGCTATAATGGATAAGGCTGAGTGCTTCTCTAACAGCGGCGGACCTCTGTTCAGTGAAGCAAGAAACTCCTTATATGATCTGCCTAATAAGCCATATGCAATCAACTACATCTATGGTCTCGGAGGAAGAGATATTACAGTTGAAGATTTCTATGAAATCTATAATGACCTGTTTATCATCTATGATACCAACAAGCCGGGTGACATTTACAGATACGTTGGAGGTAGAGACTCCAGATACGGTGAACACGGATTCGACCACAGGAAATACGATGATTAAGCTTTGATACAGATGAGGTGAAAAAATATGGCATATGATTTAAAGAAAGAACTGGAAAAACCGGAGAGACTGGCTGCCGGACACAGACTCTGTGCCGGATGTGGCGCAGGAATTGCAGTAAGAGGTGTGCTGAGAGCTCTTAATCCTGAAGATAAAGCTGTTATAACTAACGCAACAAGTTGTCTGGAGGTTTCTACTTTTATGTATCCTAACACTGCATATTATGACAGCTACATTCACAGTGCATTTGAAAACAGCGCAGCTACATGCGCAGGAGTAGAGGCGGCATATAATGTTTTAAAGAAAAAGGGCAAGGTGAAGGACAACTTCAAGTTCATCACATTCGGCGGAGACGGAGGCACATACGATATCGGTCTTCAGTCTCTGTCGGGAGCTATGGAAAGAGGTCATGACATGGTCTATGTGTGCTATGATAACGAGGCATATATGAACACAGGTGTACAGCGTTCATCATCCACTCCGAGGTTTGCTGATGCAACAACCTCTCCAGTAGGAAAGTATTCAACAGGTAAGACACAGAACAAAAAGAATCTCACTGAGATAATAGCTGCTCATAATGTTCCTTATGCGGCTCAGACAACATTTATCGGAAATTTTAAGGATTTACATGAGAAATCGCACAGGGCGATTTACACAGAAGGACCATGCTTCCTGAATATTCTTTCTCCGTGCCCTAGAGGATGGGGCTATGAAATGGCAGATATAGCAGAAATATGCAAGCTGGCAGTAGATACATGCGTGTGGCCGTTATATGAAATCATAGAAGGCGAATGGCATCTTACATACGAGCCTAAGAAAAAGCTTCCGGTTGAAGAATTCCTGAAGCGGCAGAACAGATTCAAACATATGTTTAAGACCGGAAACGAGTGGATGATTGATGAAGCTCAGGCTTATGTAGATGAACAGTGGGAGAAGATTCTGTCAAAGTGTAAGTAACAGTAAAACAGTGAAGAAGATAAGTTTCAAAAAGAACTCTGAAGCAGACCGGACATTTGACCGGGTACAGGGTTCTTTTTGTATTTGCCATTATATAAATTGTAATTTATAATCAAAGTATGTAGAACAAAAGTTATTGTCAGATATAAAAATACGGAGACAGATATGAACACGTTTGTAAAAAGATTCAGTGCAATACTGCTTGCGGTCTGTCTGACCATAGGTATGACGACCGCTACTGTTTCTGCAGTCTCGGCGGCGGTTTCGACAGGGACAACTATATCATCAATCGGTGCAGACCTGAGAGAGGCAATGAAGGCTCGTGAAAAAACCTTCACCTTTACGTACAAGCTGCCTTTTTCAAATAACGATGATGCATTTGCAAGCCTTATTGAAAAGGTCATGAATAAGGCTTTTGAACATACAGGTGATCCTGAAGAAGGGGACTATCTGAAGTATCATTTTTTAAGCTACAATGCATACGCAACTGTCAGTCCGAATGGTACGGCTCAAATTAAAATTCAAAACGAATATTACACCACTGCAGCTCAGGAAGCCAAGGTCACAGAAAAGGTTGACAGCCTTATCAGTCAGTGGAATCTGAAGTCCAGGTCAGATTATGAAAAAGCAAAGATTATATATGACTATATCTGCAGCAGTGTATCATATGATTATGAGCATTTAAAGGATCCGAATTATAAGCTGCAGTACACTGCTTATGCGGCTCTAATCAACGGAACCTCCGTATGTCAGGGATATGCCAATCTTGCATACAGGCTCTTCCTTGAAGCAGGTCTCGACTGCAGAATCATAAGCGGAACTGCAAACAACGGACCTCATGCATGGAATATTGTAAAAATAGGAGGTCTGTATTATAATCTTGACTCCACATGGGATTCCAGACAGAGTGATAACCGGTACAGATATTTCCTAAAGAACAACAAGAACTTCTTAGATCATACCCGCTACTCAGAATACTCGTCAGCAGCATTTAACCAGAGTTATACAATGGACGTTAACAATTACAGTCCGGAAGTCCCTGTGATAATTCAACCGGATCCAACAGCTTTGAGCAAGCTTTCTCCTGTTAAAAAAGGCCTGAAAGTCAGCTGGAAGTCACAGAGCAGTCTGGTAAACGGCGGACATATTACAGGATATCAGATCAGGTATTCAGGAAAATCAGATATGTCCTTTGCAAAAAAAATCACTGTAAAAGGGTATAAGACAGTAAATAAGACAATTACCAATCTTACACCTGAGAAGCGTTACTACGTTCAGATTAGAACATACAAGCTTATAAACGGCAGACCGTATTACAGTGCATGGAGCAAATACAGGTATGCCACAGCGAAAGGATAGACTATGAAATTTATACATCTTTCTGACCTTCATCTGGGAAAACGCGTAAATGAATTCTCCATGATTGAGGATCAGGATTACATATTAAAGAAAATACTGGAAGTAATAGACGAAGAAAAGCCCGACAGTGTGATAATTGCAGGCGACGTCTACGATAAATCAGTGCCATCAGCAGAAGCGGTGGCACTTTTTGACAGCTTCCTGGTAAGTCTGGCAGAGCGTAATATTCAGGTTTTCGTCATCAGTGGAAATCACGATTCTGCGGAGCGTATAGCCTTCGGAAGCAGGCTTATGGATGCCAGCGGAATCCACCTGTCACCTGTATACAGCGGTGAGGTCAGTCCGATAGAAATGTCCGACGATTACGGCAGGGTGAACGTTTACATGCTGCCTTTTGTTAAACCGTCAAATGTAAGAGCTTTCTTTCCGGAAAAGGAAATCTCTTCGTACACCGATGCTGTCAAAACTGCCATAGACCGGATGTCCGTTGATCCATCCCAGAGAAATATTCTGATAACCCATCAGTTTGTCACAGGAGCCGCATCTGCAGGCTCTGAGGAACTGTCCGTTGGAGGCACAGATAATGTGGCCGCTGAAGTATTTGACGGATTTGATTACGTTGCCCTTGGACACATTCATCGTTCGCAGAAGTGTGGTCACGAATACGTAAGATATTCTGGAACGCCGTTAAAATACTCATTTTCTGAAGCAAAGGATCAGAAGTCGGTCACAGTTGTTGAGATGAAGGAAAAAGGCAATCTGGAGATATCATCTGTTCCTCTTAAGCCAAAACACGATATGGTGGAAATAAGAGGAACATATAATGAACTTATGCTGAAAAGCTTTTACGAAAACACATCTTACCGCTCAGACTACGTGCACATCACACTGACGGATGAAGACGATGTTCCGGATGCACTTGCAAAGCTCAGAGTTGTTTACAAGAACATTATGAAGCTTGACTATGACAACACACGCACTCGCAATAACGCCGTGCTGAAAGATATTGAAGATGTGAAATCCAAGTCACCATTTGATTTGTTCAGTGAATTCTACAGGACACAGAACGGTCTGGAAATGAGTGATGAACAAGCCGAGACAGTAATATCACTTGTAGAAAAAATCTGGGAGGGGGACATTTAAATGAGACCGGTATTTTTAAAAATGTCAGCCTTCGGGCCGTACTCCGGAGTTACAGAAATAGATTTCGGTAAACTGGGCACAGGTGGACTTTACCTTATTACAGGAGATACAGGCGCAGGGAAAACTACTATATTTGATGCTATCGCATACGCCTTGTTCGGGAGCCCAAGCGGTGATAACAGGGACAGCTCCATGCTTCGCTCCAAATACGCTGACGAGTCACTTAAGACAGAAGTTGAACTGAAATTCATATATAATGGAAAAGAATACACTGTAAGACGAAATCCTGAATATTTAAGGAAGAAGACCAGAGGGGATGGAACTACTAAAGAGGCTGCAGGAGCCGAACTGTATTATCCGGACGGGAGGATAGTCAGCAAAGCCACAGCCGTAACAGCTGCAATTGAGGAAATTCTTGGAATCAACAGAAATCAGTTCTGTCAGATTGCCATGATTGCACAGGGTGACTTCAGAAAGCTGCTTTTTGCACCGACCGATGAGAGAATTAAAATATTCAGACACATATTCAAAACAGACAATTTCCTTGCGCTTCAGAACGAACTTAAGAATAAAGCGAAGGAACTGGGAAGTGAGTGTAAAGGTCTGAGAGAAAGTATCGGGCAGTATATTTCCGGAATTGTGTGCCCTGAAGAAAGCCCTCTTTACTCAGATGTATGTAAGGCTGTTAACGGTGATACACTTGTGGATGAGGTTCTGAATTTAATTGAAAAGCTTATCCATGAAGATATATTACTTGAAGAAAAAACAGAACTGTCCAGAGCGGATAATCGTATTAAGCTGGATGAAGTGAAAGAAAACATCAGTAAATACAACGAGAAAACTGACATCAAAAATAAGCTTAACAGCACAGACAATGCTCTTTCTGAAGGTAAGCACAGGCTAACTGAGCTGAACGATATACTTACTGATGCCTTACAGAAAGAACCAGAAATTCAGAATAACACAGCAAAGTCTGCAGAGATTACTGCTACACTCCCGGAGTATGACGAATTTGAGCAGAAGACGGCTGTCCTGACGGTCAACGAATCTTTTGTCAAAACCAACAGTGCCCTGGTAACACAGCTTGAAGAAAGCATCAGGACTGATACAAAGATACTGGAAGATTTGACTGAAGAGAAGAAGTCTCTCGAACACGCCGGTGAAAATAAGGCCAGGCTGGAAGCTGAAATGAAGGATCTGGAAAGAAAAAACGACCGGCTAAAGAAGCTTGATTCCAATATAAAGGCTTTAGCTGAAACCGGAGAATTATACAATAAGGCAGTTGATAATTATCGTGAGAAGATGAAGGCTGCTGACCGGGCAAACGAAAACTTCAGAAAGGCACAGAAGCTGTATTACGATGCTCAGGCAGGGATTCTGGCACAAACACTTATTGAGGGTGAGCCTTGTCCCGTATGCGGTTCAGTAACACATCCGTCTGCCGCACAAAAGCCGGCAGAAGCACCGTCTAAGAATGAACTGGAAAACCTCGAGCAGCTGTTTAACGAGGCAGACAGAGTGGCGAAAAAATCCAGTGAAGATGCGGAAAAGCTGAAAGGTTCTGTGGAGGAGAAGGAAGCAGCTGTAAAAGAGGAGATTCAGGAACTTCTGGGAAATTACGGCACGGAGGCCGCTGAGGGAGCTTTGATAGAGGCTTTCGAGTCAGTAAGGTTGCGGGCTGCTGACCTGAACGCAGCTTTAGAAGAAGAAGGTAAGAATATAAAACGCAAAGGTGAAATCGATAAACTTATTGAAAAGACTCAAACACAGTTAAAGTCCAACAGTGATAAGCTGACAGAAATGAAGAATGAACTTAACTCCAGAGCTGTTGAAAGCACTCAGCTCAGCGAAAGAATAGGTGTTCTCAGGGAGAAGCTTACCTTTGAATCTAAAGCAATGGCTGAAAAGGCAATCGTGCAGCTGGAAAAGGAATCCAAAGCTATTCAGAAGGCTATAGAGAATGCCAGATCGAATCATAAGGCATGCAGTGACAGGATTATTTCTCTGGAGGCAACAAAGAAGCAGCAGGAAGAACAGCTGGGAAAATTTGAAGAAGTGGATATTCAGACAGAAAAGATAAAGCTTTCTGAATTCAATGAGAGAGAAAGAATGTTCGATACACGTTCCAAGACTGTTCACTCCAGAATTACTGCAAATGAGAGAACTCTTGAGAACCTGGAGGCAAAGGCTCCGCTACTTGTGAAAAAGGAGAGAGAATATTCCTCTGTTAAATCACTTTCGGATACTGCAAACGGAAACATATCGTCTAAGGAAAGAATCCAGCTGGAAACCTATGTCCAGATGCACTACTTTGACAGAATACTGCAGCGTGCAAACACCAGACTGGCTGTTTTGACAGAAGGGCAGTATGACCTGGTGCGAAGGGCAGAGGCTGACAACAAAAGGAGTCAGAGCGGTCTGGAGCTTGATGTGATAGACCACTATAACGGCAGTATCCGCAGCGTGAAATCTCTTTCAGGCGGGGAGTCTTTCAAGGCGTCTCTGGCACTGGCACTTGGACTTGCTGACGAAATCCAGTATTCTGCAGGAGGAATCAGGCTGGACACAATGTTTATCGACGAAGGTTTCGGTTCACTTGATGATGAGTCTCTGAATCAGGCCATGGCCGCTCTCAACGACCTAGCTGAAGGCAACAGACTGGTGGGAATTATATCCCATGTAGGTGAACTGAAACGCCGTATAGATAAACAGATTATTATTAAAAAGGACAGGTCCGAAGGCAGTTATGTGGACGATATAATTGTATTTTAGGAATAGTTTGTGTTATAATATTCTGATATAGATTAAGGAAAAAGGAGAAACAACCTATGGCTCAGCCAAAATTATCGCCGATGATGCAGCAGTATTTAGAAATAAAGGAATCCTACAAGGACTGTATCCTTTTCTTCAGGCTGGGCGATTTCTACGAAATGTTCTTTGATGATGCGAAGCTTGTATCAAGAGAGCTGGAACTTACTCTGACGGGAAAGAACTGCGGACTTGAGGAACGTGCGCCTATGTGCGGCGTTCCGTTTCATGCTGTGGATACTTATCTTGCCAGGCTGGTCGAAAAAGGCTATAAGGTTGCAATCTGTGAGCAGGTTGAAGATCCTGCTGCAGCGAAAGGCATAGTTAAGAGAGAGGTTATCAAAATCGTCACGCCGGGAACGGTGACTTCTCAGTCTATGCTGCGTGAGACAGAGAACAGCTATCTGGCCTCCGTTTACATCAGTAAAGAGGGTATGGCCATATCATACTGCGACATTTCAACGGGTGAGCTTTACACCACTGAGTCCTGCAGCAGGCTTAACCTTGTTGAAGATGTACTTAACGAACTTGTAAAAATAGATCCTAAGGAGATTATAATAAACGAGTCCTACGAGGAATTTATGGATGCTGCCGATTTAAAGGCTGTGACAGGCGCATACATTTCGCCCTATCCGGATACATATTATTCAGAAAAAGCTGCTGAGGACGCGATTAAGGCACAGTTCAGCTGTATTTCACTTACAGCCATAGGGCTTGCGGACAGAAATCTGAGCATACTTTCTCTGGGAGCACTGCTTGCCTATCTGCTGGAAACCCAGAAGCAGAATCTTTCACAGATTACGGGCTGCAGCTTTTATGAGCTTGGAAAGCACATGTCACTGGACAAGGCGACCCTGAGAAATCTTGAAATCACAGAGACGCTGTACGAAAAAAAGATTCAGGGCTCTCTTCTCGGTGTTCTTGACAAGACAGGAACCGCTATGGGAAGCCGTAAGATGAAGCAGTGGCTTCGCGAGCCGTTAAATAATGCAGCAGAAATAAACATGAGGCTGGATGCGGTGGAAGAGCTTTATGACAACCCTATTGTTTGCAACAATATTCGTGAAGCTCTGAAGCAGGTCTATGACTTTGAACGTCTTGCCGGCCGCGTTGCTTCCGGAAACGCCAACGGAAAGGATCTTATCGCACTTCGAAACTCCATTTTCGTTCTGCCCGAAATCAGGGACAGCCTTGCTGATACAGGCTCTGCACTTCTCGTTGAGCTGGGAGGTCAGATTCACGACCTCTGGCATCTGTACGCTTTGATAGAAAAGGCAATCGTAGACGACCCGCCGTTTACCATCAAAGACGGTGGTCTGATCAAAGCCGGCTACTCCCGGGAACTTGACGACATCAAGTTCTCCATCAGTGACGGAAAGCAGTGGATTGCAAACCTGGAGAGCAAGGAGCGTGAACGCACCGGTATCAAAACCCTCAAGGTAGGGTTTAACAAGGTGTTCGGTTACTATATAGATGTAACCAAGATGAATGCTCATCTGGTGCCGGATGACTATATCAGAAAGCAGACCCTTGTGAACAACGAGAGATATATTACCCCCGAGCTAAAAGAAATGGAAAACCTGGTGCTGAATGCGGAGACGAAAATCAATCAGCTTGAGTACGAGATATTTCTTTCAATCAGAGCAGAGATTCAGAAATATATTCGTGAGATTCAGGAAACCTCACAGGCAATTGCGCAGCTTGATGTTTTGTGCGCCTTTGCAAATGTCAGCAGCAAGCTGGGTTATGTGAAACCGGTAATTGACGAAAGCTATGAGCTGCAGATTGAAAGAGGAAGACATCCGGTTATTGAGCAGATGACTGAAAACGGAATGTTTGTTTCCAACGATACTTACCTTAATAATACGGATACAAGCATGCTGATAATCACAGGACCTAATATGGCCGGAAAATCAACTTATATGAGACAGACGGCTCTTATTGTTCTGATGGCTCAGGCAGGCTGTTTTGTGCCGTGCGACTATGCGAGAATAGGAGTCTGTGACCGAATTTTCACTCGTATCGGTGCATCTGATAACCTTTCACAGGGCCAGTCCACCTTCTTTGTGGAAATGAGTGAGCTGGCGTATATTCTGAACTGCTCCGGAGACAGAAGCCTTATAATTCTCGACGAAATCGGAAGGGGAACGAGTACCTACGACGGCCTGTCCATCGCGTGGGCAGCTGTCGACTATCTGTGCAATGAAAAAAAACATGTTCGTACTCTCTTTGCAACTCATTATCATGAGCTGACAGTGCTGGAGAATCAGATTGAAGGTGTCAAGAACCTTAATGTTGATGTCTCTGAGGAGAACGGAAACATCGTCTTCCTACACAAAATCATTCCGGGTTCTGCGAGCCGAAGCTATGGTATTCACGTTGCTAAGCTGGCGGGAGTACCTAAGGAATTGCTGACCAATGCAGAATCAAAGCTTCTTAAGCTTGAAAACGGTTCGGCTGATATCCAGAGTACTATTGAGATGACTGATGAACCTGAATCAGGAAGTAAATCAAAGAATGCTGCTGCAAGCAAGGCATCTGACGACGGATCGGAGCAGCTTTCGTTCTTTATGCCCGGACCAAATCCTGTTGCAGACAGACTTAAGGAGCTGGATTTAATGGAGGTTACGCCGTCTCAGGCTATTAGAATTCTTGAAGAATTAAAGGAAATGATTAACTGATGATTAAAGTTTTAGATAAAAGTGTAGCTGATAAAATTGCAGCAGGAGAGGTTATTGAAAGACCGGTCTCCATCGTCAAGGAGCTTGTTGAGAACTCAATTGACTCAGGGGCTGACTCCATCGTCGTGGAAATAAAAAACGGCGGAAAGTCATATATCCGTGTTACAGATAACGGCTCCGGAATCGAGCAGGATGAGGCTGAAACAGCCTTTCTTCGTCATGCTACAAGTAAAATAAATACTGCAAAGGATCTGAATTCCATAGAAACACTTGGCTTCAGGGGCGAGGCTCTTGCAAGCATCGCAGCTGTTACGCACACGGAGCTGATAACTAAGACGAAGGACTGTCAGACGGGAACACGAATTATCATTCACGGCAGTGAGGTTATTTCAAACGAGAAAACAGGCTGCCCTGACGGAACGACCTTTATCGTTACGGATCTGTTCTACAATACACCTGCACGCCTGAAATTTCTGAAATCAGATTCAGCGGAAAGCAGCCAGATTATTGATTTTATGTCGATGATTGCGCTGGCATTTCCGGAAATCAGATTCAGATTCATAAACAACGGAAATATTGTATTTTCAACGACCGGCAAAGGTGACCTGCTTTCTGCAATTCTATCCGTATACAGACTCAGTGAATATAAGGAGCTTGTTCCCGTAGACTACAGTCTGGGAGATAACACGGTAACAGGGTATATTTCCAAGCCATCACTGTCCAGGCCAAGCAGAAGAAATCAGGTGTTCTTCGTAAACGGCAGAGTGGTATCAAGCAGAGTAATTGAAAAGGGTGTTACAGAAGGGTACAGAGAGCGTCTGTTTGAAGGTCGTCACCCTGTGTGCTTCCTGTTCCTGCATACGAATCCGGCAAAACTGGACGTCAACATTCATCCAAACAAGAAAGAGGTTCGCTTTGACAATGAGAGCGAGATAACAGCTTTAGTAAGTGAGGGAATCAAAACCGCCTTAAACAATGATGTTGCTGTCATCGAAGCAAAAGCTAAACCGGAACCTGTGACTGTATTTGAGACGGAACCGAAGGTTGTCACAGCGGATTCACTAAAAAATGCTGCACCCTTTAAGGTGGCAGACTATATCAGGGATGATGAGGGTCAGGTTGACATAAAACAGATATTGTCTGCTAAACCATCGAGAGTGTCAGAAACAATAACCGGGGAAATCAAGCAGCCTGAAACTGCTGAAATCTCAATAGCAGCACCTGTTAACAGACCATTTGATTTTGATGAACTGCGGCCGACAGGGGCAATTTTCAACACTTATATTACAGCTGTTGATGACCGCTGCTTTTATCTTATCGACCAGCATGCCGCTCATGAAAGAGTATTTTATGAAAAGCTCGTAGGTGAATATATGTCTGATGAAAAGCTTCGCCAGCCGATACTTACACCTATTATTGTGGAGGCAGCACCATCTGTTATGGAACTGAAGGATGAATGGATGGACAGTCTTGTTCGAATGGGTTTTGATATCTCCGAATTCGGAGGAAACTCTCTGATGGTCAGAGAAATCCCTACCTTCATGTCTTTGTCTGAGGCGGAGGACTTTCTGAAGGAATATCTTGACGGTGCGTCTGACGGAGTGAGGAGCCCTAACACTGTTGTAATCAACAAGCTGATCACCAGGTCGTGCAAGGCCGCGGTGAAGGCTCACGATCATCTGTCAATGGCGGAAATCGAGGGGTTGCTTAAACAGCTGAAAGCCTGCAGAAACCCTTTTTCATGCCCTCACGGCAGGCCTACATTTATCAGATTCACCATGTATGAAATAGAAAAAATGTTCAAGAGAGTATAGAAATATGTCCAGGGAAATAATTGTAATCTGCGGCCCGACAGCCGTAGGAAAAACTAAATATGCAATAGAAACGGCGCTGCATGTGGGCGGTGAGGTTGTTTCCTGTGATTCCATGCAGCTGTATAAGTATATGGATATAGGCAGTGCAAAGCCGACACCGGAGGAGCAGCGTCAGGTAAGGCACTATCTTGTTGATGAGATAGATCCTCGTGAAAGCTTTTCTGTCGCTAAATACCAGAGGCTTGCAAAGGCTGCAATAGAAGAGATCTTCAGTAAAGGGAAAACGCCTGTAATTGCAGGGGGAACCGGATTATATCTTAATTCACTTTTGTATGATATGGATTTCAGTGCTCCTCCAATGGATACATCTTATCGTGATGCGTTATATGCTGAGGCGGAGGAAAAGGGGGCACAGTCCCTTCATGACAGGCTCAGGGCGGTCGACCCGGATTCGGCAGAACGCATACACCCGAATAATGTAAAAAAGGTTATCAGAGCTCTTGAGGCGGCTGAGTCCGGAGACAGGGTGAAAGACTTCGCTACTGAGCTGAAGCCGTGCACTGATTACGATGTCAGACTTATCGGGCTGACTCGTGACCGCAGTGAGCTTTACGAACGCATTAATCTGCGTGTGGATGTTCTTGTAGAAGCAGGACTTCTGGATGAGGTCAGGGCTCTTCTTGATATGGGGCTGTCTGAAAGTGATATTTCCATGAAGGGAATAGGATACAAGGAGATTATCGGTTATTATAACGGCGAATATGATCTGGAAACAGCCCTGAATCTGGTGAAAAAGAACACTCGCCGCTATGCCAAGAGGCAGCTGACCTGGTTCAGACGGTATGAAGATATGAAGTGGTTTAATATTTCAGAATATGAAAGCGACGAAGCCTGTCTGGAGGATATATTCACATGGCTAAAGAAATAAAAATCCATAACAAAAGCGACAAGCCCGATAATATAGTAAAAAAAGAGGCTCGTATCTTTCAGGAATGCGAAGAAATTGAAAAACAGCTTCCCAGCTTTATGCGTGGTTTTTTTATGTACCTTAAGGGAAACGTTCTTCCAATGACGCGATATGCTTATCTGCACGATATAAGATTTTTCTGCAATTATCTTATTAAGGAAACAGACCTAACCTCAGCTTCAGTACCTGCAAAGATTACCCTTAAGGAGTTTTCTGAAATTAAAGCGGTTGATATAAATATCTTCATCGATTACTGCAGAAAATATAAGGTGGAAACGGAGAATTCTGTATATGTTTATGAAAACAACAACAAGACTCTCTCACGTAAGAAATCCTCTGTTTCCGTTCTGTTTAAATATCTTTACAGAGACGAGCTTATACCAAAGAACATTACTGATGGTTTTGACCCAATCCGTCTGCCTAAGGCCGGAGAAAGGGAAATCAAAGCTCTTCAGGATGACGAGGTTATGGTTATGCTGGATGCTGTCTCCAATGGTACAGGGCTGACAAAGCATCAGTACAGCTACTGGCTTAAGACGAAAAAGAGGGATAAGGCGATTCTTATTATTTTTCTCACTTATGGTCTTCGTCTTTCTGAGCTGCAGCAGCTGAACGTATCCTCTTTCAATTTTTCCAGGGGTGAGTTCAAGATATTCAGAAAGCGGGGAAAAGAGTCGATCATGCCGCTGAATGAGTCGGTTACTGAGGTTCTGGAGGATTATCTTGAAAATGAAAGAGCCCCGGAAAGTGTTCTGGCTGACGAGGATAAGGACGCTTTGTTCCTTTCGCTTCAGGGCACAAGAATGACCGAAAGACAGATAAGACAGCTGGTCAAGAAGTATACCTCCATCGCTCTGAAAACCTCAGAGCATGACGGATACAGCCCACACAAGCTGAGGGCAACTGCGGCGACAAGCCTCATAGGAAGAGGAAATTCAATATATGATGTGGCGGCACTGCTGGATCATGAGCAGGTAACAACCACACAGTTATATGCAAAACATAAACAGGATGTAAAACTGAATCTTGTAAGTGATATGGAATGGGAAAAAGAAAGGCTAGGGAAAGAATAATGAATTACTGCAAAGAACTGCTTATCAATGAACTTGGAATCAATCCCAGGATACTTAAACTTGTTGAAGAAGCTGAGAAAACTGTAAAAGATCAGTTTCAGGCTCTGGATGATATCACAGCCTATAATCAGTATAAAGTTCTGTCTGTTATGCAGAAACACCAGATAGCGGACAGGCATTTTGCATGGAACACAGGCTACGGCTATGATGATGCGGGTCGTGAGGCCGTTGAAAATGTATATGCTGATGTCTTCGGCACAGAAACTGCCCTCGTAAGACCTACAATTGTAAACGGAACTCATGCTCTGGCAATTACTCTTATGGGCGTACTGAGACCCGGAGATGAGATGATATACTGCAGCGGAGGACCTTATGATACTCTGGAAGAGGTTATTGGTATAAGAGGTGAGGGAATGGGGTCCCTTAAGGAATATGGTGTCACCTACAAACAGGTAGATCTGCTTCCTGACGGCTCCATCGATCTGGAAACTCTGAAGTCCGTTATCTCCGAAAAGACAAGAATGGTCTGCGTTCAGCGAGCTACAGGATATGCTTGGCGTAAATCAATTACTGTAAACCAAATTGGTGAAGTGGCTGAGCTGGTTCATGGAATCAGTCCGGATATAGTATGCATGGTTGACAACTGTTACGGTGAATTTTTAGATGTAAAAGAACCTACAAACGTTGGTGTGGATATCATGGCCGGCTCTCTTATAAAGAATCCAGGCGGCGGACTTGCACTGACAGGAGGATATGTATGCGGCCGCAGGGATCTGGTTGAAAAGGTATCCTATAGAATGACCTGTCCGGGAATAGGTGCTGAATGCGGTCTTACTTTTGGTCAGACACGTACAATACTTCAGGGACTGTTTATGGCTCCTAAGGTTGTAAACGGAGCTGTTAAGGGCGCAATCCTCTGTGCCGCAGTATATGAGAAGCTCGGTTATCCTGTTTGTCCTGGTGTCAGTGATACACGCAGTGATATTATCCAGGCTGTTCAGTTAGGTTCAGCTGACGCCATGGTTGCTTTCTGCGAGGGAATACAGGCGGCAGCACCTATAGATGCTCATGTTGCTCCTGTTCCATGGGCTATGCCGGGATATGAGGACGAGGTTGTAATGGCAGCAGGAGCCTTTGTTCAGGGCTCTTCTATTGAACTTAGTGCTGATGGTCCTATCAGAGAACCATACAACATATATTTCCAGGGTGGTCTTACTTATGAACATTCGAAATTCGGTGTTCTGAAATCAGTTAACCGTATGTATGAAAAAGGTCTGCTTGAGATATAAAGAGGTTTTATCTTAAGTCAGTTCTCTTTAGGGGGTTTTTATGGGTAATAATCGTAGACTGGATACTGCAGTTTCTATATTGAAACTGCTGATACTATTAGGGATTGTAATTGTTATACCTCTGTACATTTTCTTTTATCATGGAGACTTCATTGCCGAATTCAAATCGCTTGATGATGTCACAGCCTTTCTGCAGCGTTACAAGCTTGCGAGCATTCCTATTTATATAGGTCTGCAGGCATTACAGATTGTTATTTCAATTCTGCCGGGTCAGGCATTTCAGTTTGCAGCCGGTTATTTGTACAGATTCCTGCCCGGTCTGATATTTTCCCTGGCCGGTGCCGTTCTGGGGACGACGATATCTTTTTATCTGGCAAAGCTTCTGGGGCATGATGCTGTACGTCTGTTCTTTGGAAAGGACAAAACAGCTTATTATCTGGGGCGGCTAAACAGCAAAAGGGCATATACCATAGTTTTCATTATTTATCTTATTCCGGGTCTGCCTAAGGATTTAGTCAGCTATATTGCCGGTGTATCAGAAATGAGATTCAAACCGTTCCTTGTAGTTTCTCTTATCGGGAGATTGCCGGGTATGTGTGCAAGTCTGTTAATAGGTGATCTGTATCTCCACGATCATTTTGTTGCAATGGGAATAGTGGCGGCTCTTGCAGTGATTGCTTTCATTGTGTGCATAGCGAGAAGGGAAGTCATCAAAACCAGAATAGACAGATTATATGATAGAATTTCAAAATAATTATTTTCAATATAAGGGCAGAAACTCTAGACCTATTGAAATTTCAATATTTCATATAGGTCTAATTTTTTATGCTCTATGCGAACAAATGTTCAGAAATCTCTTGACAGCGAACAAACATTCTGATATTATATAGAAAACGAACAAATGTTCAAATGAGAGGTGAGAAGCATGAAGAGATTCAGAATTAAGTCAAAGTTTAGATTTACATTATTTGCAATAATTACAATATTAGTTTTTGTAACATGTTTTACCACAGCCCTTGGAATGAACACTGTAAGCAGCTCATCCAGAGACCAGTATGCACAGCTTAAGATTGAATCCGGCGATACAATCTGGAATATTGCCCAGGAATATGCCGCACCTGATATGGATGTTCGTAAGGTTGTCAGCGATATCTGCGATTTAAATGATATAACTGCAGAACAGCTGCAGGCTGGGCAGCACATAATCGTTCCTATATATAACTAACGGATGATTACATTTTTTTATCTCCGATATATACGTTAAACTTCGCAAATACTCTTTGATATAGACGAAAGCAGTAAAAGTATGTTGTAGGCGATTTTACGAAAAATAATGGAGGGGTAATATATCGACCACTGTAAATAAAATCGCTTAAAACGCAAAATAGAGCCTCTAATTTTTTTAGATATCCCATAATAAAACCCCCTGAAGCTGTAATTGCAACATCAGGGGGTTTTAAAGGTATTTTATTATGGATAGTTGTTATAAAAATGCTTTAGAGTATATTTCAGGCTCTTTGTTTTATAACTATTCCGAAAATTATGATTTTAGGAATAGTTACGCATGACTTAAAGAGTCACACCATTTTTAAATATTGTCAGTTCTCTGTAATCGTTCACTCTTCTTTTTTACTATATATCAAAAATTCATGTCAAATTCCATTACAGACTCACGATTTTTTTCGTCATCATAAATATCAGATTCATAATATTTGCCACTTCTTGCATTAGTGAGATATCCCGGCTGTAGTTCCATTGCCATAAATGCCGGATAATTGGCACCGTTACAGTCTGTAATTCCAAATTGGGCAGCTTCTACAAAGCCAAACTGTGGATAATACTCAGGTCGGCCAAAAAACAAAATTGCACCGAATCCCATAGTTTTCGCCTTAGCTATCATAGTCTTTAAAGGCTTAGCGATAAGATTCCGTCACGATTTCTCAGTTCATGTACCATCCAGTGTTCATATGGGCATCCTATTCCGCCCTGCTCAATTCGTCCGGGATATGAAAAAGCCTCTTTTGTAATTTCCTCAACTCTGCGGAAATCTTCCGGTCTCTCTTCTCTGACGCTTATATTCAACTTATCTTGTTTCATTTTTACCTCATTTATTACTTGTTCTCGGCGATTGCAAAAATTCCGGCTCGCCTAAAACTTCCCATACCATTCGGCATTATATTTTTGTCGTAGCCCCGGAATAGCCTTTGTCAATAATCAGGTTCATGGTAGCTTCTATTATCTTCAGTTGTGTTTCATCAAACATGTTACATACCCTCTTGTGCAAGTGATTACTTGCATTTATATTGATTATGAAATTTTGTCAAGATTTAACTAATTTGAATACTTATCAAACCACATGTCATAAACAATATGAAAAATGTGACAGCAACTATAATTGCTCCGTTGCTGCGCCTTGCTGGTTTTGTTATTTCTTTCAATCTTTTAGCAAGGGATTTAGCTGAGGCTGACAGACACGTCGTAAACCCTCTTTCATCGCCGGCAATGTCGAGAAGAAGATTTGCATATTTTCTTCGGGTATCATTTCCCGCATTTGCTAAAACCGTTTCATCGCAGCTAAATTCAATTTCTTCAGCATGCTTTTTCATCGCAATCCAGATTAGTGGATTAAACCAGCACATGGCAATACAGAAAACAATAAACAATTTAGACCATGCATCTTCGCGGCAGATATGTACAAGCTCATGAGTGAAAATAAGTTCCAACTCCTCCTCACCATATCTATGTTCAGGTAAAACAACTCTTATTGTATCGTTCCACAACCCAATTGATACCGGCGTATTAACTGCAGGAGAAACAACCAGCTTGTATCCTTTTTTTCGTACACCGGCGCTTTTTGTTACCCTGTTCCAAACATCGAGTATTTCTGAATCAGAAACATCATATGCATCCTGCAATACCGTTCGTCTAAAGCTTAGATGTTCAATTGTTTTCCAGGTAAGGATGCCAAGAAATCCGGCCAGCCATACAAATATCATGGATTTAGCAAAAGCCGCAGATATACTGATATTAACAAGTGGTTCAGTGTGCATCGCATCATTAATGGCAATAAGATACAGATAATTCGGTATCACCCAAAGCATTGCACGGGCTTTAGCACCGATGTGTTTTCTCATTACAGGTAATAGTATCATCAAAAGAGCGTAGTATATGCTTATATGGAAAAATATATTCAAATATGTCATAAATATATCTACTGCAAATTCACTGCTATCTGTTATTCTCCAAAATAAAGGAACGTAGAAAAATGAAAATACAGCAACATAAATAAGAAGACAACTTGGAAGATATGGGGTATATCTTTGTTTACTATCGTCTGAACTTATTCTCAAAGCCATTGCGAAGCCGAAGCCCAAGGCTATTATTAATCTCATATACGTTCCAGTATTTGTCATAACTCATTCCTCTCAAGGAGTGCTCGCAGTTCAGCTATTTC
>JALENF010000104.1 GCA_022767945.1 Bacillota bacterium
CTTCAGAGGCAATGTGCCTGTGCTGATTTATCTTCAGAACGGTAAAATTGTTAGAACCGGTCCCGGTGGAGGTGTAAACGGGTCGATAGACTTTTTCGACACGGTAGCTGAAATCGTAGGCCGAATGAATATAAAAGGAAGGGTAATACAATGAGAAGAATAGGTGTATTAACTAGCGGTGGAGACTCACCGGGAATGAATGCGGCAATCAGAGCCGTAGTAAGATGCGGAATTGAAACAGGTATGGAGGTATACGGTATCTCCAGAGGTTACGAAGGCCTTATTGACGGGGAAATCAGACAAATGGGCTTCAGAGATGTAAGCGATATTTTACATAGGGGCGGTACTGTTATCAAATCTGCAAGAAGTGAAAGATTTAAGACAGAGGAAGGCCAGATTAAAGCCATGAATATGCTGGAAACCTTTGGAATCGAAGGCCTGGTTGTAATAGGCGGTGACGGATCTCTAACGGGCGGTCTGGAACTTTCCCAGAGAGGAATCAAGGTAATGGGACTTCCGGGAACCATCGACAACGATCTTGGATATACAGACTTCACAATCGGTTTTGATACGGCGGTAAGCACTGTGCTTGATGCAATTACCAAGCTTCGTGACACGTCCTCAGCGCATGAAAGAACAACGGTCATTGAAGTAATGGGAAGAAACTGCGGTGACATTGCACTTTTTGCCGGACTTGCAGGCGGTGCCCAGGCTATATTTGTACCTGAGGTTGAAGAAGATATCAACGAGGTATGCAAGAAGATTGTAATATCAGCAAACGACGGAAAACAGCACAGCATCGTAATAAGAGCTGAGGGTTACAGGATGTCATCACAGGAAATCGTTGATGCCATTGCAAGAATGACCGGACGTGAAACAAAGCTTGTTGTTCTGTCGTACCTGCAGAGAGGCGGAAGTCCTACAATGCATGACAGAATGCTCGCTACACGCACTGCGGCCAAGGCTGTTGAGCTTCTTGCAGAAGACTCCACAAGCAAGGCTATTGGTATCGTGGACAATACGATTGTTGCCTACGATCTGGAGGAAGCTCTTCAGCAGAAGAGAGTTCTTGACATGGATATGTATAACCTGATAGGAGTATTAGGAAAATAACAGGAGGAAATAATGAAGGTATTTACAATGATCGCAGGATTAATCCTGACCGTTCTGGGGGTATTCTGCATAGCCAAATCGGGACTGTCGTTCCTGGCGGTGGCGTTCCCTGTGGGACTGGTAATGATGTTTGTAGGTATTGTGGAATGTTTTGCCTATAAGAAGGTGGCCGAAACAGAGGAGCGCAAGCACTTCATCTTTATTGACGGTCTGACAACCTTTTTTATCGGATTTGTTTCCATAAGCGGATGCCTTACAATCGACCTTGCTGTTGTGGTTGCTTTTGCACTGTGGAGCATGGTTGCGGGCATTCGTGTAATAGGTCTTCTGATAGAGAACAAGAGCTACAAGGAAGAGGAAAAGGATCTGAACTTTTACTGTATGGTAATCGTAAGCGCCCTGAATCTGCTTCTGGGCATCTACGGCTTCTTCAATTCTATGCTTCTCGAGGTGACCGTGCTGATGATGGTGGGTCTGTGCTGCGCAGTGCAGGGTCTGAACGTTATCCGAATAGGTTTTGATATTCCGTACTTCAAGCCGGATATTATCAAAACCAAGGACGAGAAGATTGCCGATGCAGAGGCGGAGGTTCAGAAGGCCAAGAAGGTAATGAAGGAGGCTATTCAGAACGTAAGGGATGCTAAAGTGGCAGTTGCTGCGGCTGAGGAGGAGCCTGAATTCGAGGAGCTGATAAGTGAACCTGCGGCAGAGCCGATCAGCGAGATTATAAGCAATATTGTTGAACCGGTGCCTGAAGATGAAGCGGCTGCCGGGGAACAGACAGAAGAAAAGACAGAAGAGTAGTATGAACGATATATGCATTATAGGTGGAGGGGCTGCTGGTTTATCAGCAGCCATTTCTGCAAAAGAGGCAAATCCTTTACAGAGGGTTGCCGTAATAGAAAAGAAAAACCAGGTGGGGAAGAAAATTCTTGTATCAGGCAACGGAAAATGCAATCTGACCAATACAGCCTGTCCCGGTTATAAGGAAACCCTGGAGTTTTTCAGGAAGGCAGGAGTTATTACGAGAAGTGACAGTGAGGGTCGTGTATATCCTTACACAGAGGAGTCACGTGCAGTTCGTGATGCGCTTCTTGCAAGAGCACGCAGCCTTGGTGTGGAGTTTATCACCTCTGCACAGGTACTGGGGATATCCAGACAGAAGAATTTCAGCCTGGATATGGGAAACAGATTTGTTGAGTGCCGGAAGCTTCTGATTGCCACAGGCGGCAAGTCGTCACCTCAGTGCGGAAGCACAGGTGACGGATACAGGTTTGCGAGAGCATTTGGACATCATGTCTCACGTCTTGTGCCGGTTCTGACCGCCATAGATGTTAAGGAGGACATGGAGAAGCTGGCAGGAGTCAGAGCAAAGGCGAAGGTTTCTCTTACCTTTAAAGGAGAAACTCTTTTCTCTGAAAGGGGAGAGGTGCAGTTTACCGCTACCGGTGTATCAGGAATCTGCGTGTTCAACATGTCCAGGTTTATGATGCTGCCTGAAGGGAAAACCCTGGATGGGGGTTTTGATGACTACAGAATTCACGTAGACTTTTTCCCTGACACAGACGATATGACCGAACTTCTGTGGGAGCGTAAGAAAGCCGGCTTCACAGGGGAAAAGCTGCTGGATTACCTGGTTAGAAAGCCGGTTGCCGACCGAATCCTTGAGATGACAGCAGGCGATGAGCGTGCGGCCGCCGACGCTTTAAAGGATTTTGTTCTTTCGCCGTCGGGTGCAAAGGGCTGGAATTTTGCACAGGTGACAAAGGGAGGTGTCTCGCTGGACGAGGTTAACCCGGAGACCATGGAGTCAAAGCTGGTTAAGGGGCTGTACTTTGCAGGTGAAGTGCTGGACTACGATGGACCGTGCGGAGGCTTCAATCTTCAGAACGCATGGGAAACAGGAATAAAAGCAGGAAAGGGTATGGCTCATGAGTAAGAGATACAGAATTCAGCAGGTAAAGCTGGGCATAAATGAATCAAAGGATGAGATTCCTAAGAAGATTCTGAAGAAGCTTGGACGACGTGACTATATAATCAGTGATTATGAAATTGTACGCGAATCAATTGACGCCCGCGATAAAAACGACATTAAATTTGTATATACGGTGGATTTTGAGCTGATGTCTGCTCAGAACCACAAGCAGCAGGTGACTCTCCCCGTTAACGGGAAAAAAGGCATCAGTCCTGCACCTGAAATGGTCTATCTCGATGTTCCTTCGGGAGCTCAGCCGCTTAAACATCGACCGGTAATCGTGGGATTCGGTCCCTGCGGCATGTTTGCAGGCCTGATTCTTGCCCGTCGCGGATACAGACCTGTTATTCTCGAAAGAGGAAACAGGGTTGAGCAGAGAGTGGAGGACGTGCAGCGCTTCTGGAATGAGGGAATTCTTGACACTGAGTCTAACGTTCAGTTTGGAGAGGGGGGTGCCGGGACTTTTTCCGACGGCAAGCTGACTACCGGGATCAAAGATCCGCGAATCCGCAAGGTTCTCAGCGAGCTTGTAAAAGCCGGTGCAGACCCGGACATCATGTACAAGCAGAAGCCTCATATTGGAACCGACGTTCTGGTAACGGTTGTGAAGAATATAAGAAAAGAAATTATTGCCTGCGGCGGAGAGGTAAAATTCGGAGCAAGGTTCGAGGAACTGATTCTGAAAGACGGTGAGGTTGCCGGTGTAAGGTATTCACAGGCTGCAGGCAGTCAGCGCATTATGCATGAGCTGGAGGCTGACTCCGTAATCATGGCTATGGGTCACAGCGCGAGAGACACTTTCAGAGCACTGAACGGTCAGGGCGTAGGCATGAAGCAGAAACCTTTCTCCATAGGCGTGAGAATCGAGCATCCTCAGGAAATGATCGACAGAGCGCAGTACGGAAATGTAAGGGGTCTGCCGCCTGCTGATTATAAGCTGTCATATCACTGCGAAAACGGAAGAGGTGTATATACTTTCTGTATGTGTCCGGGTGGTGAGGTTGTAATTGCATCTTCTCAGGAGGGACTGGTTGTAACTAACGGAATGAGCAACAGGGCCAGAAACAGCGGTACTGCAAATTCCGCACTGCTGGTGGATGTGAGGTGTGAGGATTTTGGCTCTGACAGCCCTCTTGCCGGTGTGGATTTCCAGGAGAAATATGAACGGCTGGCCTTTGAAAACGGTGGAGGAAATTACAGGGCACCTAAGTGCACCTGGGGAGAATTCAGAAAACTGGATTCAGAAACTGGATCCGAAACTGCACTGAATGATGCGGTTGAAGATGCAGCTAGAGCGTCAAGTCAGGCTGCAAGGAGTGTCGCTGCCAGTCTGCCTGACTTTGCTGTTGAATCAATAAAGGAAGCCATGCCTCATATGGGTCGCAGAATCAGGGGCTTTGACTCTGACGAGGCCGTGATGACCGCTACAGAAACCAGAAGTTCATCTCCTGTTCGTTTTGATAGAGAGATGGAAACCATGGAGGGCAGCTTTGCCGGACTCTACCCTGCAGGTGAAGGCGCAGGATATGCGGGTGGCATCATGAGTGCGGCCTGCGACGGAATCAAAGCCGCCGAGAAGATAATTGCACGTTTTTATGTTGAAAAATATAATTGACTGATTTATGCAACTGAATTAAGTAACTTATGCTGAAGGATAAAGATATTAGAGAACCTCTTTTTACCTTTTTAGAGGAGAGGTTTGGGAAAGTAAGGATAATTGAAGAGAAGCAGATAAAAAAATCCAGAGCCGACTGTATGATGGTCACAGAGTCAGCTCTCATTGGCATTGAAATTAAGAGCGATGCGGATACATATGCAAGACTGGAAAGACAGATTAAGGACTACAACCGATTCTTTGATTATAACTATGTTGCCGTAGGCGCCAGCCACGCACTTAGCATCGAGGAGCATGTGCCGCCCTGGTGGGGAATAATCACTGTTGATGACGGTGAGGGCACGCCA
>JALENF010000075.1 GCA_022767945.1 Bacillota bacterium
CAGCATAAGTCAGAGGTGCATTGTCGCTGAGCTGCTGTGCGTCTTCGATTTCACCGATAAATAATGTGTGACTTCCCAGCTCGTGCTGTTCTACCACCTTGCAGCTGATTACTGCGCATGTCTGCCATCCCAGATACGGAATACCGTTAAGATCCTTTGGCAGATCCAGATATTCGAATTTATCCACGTCTCTCCCTGACTGCATGCCGAAGTGCTTGATAGTTTCAAACTTGCATGTGTCGTCAAGAAGGCTGACTGTGAAGATACCGCTTTCCTTGATAAGATCGCAGGTATAGTTAGTGTTAAGAACCGCGATAGCAACTCTTGTAGGTGAATTTGCCACCTGAATGCATGTATTGGTAATACATCCGTTAACCTTGGAGTCTGACTTTGTTGTCAGAAGGAATACTCCGTAACTTAATTTGTATAATGCTTTATTATCCATACTATTTCTTCCATAATCCGTGTAAATTGCAGTATGCGTATACAGCTTCTACCTCATCGCCTTCGCAGATTGAGAAGCAGATCTTAGGTGCTTCACCAGGTTTAAGTGCCTTTCTCTGGTTGCCCTGCTTAGTCTGAATTGAAACCCACTCGATGTAGTGTTCTTCAGCCATTGGGTGTTCTACCTCGCCCACTGTAACGATAACCTTGTTTCCTTCAACTACATATGAAGGAACATGCTTTTCTACTGCAGCATCAGTAGTGCCAGGTACAAGCTCAGTCATCTTCTGACCGCAGCACATTACAGGAACCCCTGCATTTTTAACCATAGCAATAATATTTCCACAGTGCTCACAAATAAAGAATTTCTGTTCCATAATCAATTACCTCCTTGAATTTGTATATAAACACATAATAAATCTTCCTTTATCACATGTCAATTATCTTACGATGAATTGTTTATACCCTTTTTCTATTATTTGAATCAGATTATACCGGCAATGGATTCATACAGGATGAGAAAGACTGATATATCAACAGTGCTTTATTACAATAGAGTAATAAAAGGGGGTTGCCTTTTCAGGACAATGTGGATATACTAAAAGGTAGATATTTTTTTTAAGGAGAAACAGAAATGGGAAGAGTTTATAATTTTTCAGCTGGTCCGGCAGTACTTCCGGAAGAGGTTTTAAAAGAAGCGCAAGAAGAAATGTTTGACTATCGTGGCACAGGCATGTCAGTTATGGAAATGAGTCATCGCTCTTCAGCATTCCAGCAAATTATAGACGAGGCTGAGGCTGATTTACGAGATTTGATGAACATTCCTGATAACTACAAGGTTTTATTCCTTCAGGGAGGTGCCTCTCTTCATTTCGCATCAATTCCTATGAACCTGATGAAGAATGGTGTGGCCGATTACATTATCACCGGTCAGTGGGCTAAGAAGGCTTATGAAGAGGCAAAGAAATACGGAAAGGCAAATGCAATTGCCTCATCCGCAGATGAGACTTTCTCATACATACCAGATTGTTCAGATCTGCCAATCAGCGAAGATGCAGACTACGTATATATCTGCCAGAACAACACTATTTACGGAACAGTGTTCCATGAATTACCGAACACAAAGGGAAAAGAGTTAGTAGCAGACGTATCATCCTGTTTCTTATCAGAACCGATAGATGTTGAAAAGTACGGCGTTATCTACGGCGGTGTTCAGAAGAATATCGGACCTGCAGGAGTTCAGATTGTTATTATCAGAGAAGACCTGCTGAGAGACGATCTTCCTGAATATGTTCCTACTATGATGAACTTCAAGGTTCAGGCAGACAAGGGATCCCTTTACAATACTCCGCCTTGCTACGGAATCTACATCTGCGGAAAGGTTTTCAAGTGGATAAAGGGATTAGGCGGACTGGAGGCCATGAAGGCTCACAACGAGAAAAAGGCTGCTATCCTGTATGATTTCCTTGATCAGAGCAAGCTTTTCAAGGGTACAGTAAGAAAGGAAGACCGTTCTCTGATGAATGTTCCGTTCGTTACAGGAGACAAGGATATGGATGCTAAATTCGTTGCGGAAGCAAAGGCTGCA
>JALENF010000106.1 GCA_022767945.1 Bacillota bacterium
CGTCTACGATAGTGTATACTCCGGACAGGGCGAATGCCATTACCGACGGTACTACATATGAAATGAATTTTTTACTATTCCCTTCGCTCATTCTCCTTCATCCCCCTTTTCATTTCCTTCTCAAACACCGTATTAAAAAGAAAAATAGTATCAATCATCTGCTGAACACGTTCCTCACCCATCACATCAAAAACCCTTTCTTCAAGGGTATACAAAGGGTCAAGGACTTCCTTCGCATACGCTTTCCCCTTTTCGGTCAAAACCACCAGCTTCTCACGCCGGTCATTCTTCCCGGCAGTGAGAGTAACACACTCATCAGCGATAAGACCGCGAATAACCGTATTAACTGTCTGCTTAGGTATCCCCGTATAATCGGCAATCATCTTCTGCGTAATATAGTCCCCATGATCCAGTTCATACAGAACAAACAGCAGCTTGGAGTTCACATTCTTCCACGCTGCCCACACTTCATATAGGGCATTTGACTGCCCCCATGCTTCCCAGAATTTTTTTCTTTCTATTGACATATCATACCTCATTTTCTATTATTATCCCGATATATCATACTATAATAGTATTATATAGTACTATTATAGTATGATATCTTTTATTTGTCAACTTCACCCACATCTGCGATGCGGTTTTCCTCCTGCAAAAAAAGCATATACTGATATTTCCTGCATAATAAAAAACTTCGGCAAAAGGATTATCTCCCTTGCCGAAGCAGTTTATCATATATCCGGTTTTCCATTTTCCCATCTGAAACTAATTTCTCTGCTTCAGAATACCTCTTCTGTACGCATCTATGAGCTGCTCAAGCTGCTCAACCTGTTCAACCAGCTCTACACCCTGGTCGGTATCGATAACCTTCATTCTCTGAGGAAGCACCTGTACAGTCTTCATAACAGGAGAAGTAAACACCTGAGTTCCATCCTCAGCCATCGGACTGTAAGGCTGATGCTCAGCTATAGCCATAAATCTTGAGTTGAAGATGAAGGTATATCCTGCAATTCCCGTCTGCTTCTGATAAGCCTTTGACAGACCGCCGTCAATTACATACAGCAGACCGCCGCCCTTGATTGGACTCTCACCGTCCTTAAGCTTTACAGGCACGTGTCCGTTCAGAATCTTGGAACGGGTCGGATCAAGACCGAACTCGCGAAGGATGTCCTCGCAGGGTTCTCTTCTCTTAATCAGCTCGTAATAAGGATTGGATTTTTCCTTGTGGGTCTTCTTATCGGCAATAAACAGTCTTTCAAAGGTTGTCATCTTGTCTTTGCCGAACATAGGTGACCTTCTTCCAAGCCACATGTACCACATGATGTCTCCCCGTCTTCCGGTCTCTGTAGCCTCCTTAGGTGAGAAGTAAGCCTTTCTCGCTTCATCGTCAAGATAGTCCATAAGAGCCTTTCCGCTAAGCTTCTGTCCGTTAACCTCAACCTCAGCAAATGAACCGTCTTCATTCATTGGAATACATCCGTGATACAGAAGGTTTCCGTTGATTTTCTTATACATTGCACCATGACTGTAAAGATATCTGATGTGTTTCTGAAGCTTTTCAGAATTAACAGCTGATGCCTCCAGTGCATTAAGTACAGCTTCCTCTTCAGGCGTCAGCTTATACGGATCACCAGGGTCAACAGTAGGGAAATTGGTATCTGCCAGCTCATACTCGACGCCTTCTATCATAACAGTTCCCTTCTCCCAGTCAATCTTATCCAGAAGAAGTCTGTCATCCATATTGTATTCAGGATGGGCTTTGATACGCTGCCCTTCAACTTTGAACTGCATGATTGCAATTGCCTTGTGCATCTTTGCAGACAGATCCTCGTTAATAGGAACATACTGGTTGTTCTCAATAATCTGCGGCATGAATCTTTTACACGGGTCATCTCCGTAAACTGTCTGGGCAAAGGTTGCAAGTACGCGAAGGCTGATTCCGTAGCCTACTTCAAGCATATCAACATTATTATAACGTACGTTGATTCTTATAATATTAGTCAGGCAGGCCCAGTTTCCGATAGCGGCACCCATCCACAGCACGTCGTGATTTCCCCACTGAAAGTCAACGTCATGATAGTCGCAGAGGAAATCCATAATCATATCAGGATGTGCTCCTCTGTCGAAAATATCTCCGATAATATGTAACTGATCCACTGCCAGAGAGCTTGTGGCTTCCGCCAGCTCAATGATAAACTCCTCAGCCATCCCGCACTCAACGATGGAATTAATGATGGCCTCGTAGTACTGAGCTCTGTTTTCATCATCATCAGCGTGAAGCAGTTCGTCCATTGCATAGTCAAAATACTTCGGCAGTCTGTGTCTCACCTTAGCTCTCGTATATTTTGTCGACACCGATCTGCAGATGGTCACAAGCCGGTAAATTGCCGTCGTGCACCATTTGTCAAAATTAATGTTGCTGTTCTTTCGTCTCTTCAGTTCTGCCTGCGGATCATATATCAAAGCCGCCAGAGCCTCCCGGTCCTCTTCATTAAGAACCCTGCCGTAGTGCTCGTCAATCTTGTGCTTGATGGTACCCGAAGCACTCTTCAGCATGTGAATGAAAGCCTCGTGCTCACCGTGAAGGTCACTTAAGAAATACTCAGTTCCCTTAGGTAAGGCCAGTATAGCATTAAGATTTACGATTTCTGCCGTTGCAGCTCTGATGTTAGGATAGTCCTTTGATAGCAGTTCCAGCAATTTAATGTCAGCCATTATGAATTTCCTTTCATAATAATTCCAGTTATATCTCTCTTTTAATTATATACTTACACGTCTAATTTGTCCATATTCGCATAAAATGTAATATGAGCAGAAAATATAAGCCGGACAAAAGAATAGTGACATATTATTTCTTCGCAGTTGTTTTTCTGATTGTGCTGTTCCCGTTTGCGGCCACCTTGCTTTTCCCCGGATCCCGGCATCCCGGACTTCAGAACCATTCTATCGAAATACCCGAAACCGTCACCATATACCGCACCGCCACAGATACCTATGATACAGTGGATTTCGAGGAATATGTGGCAGGCGTGGTTGCTGCAGAGATGCCAAAGACCTTCCACGAGGAAGCTTTGAAGGCTCAGGCCGTTGCCAGCAGGACGTATGCGCTCGGACGTATTCTTGCAGGCAGAAAGCTGTGCGATTCAGTGCACTGTCAAGCCTACAGAGACTATAACATTCCCAGGAAGGTTCGAAATGCTGTGAAAGCCACCTGCGGTCAGATTCTCACATACGATGATGAACTGGCAGCCAGTGCTCTGTACTTTTCATCAAGTGGCGGACCCACGGAAAATTCCGAGGATGTTTTTCAGACAGCATACCCTTATCTTACCAGCGTCTCCAGTGATTATGAGCCGGATGCCACTCACAGAAATGAAAAGACAACTATGAAGATTTCGGATTTCAGCACTGCAGTAAAAAATGCCTTTCCCGAGCTGAACTTCGGAAAGATCACGAAGAAAAACATCAAAATCCGTTCTCATACCAGAGGAGGCAGAGTGGCCGTTATAAAAGTCGGTGGTCAGACTCTCTCCGGCACGGATATCAGGAAAGCACTCTCCCTGTCCAGTGCCCGCTTCACAGTGAGTTTTGATAAAGGTAAAATCATCATCACATCAAACGGATGCGGTCATGGGGTAGGCATGAGTCAGTACGGGGCAAACGGACTCGCCGAAAAGGGAAAATCTTATGAGAAAATCCTTTCTCATTACTACAGGGGAACCAAAGTGGAAGGATAGACACACAAAAAGCCGGCTACAGGCATCCGCACAATCAGCGGGCCTATGACCGGCTTTTATATTGTCTTTTAATTTTCAGCATTAATATCGTAAATGAGCGATTAACCGTCGATTTTAAGGATTGTAGCCCCGAGAGCCTTGAATTTTTCAATGAACTTCTCGTAGCCTCTTTCTATATGATAGATTTCGGCTATTTCTGTTGTACCTTCAGCTACAAGTCCTGCCAGAACCATGGCTGCACCAGCTCTCAGATCGGTTGCAATAACCTGAGCACCTTCAAGGGTTCTGCCACCTTTGATAATGGCCTTGTTTGATCCGTCAGTTTTGATATTTGCGCCCATACGGTTCAGCTCAGCTACGTGCATAAAGCGGTTTTCGAAAACAGTTTCAATTACTGTGCTCTCGCCCTCGGCAGTTGTAAGAAATGCCATAAAAGGCGACTGGATATCTGTCGGGAATCCCGGATAAGGAAGCGTTTTGATATCAGTTGCCACCATATGAGGGTTTTCATTTGCAATAACATACATGCCTTCATCAGTCATTTCGACTCTGACACCGCATTCTCTAAGTTTAGCGGTAATTGGCTTCACGTGATCCGGAACGATGTTCTTGATAAGAATCTGTCCGCGTGTGATTGCCGCTGCAAGCATATAAGTTCCTGCCTCAATTCTGTCCGGTACAACTGTGTGAGATGCGCCTCTCAGCTGCTCCACACCCTCTATTTTGATGATGTCGGTACCGGCTCCCTTGATTCTTGCGCCCATCTTATTCAGGAAATTTGCAAGGTCAACGATTTCCGGCTCCTTCGCAGCATTTTCAATATAGGTTGTTCCCTTTGCCAGTACGGCAGCAGTCATTATGTTTTCCGTAGCTCCAACGCTCGGGAAGTCCAGGTAGACGTCTGCTCCGATAAGTCCGCCCTCTCCCGCCTTAGCCTCGATAAAGTTATCCTCAATTACCACAGATGCGCCTAAAGCCCTGAAGCCTTTAAGATGCAGATCAATCGGTCTCTTTCCTATACTGCATCCCCCCGGTGAATAAACCTTGGCACTTCCTGTTCTCGCAAGCAGCGGTCCCATGATAAGGAAGGATGCTCTCATCCTGCTCACCAGCTCGTAATCTGCCTCATTTGACTTTACCACCGGTGTGTTGATTTTAAGTACCGACTCCTCCATCTCATCTATTTCGGATCCCAGAGAGCGTAAAATCTCTTTCATAACAGCAACGTCGCGAAGATCCGGAACGTCTCTGATTACACATTCCTCTTCGGCTAAAATTGCGGCTGCCATGAGTGGTAGTACTGCATTTTTTGCACCACTAATAATGACCTCACCATTCAATGGGCCACTTTTCTGCACTAAAAATTTTGCCACTTTAAGCCTCCATAATCTTTTATGATTCTACTTTACAGGTTTTTCAGCTCTTCAATACACTTGGAGCAGATAATCTTTCCATGGATATCCTTAACATCTGTAACTTCGCCACAAAAGATACATGCGGGCTCATATTTTTTTAGCATAATATATTCCCCGTCAACAAAAACCTCAAGGGAGTCCTCTGTCTTAATTCCTAAATTTCTTCTTAATTCTACCGGAATAACCACTCTTCCCAGTGCGTCGACCGGTCTTACAATGCCTGTTGCCTTCATAATAATCTCTCCTTTCGATTATCTCTTTTTCTTCCTATTCTTCTTTTTCGGAGCTGCGTCCTTATCTTCATTCTTACTTTCTTCCCTGTTCTGTTTGACAGTTGAGGCGATTGACCCTGCTGCTTTCACAACATTTGCAACTGCACCTATTGTGCTTGTTCCCCGTACAGCCTCAGCTATATCTGAAACGGCACCCTGGACATCTCCTATAATCCCATCAATTTCTACAGCCTTTTTCGCTGCAACATCAGACACAACAGAAACGTCCTCTAATATCTTATTGGTTTTCTTAATTGTTGTTACTAAATTCTTAACAGCTACTATCAGGAATATTACTAAAACCACCAGTGCAGCGAGCAGCAACCATATCAGCGTCGTGCGCACATCTATAGTAACCATGTGAAAAACCCCCTTCTCCTCACTCAAAACTCTCTATTCTACATTTTTTCTCATATATTATACAATTTCTTCCATTATATATCAATGGTTTTCTCATTCTGTTTGCTCAACAGTTTTCTCGTATATTCTGCAAATTTCATCTGTGTAGCTGCCGTCTTCATTTCTGACTGCAAGCGGCTCGAGAATTTTCAGCTGTCGCTTGCCGTTTCTGACGCAGTGAACCAGAAGAATGTTCGGTTTTTCCATGGGTTTTCCGCTGACAAAACGCAGTTCTTTCGGCTCAAGCCTGTGCTTCCTGCAGCTTTCGCAGATATCAATCAGCCTGCCCGGTCTGTGAACCATGTAGAAGTCGCCCTTGTCTCTCAGCAGCCATGCCGCCCTGGCAATGAAGTCGTCCAGGCTTGCCGTTGTCTCGTGTCTGGCAATCATCTTCGCCCTGTTTGCACTCTCTATGCCACAGCTTCCTGCTGTGTATGGCGGGTTGGAGGTCACTATATCAAAACTTCCTCGGAGCGATTCATCCTTCAGTTCATTAATATCACAGTTGATAAACTTCAGCCTGTCCGCAAGACCGTTATGGACTCTGTTTCTTTCAGCAAGCTTCCATGAAGCCTCCTGTACCTCCACGCCCATTATCTCTCCGGCCTTTGTCTTGTGTGACAGAATCAGGGGAACAATTCCCGTACCGGTTCCGAGGTCGATTATCCGGCTTTTTTCCTTTGCCGCACTTGGGGGTTTTGATGCAAAATCCGCCAGAAGCACGGCGTCCACACCATAGCAGAACTCCTGCGGGTTCTGAAAAATCTCTATTCCCCCAAATCCCGTATCATCTAATCGCAACTGCATGATTAATCCTCAATCAGGCTCTTGATTTCGTCGATATATTTTTCGTCCACACCCTCGAAGATGTCGTTGGACTTGTCGTTGTGCTTACGCTTTCCAAGACGCTTGATATCGTCCTTCCTGTAGGTGAGGATGTCTGCACTCAGCTTCTCTTCGCCATCATCGTCTTTTTCGCCTGTGTAAAGCCTTACCCTTACCTTGCTCTCCAGAATGTTTGTATCCACAACCTTTCCGACACCGTCAACAGTTCTAACCTTTTCACCCGGATCAGGCAGACCCTTGCGAAGTTCAAGGTAGACATCGTTTTCGTACTTCAGGCAGCACATAAGTCTTCCGCAGATTCCGGATATTTTTGTGGGGTTGAGAGACAGATTCTGAACCTTAGCCATTTTGATGGATACAGGCTGGAAGTCGGAAAGCCATGAACTGCAGCAGAGTTTTTTGCCGCATGGACCTATTCCGCTAAGCATCTTTGCCTCATCTCTGACACCAATCTGTCTCAGTTCAATTCTCATTTTGAAGACACTTGCCAGATCCTTTACAAGTTCTCTGAAGTCAACCCTTCCGTCTGCAGTAAAATAGAAAATGATTTTTCTGCTGTCAAAGGTGTATTCCACATCGATAAGCTTCATCTCCAGCTTATGCTTGTCGATTTTTTCCTGACACAGCTGGAGCGCACGGCTTCTCTTTTCCTCGTTCTCCTGATGTCTCTTCTTATCCTCATCAGTCGCAAATCTAACTATTTTCTTCAGAGGCTGGATAACGGTTTCCTCCTTAACCTCAGTGATTCCAAGGGTTATGGTTCCAAACTCCAGACCTCTGGCTGTCTCAACTATAACGTGGTCATTAACCTCCACGTCAAATTCGTCAGGATCAAAGTAGTATACCTTTCCGGCACTCTTAAACCTTACTCCTGCAACTCTTACCATATATTTTATCCTCCAATTTTCAGAATTAAATTTCTCAAAGCGTATTTATAATTAACGTTGGCCTGAAGGTCTCTGCGAGCCTCCTCAACGTAGTTTACACCTTCAATAATCTTTTCCTCACGAACCGGACAGGGTCCATCCATAACGAGAAACTCTCTGTACAGACGTTCCAGTCCGTCCAGCAGAGCAAATGCATCCTTTCTGTCCTTCACTTTTTTTGACATATAATCTCTTATTTCAAAGAAGTATTTCCCATCCAGAATCATCTGAAAAATAGCTCTGGGCACCTCCATTTCAGGAGCATTCTTGCTGACAGAATAGTTTCCCAGTCTGTATATAATGCATCTGGACTGAATCGTCTGAATAAGGTTCTCTGTGTTTTCTGAAAGCAGGAATATAACAGTTCCCGGCGCAGGCTCCTCCAGAGTCTTAAGAAGTCTGTTCTGAGCCCTGTCCGTCATCAGATCCGCATCGCATATAATTGCAATATTTCTCTCTCCTGCCGGTTTTTTCTTCAGGTTTTCCTGGAGTTCTGTTATTGCCGCATTCTTTAGAGAGCGGTCATCTGCACGCACTACATAAAGGTCTTCGTAGTTGTCATGCTCCAGCTTTCTGCAGGTTACACACCGGTCACATCCGGTTCCGGGCTGCTCTCTGCATAATATGGCCTTGGCCATATTCACGGCAAAACCCACTTTGTCGATACAGCTGTCTCCCTCCAGTATATAGGCATGGGAAACGTTGCCTGCCTGTATCGCCCTGCTTATTCGCTCTACAAGATTTCCAAACTCTCTGTAATCATTTAAAGACATAATATTCCTCTATCCTGCAAGGCCTTCTCAACGGCCTCAATCAGATCCATTCTGATTGCTTCCTTATCTCTTGAAGCATCCACACATATAAAGCGTTCTGAATAGTGCTTTGCAATTTCCAGATAGCCTCCATACACCTTGTTGTGAAAATCAAGCTTTTCCTGTTCAAGGCGGTCCTGTTCTTCAGTGTTTATTCGTGACTTTCCAACTGCAGGCGGCAGCTTCATAAGAAAAGTGATATCGGGCATGCATTCGCCTACTGCATACTCATTTATAACACGTACCGAATCCCCCAGCTGTCTGCCATAGCCCTGATATGCTATGCTTGAATCTATAAACCTGTCACACACGACAACCTTGCCTGACTTCAAAGCCGGCTTTATCAGTTCCTCAACGTGCTGAGCCCTGCTTGCAGCATAAAGAAGAGCTTCTGCCATATCGCACATTTCACGATTATCCTTATCCAGGATAATCCTTCTAAGCTCCTCACCTATATGAGTTCCTCCCGGCTCTCTGGTAAAAACACAGTCAATACCCTTTTCCTCAAAGTACTCTCTAAGGTAGCTGATTTGTGTTGATTTACCTGATCCATCCGGTCCCTCTAATGTTATAAACAATCCCGTGTTCATGTTACGTCTCCTAATTGTCAGTTGCCGGTTGCCCTGCCTGTTTAGTCTGGCGAATTCAGACCTTAATACCTTTGTTATATTAGCCGGTAAGATTACCTGGCAGTATTACTTGGTGGCCTCGTCCACCAGACTGGTGAAAATCGCACTGATAATATATGCCAGTGGGCAGCACAGCAGTGCTCCAAATAGTATTTTAACCCAAAACATATTCTAATCTCCTCTACCTGCTATTTCGCACAAATATACAAGATAATTATAGCATAGATTCAATTCAATATAAACAGTAAATAATAGCAATGGAGGATGTGCTTTTTTACCCGTCGGAGCTGTAGTTTCGCAATCATGAGAATTAAACTAAATAAAAAAGTCTCCCGAGTTACGACAATCAGAGACTTTACATACAATTTGACAAATAGAAAAAGGTGTCTTTTTTTTGCAATAAAAAAACCGGCAACGTCCATATAACGAGCAGGCTCACCTGCGAGTTTCACGGTTTCCTCCCCTGCGGCAACGCCGTTATGATCATGGGAAACCGTACTTTCCCGGAAAGGAGCGATGTTGACGGTTGTATTTGCCTTTCGGGCAATAAAAAAACCGGCAACGTCCTACTTTCCCAGGCAGCTTCCCGCCAAGTATCATCGGCGCTAAGGAGCTTAACTTCTGTGTTCGAGATGGGAACAGGTGTGTCCTCCCTGCTATTGTCACCGGA
>JALENF010000110.1 GCA_022767945.1 Bacillota bacterium
TAAAGGGCGGACTCCTGGCAAAACCGCCAAAGTCAGTTGAGCAGATTTTCGCGGAAAACGAACCTGACAGCACACCGGCATCCTGGGCAGTAAGGTATGCTGCAGACCTGGACAACGTTATTACCGTCCTTTCCGGCATGAGCAGCATAGACCAGATGCAGGACAATCTTGCCACCATGAAAGACTTTAACGGTTTTGATGATGAAAAGAGAGCGGTTATTGCCAGGGCACAGGAAGAATTCAGGAAGATTCCTATCGTTCCCTGCACATCATGCAACTACTGCGCAAAGGTATGCCCTGAGGGTATTGGTATTTCCGGCTCATTTACAGCCATCAACGAGCTGTCGCAGTTCGACAACCTTGACAGCGCAAAAAATACAGAGCACTGGATGGTTGCAGAGCAGGGCTTCAAGTCAGCGAAGGAATGCATCAAATGCGGCAGATGTGAAGAGGCATGTCCTCAGAAGATTGAAATCGTAAAGGAACTTGAAAAGGTTGTGGAGGTTTTGCTAAAATAACACTATGGAGAATGTCATAAGCGAATTAGAGTGTAATACAAAGACTATAACTGAACCGGAGAGAGATGCCCTGTTTGACAACTACAGGGTATTTCTCATTGTACTCGTTGTGATGAGTCACTTTATGGATCTGTCATACGAGCATAATATGATCTTTATGCCACTAAAATGGTTTATCGTATCGTTCCATATGCCTGCATTTCTCTTTGTTTCAGGGTATTTTTCAAAGAAGAAGACATCGGTGGGCAAGCTGATTCAGAAAATCGGGATACCGTATCTGGTATACGAGGTTGTATTTTACCTGATTTACACATTTGGAATTCACAAGCCGACGAAGCTGTATCTGCTGAGACCTAAATTCGCAATGTGGTTTCTGATGGTTTTGTTCTTCTACAAGCTGACAGCCCCGTACATTAGGAAAATACCCGGACACATGATTCTGCTGGCAGGTGCGGGTCTTGGAATCGGTCTTGCCGGAGTGGGAAACTTCCTTTCCATTCCGAGATTCCTGGTGTACTATCCGTTTTTTATGGCAGGAGTGCATCTGTCCTCTGACAGGGTGAAAGAGCTGAGGAGCAGGGCAACCCCGCTGAAGATATCTCTTGCGGCTCTGGTTTCCGGTGCCATCACGACAGGCTTTGCCGTGGCCGGATACAGCACGCGAATATACTACGGCAGATACTCATATGATTATCTGGGGCAGACACCGGCTGAAGGTATTCTGACAAGAGCGCTCGCTTATGTGGCAGGCGGACTGATGATTTACTTCTTTCTGGTGATTCTTCCTGACCGCAAGCTGAAAATAAGCTATATCGGTCAGCGCACCATGCCTGTATACATCTTCCATGCCTTTGTTTGGGTAACTCTCGGCTATGGAAGCAGTGTGCTGAAGCATATAGATGGAGTGGGACCATCGGCTCTGACACTGGCAGCATGTATATTCATGGTATGGCTTTTCTCAAGAAAGCCTTTTGTAAAGGTGACTGATGCGGTGGGGAATATTCCCGAAATGCTGAAAATGATATTTCAACATAATTTTAAAAAAATCGATGCAAAATAATATAGAAATCAAGAGGTAGATATGATACAGGATTTAGGAGATAAAAGGCTGCTTAACCAGTTCAGAAACTGTAAGGCGGATGACCACGACTACGTGTTCTGCTTTGAAGGAACGGAATTTGCACTAAATGAAAAAAACGGGGAGTACTCTGTTCCCATGGCACTGGATTTTCAGGAAAGCAGGCTACAGTATCTGTTTTCCATAGACGATGACAAATATTTTCTGGCTATGGGTGAGCCGATTCCTGAGGGTTTTGTTCGCAAAACCTTCAGAGAGGTGAGAACTCTCGGCAGCATAGAACTGGCCTTTGCCGCAGCTACGGCATATCATCTGTATCAGTGGTACAGAGACAATCAGTTCTGCGGCAGATGCGGAAAGCCTATGGTACACAGCCACGTGGAGAGAATGATGCACTGTGATGACTGCGGCAACTGCGTATATCCAAAAATCGCACCTGCAGTTATCGTCGGTGTCACAGACGGTGACAGAATTCTGATGACCAAGTACAGCGGAAGAGACTATACAAGATATGCCCTGATTGCCGGCTTCACGGAAATCGGTGAAACCGCCGAGCAGACCGTCGAGCGCGAGGTAATGGAAGAGGTAGGACTGAAGGTTAAAAACATAAGGTATTACAAAAGCCAGCCATGGGGAAGCGAAAGCGACCTGCTGCTGGGATTCTTCTGCGATCTTGACGGCGATGATGATATTGTACTGGATGAGGATGAGCTGTCAGAGGCTGAATGGTTCCACAGGAACGAGATGAAGGTTGAGGACGACGGTATCAGTCTGACTCGGGCAATGATGACTGCATTCAAAGAGGGAAATTATCCGCGCTAAGGGGATTCGCGGAGAAACAGGCTACAAATGGGGGATTATAAGATGGGGATTAGAGATAACGACCTTCGGGTCACTTATGACATTGGAATAATCGGAGCCGGAACGGCAGGTCTGACGGCAGCAATTTATGGCGCCCGGGCCGGCCGTTCTGTTGCTTTAATTGAGCCGGGAGGCTGGGGCGGGGCAATAACGACTACCGACCGCATAGAAAACTACCCTGGCATATCGGATGTTTCGGGAATAGATTTTGCAGAGGGTCTGGCATCTCAGGTGAAGAAGCTGGGGTGTACCCTCATTCCGGGCAGAGCTGCCGGCATCTTCTTAAAAGAGGGCGGTCTCAAGGAGATTGTGCTTGATAACGATGAGAAGGTTTGCGCCCGCACGGTGATTATTGCTGTTGGAACTCATCCTCGCCGGCTCGGGGTGCCTGAAGAGGAAAGCTTCGCAGGTCGCGGCCTTTCATACTGCGCAACCTGTGACGGAGCTTTTTACAGAAACCGCAGGGTGGCTGTTGTGGGTGGGGGTAATTCCGCCCTCAGTGAGGCTCTTTATCTATCAAAACTCACAGAGCTTGTTTACCTGATAAATAAACATGAGACGTTTAACGGAGAAGAAAAGCTTGTTCGTGAGATCGAAAAGACTGATAATGTGAAGCTTCTCTGCAATTCGGAGATTGTTCATATTCTTGGTGAAGGCAGTGGCAGCAGTGCCTATGCTGCTGATTACGGGGCACTGCCCGGCATATCAGGCATAGAATTAAAAAAAGCCGGAACTGTATCACGGCTTGATGTGTCGGGAGTTTTTGTCGCAATCGGTTACGAACCCAAAAACGGGATATTCAGTAATGTAGCCGATCTTGAAAACGGGTATATAGTAACGGATGAAAACTGTGAAACCAGAACGCGTGGAATCTTCGCTGCCGGAGACGCACGCAGTAAAAAAGTGCGGCAGCTTACTACTGCAGCCGCAGACGGCACAATAGCAGCTCTCGCCGCATCGAAGTATCTTAAATAATGTTTCCTGTTCTATTGCGCCGGCCGGGCTGCTGTCGCTGCCTTTTTGCTAGCCGCGCTCGGAACTGCCTGCGGGCGATGTATCTCGCATATGCTTCCTGATGGCGTCAAAGGTCTCGTCACTTATAACATGCTCTATTCTGCAGGCATCCTTTGCTGCCGTATCTGTGCTGACGCCGAGCCTTGAAAGCATATCCATCAGAACCACATGGCGCTGATAAATCTTGAACGCGATTTCTTCGCCCTTGTCTGTCAGATACAGGCATCCGCCGTTATCTGTGTAGATATAACCGTTATTTTTCAGTATTCCGACTGCTCTGCTGACACTCGGTTTGCTGTAGCCCATCTGCTCTGCAAGATCAAGTGAACGGACGCAGTCCTTTTCCTGCGATAAAATATATAAGGTTTCCAGATACATTTCTCCGGACTCATGTAAATCCATATAATTCACTCCTAAGGTCAGATAATTGTTGTATTTCACTAAAGTAAATAATACTATATGCCTGCTGTAAAATCAACAGGCCATGTTGTATGCAAATCTGATACTCTAAATTAACTCCGAATATTTTTTTTTTATTTTTTGTGAAAAAGTACTTGTTTTTTGAGTTAGCATATGCTAACTTATATATGGTTAGCAATGGCTAACTAGGTCGAAAAGTATAATATGATTGCAAAGAGCAAGATACGGCTGCTTTGTATGATAGACATGTTAAAAAGGAGGCTGTTGGATGATGTCCCTTAAGGATGCAAAGGAAGGCGTTGAATACACAATCAGAGAAATCACAACTGACGATGAGGAACTGAAATCATTTCTGTTTTCTCTGGGCTGCTACAGTGGAGAGAGCGTAACAGTCATATCGCATAAAAGAAAGAATCACGTAATTTCAATTAAAGACGGAAGATATAACATCGACGGTTATCTGGCAGAGGCCATCATGGTCTAGAATCTGCTTTTTTTTAAAAAAGTCGGTTAGCCATTGCTAACCGACTTTAAAAAGGACATGCGGTTAGCAATGGCTAACTAGTGAAAAATAAAATGTAATATATAAGAATAGCAAGGAGGGAATTTAGAATGCGAATTGCGCTGATAGGAAATCCAAACAGCGGAAAGACAACAATGTTTAATGCCTTGACAGGCAGAAATGAAAAAACAGGAAACTGGGCCGGTGTTACTGTAGATAAGAGAGAATACCGAATCAGGGGGAAATATTTGAAGGATACTGAATCTGAGGGGGTTTTGATGGCGGTTGACCTGCCCGGGGCCTACTCGATGTCACCCTATACCCAGGAGGAAAGCGTAACCAGCAGCTACATACTGCAGGAAGAACCTGACGTTATCATAAATATTGTAGACGGAACTAACCTGAGCCGGAATCTGTTCCTGACAACCCAGCTTCTGGAGCTTGGAATTCCTGTTGTAATCGCCTTGAACAAGAGCGACCTTAACGACAGGAAAGAGACTGAAATTGACGACAGACTTCTGGCTCAGCTCCTTGAATGCCCGGTTGTAAAGACTGTATCTACTGACGACAGGGGTCTGAATGAGGTGATTTCTGCAGTTTCCGAAGTGTATGGAAAGGAACAGAAGGCACCTTACCGGGAAAAACAGATTGATCTTAACGATAAAGAGGCTGTGGAGAGAGAGGACAGAAAGAGATTTGACTTTGTAAACGGCATCGTGTCGAAGGTGGAAAAAAGAAACAGACCGGCAAAGGAAATACACTTAAGTGATAAGATAGACGGAGTTATTACACATCCTGTCATTGGAATTCCCATCTTTGCAGCGGTCATGTTTCTGGTGTTTTACATATCGCAGTCTACACTCGGGACATGGCTGGCAGATATCCTGACAGGCTGGATTGAGCTTTTCCGGGGATTTGCAGGTGATCAGCTGGCCGATGCCAGCCCGCTGGTTTATGCTCTTCTGATTGACGGAATAATCGGCGGTGTGGGCGCTGTTATAGGCTTCCTGCCGCTGGTAATGGTGATGTACTTTCTTATTGCTCTGCTGGAGGACTGTGGATACATGTCAAGGGCAACTGTTGTTCTTGACCCGATTTTCAAGAGAGTCGGACTGTCGGGAAAATCGGTAATCCCTATGATAATCGGCACAGGCTGCGGGATACCGGCGATTATGGCGTGCAGGACAATTAAGAATGAAAGAGAAAGACGGACAACGGCAATGCTGGCGACGTTTATGCCGTGTGGAGCGAAGCTCCCTGTGATAGCTTTGTTCGCGGGTGCGTTTTTCCCGGGTTCAAAGTGGATCGGACCTTTAATGTACTTTGTGGGAATAGCAATTATTCTGATTGGTGCACTGATAATCAAAGCGATTACAGGCATGAAATACAGAAAATCATTCTTTATCATTGAATTGCCTGAATACAAGGCGCCAAGCATTAAGGGGGCTTTGATGTCTATGCTTTCCAGAGGAAAGGCGTATATCGTCAAAGCGGGAACGGTAATCCTTGTCTGCAATACTGCAGTTCAGATTATGCAGTCCTTTGATACCAGCCTTCAGCCTGTGGAAGAGGGGATGGAGAGTTCGTCCGTTCTTGCGGCCGTGGCATCACCTTTTGCAGTTCTGCTGGTGCCTGTAGTCGGCATTGCGGCATGGCAGCTGGCAGCGGCAGCGATTACCGGATTCATTGCCAAGGAAAACGTGGTTGGCACACTTGCTACCGTGTATGCAATAACTAATTTTATCGATGTAGAGGAACTGGAGCTGATTGGCGGTGCCGGTCAGGTTGCAGCGACTATGGGACTGACTCAGGCGGCCGCGCTGGCCTTCCTCATGTTTAACCTGTTTACTCCTCCATGCTTTGCAGCACTTGGAGCAATGAACTCGGAAATGCAGAGCAGAAAGTGGCTGTTTGCCGGAATCTGTCTGCAGCTTGGAACAGGCTATACGGTTGGATTCATTGTATATCAGATCGGAACGCTGATACAGACAGGAAGCACAGGAGCAGGCTTTGCTGCAGGACTTGCTGCGGTTGCAGTGTTCGCACTGATTATCGCATTACTGATCGTCAGAGGAAGAAGCAGTGTGACATCGAAATACAGACTGGAAAGGGCATAGGAATATGGAAACAGTAATAACGGTTTTGATAATTGGAGCAGCTCTGGGAGGGGCCGTCACATACATAGTCAGATCTAAGAAAAAAGGTGTGAAATGTATAGGCTGCCCTTCCTGCAAAGAGTGTGCGAAAAAGGGCGGAAGCTGTCATTAAAAATCGCAAAGTGCTTTTGGTTTAAAGCACTTTGTTTTTTTTGCTATGTATGCTATAATCTTAGACAACATAACAATGCACTAAAGGAGACTAAGATGGAACCAAAATACAAACGAGTTCTTCTGAAAATCAGTGGTGAGGCACTTGCAGGGGAACAGAAATTTGGAATCAACGAAGCAATGGTAAGAAAAGTTGCTGCGCAGGTTAAGGACATCCATGATCTGGGCGTTGAGGTTGCTATTGTAGTAGGTGGAGGCAACTTCTGGAGAGGAAGAACAAGTGGAGATATGGACAGAGCTACAGCAGACTATATGGGTATGCTGGCCACTGTTATGAACTCACTTGCACTTCAGGACGGACTGCTTGCTGCAGGTGTAAAGGCGAGAGTACAGACTGCAATCGAAATGAGAGAGATTGCTGAACCTTATGCTCGCAGAAAGGCAATCAGTCAGCTGGAGCAGAACGATGTTGTTATTTTCGGAGCAGGCACAGGAAGTCCATTCTTCTCAACAGATACAACGGCTGCCCTTAGAGCTGTGGAAATTGATGCTGATATCATTCTGCTTGCAAAGAATGTAGATGCAGTATACTCCGACGATCCGCAGACCAACCCGGACGCAGTCAGGTATGATGAGCTTACTCATATGGAGGTAATTGAGAAGGATCTTAAGGTAATGGATCTGACGGCTGCTACATTGTGTAAGGACAATAACATAGCTATTCACGTTTTCGGTATTGCTGAGGAGGGTAATGTACTTAAGGCAGTATGCGGAGAGAAAATCGGTACGCTTATTAAATAAGCAAGGCACATATGACTATATTTTAGGAGGATAACCATGAGTCATTCACACAAATCTTTAGAAGAAAAAATTGATAAGAGCATTGCACTTTTAAAGGAAGATCTGAACACTGTAAGAGCCGGCAGAGCTAATCCGGCGCTTCTGGACAAGGTAATGGTAAACTATTACGGAAGCCCTACACCGTTAAAGAGCCTGTCCAATGTTTCGGTTCCTGATCCAAGAACTCTTCTGATTTCACCTTTTGATGTAAAGAGCATCGGAGAGATTGAAAAGGCTATCAACATCGCTGAAATCGGCATCACACCTACCAATGACGGTAAGTGCATCAGACTGGCGATCCCTCAGGTTACAGAGGAGAGAAGAAAAGAACTTACAAAGACAACAAAGAAGATGGGTGAACAGGCTAAAGTTGCAGTAAGAAATCTTAGAAGAGATGCAAACGATCATCTGAAGAAAGAACAGAAGGACGGAGAACTGACAGAGGACGATCTGAAGAAGGAACTTGATAAGGTTCAGAAGACAATTGAAGCAGCGATTAAGAAAATTGACGATATTGTTGCGGTTAAAGACAAGGAGATTATGGAAGTATAAACTTAATAGAAACTTTTTCGGGCTGTTCCATTCCGGGACAGCCCTGCAATAAGTTTAAGGGAAAAACGGCGGGATATTAATTATGCTTGATATGAACAGAATACCTGCAAGCATTGCAATTATTATGGACGGAAATGGAAGATGGGCGAAGAAGCGCTTTCTGCCGAGAGTTGCCGGACACAATGCGGGAATGCTTGCAATGAAGGAAATAATAAAGACATCATCAACATTAGGTGTGAAGCACCTTACCGTTTACGCATTTTCGACAGAAAACTGGAAACGTTCTGATGAGGAGGTAAGCGGAATATTCAAGCTTCTGGTGAAATATGTTGACAGTGAACTGGAGGAACTCAATGCAAATAATGTAAGAGTCAGAATCCTGGGAGACTACAGCGTCATACCTGAAGAAGCGAGAAACAGAATCGAAAAGTCACTGGCAGCCACTGCAAGCAATACAGGACTGCAGTTTAACATAGCCCTAAATTACGGAAGCAGGGCAGAAATTGTTCGTGCTGTGAACAGGATCAATGAGGACATAAGAGAGGGAGTACTGGGTGAAGATACGGAAATTACAGAAGAGCTTCTGAGCAGATATCTTTATACCGGAGATGAGAACGGAAATATACCGGATCCCGATCTGATAATAAGAACCAGCGGAGAGGAACGCCTGTCCAATTTTCTGCTGTGGCAGAGCGCATACAGCGAGTTTGTCTTTACGGACGTGTTATGGCCCGACTTTACGCCGGAAGAATTTAAGAAAACGATCGAGGTTTATCAGAACCGGGATCGCAGATTTGGAGGTAGAAAATAATATGAAAACCAGAGTAATCTCAGGACTTGCCATGGTGCCGCTACTGGTGCTGGTATATCTGGGCGGATATCCGCTTCTGGCTCTTTGCATTATTATTGCTGCAATCGGTGTGAAAGAGTTTTTTGACGGATTTAAGGCGATGGGCATAAACCCGTGCTACAACCTTGCATATCTTGCAATAATAGTTCTGTATGTACTGAATGCAGCTGCACCTGGAAATTTTGAGCTGTTATGTGCATGGCTTGCCGGCAGCATTATGCTTAGTTCACTTTACATGTTCAGGACTACAGAGAGATCACCGCTTGATGCCATGGCTACAATGACAGGCATAATATACGTGGTATTCTTCTCATTCCACGTGGTTCTTGTAGATCAGGATCCGAATTACTCGATTCTGATATGGATGGTTCTGCTGTCTGCTTTCTGTACCGATATTTTCGCATATTTCAGCGGATACCTTTTCGGAAAGCACAAGCTGTGTCCTAACCTGAGCCCGAAGAAAACCATAGAAGGTGCTGTTGGAGGCACGATTGGAAGTGTTGTCTGCTGCGGTATTTTCGGGTACATTGTCGTGCCGGAAATCTGGTGGCACTGCCTTATTATGGGACTGATTGCAGCTGTATTCTCACAGTTCGGTGATCTTACCGCAAGTGCATACAAGAGAAAGATGGGAATCAAGGATTACGGAAATCTGATTCCGGGACATGGCGGAATTATGGATCGTTTTGACAGTGTGCTGTTCACTGCGCCTGTAATCTTCTATTACATTGCTCTGATACTGAACTAAAGACATATATCCGGGAGGAATTACATGAAAAAAATTGCAATACTGGGAAGTACAGGTTCTATAGGAACACAGGCCCTGGATGTGATCAGAGAAAACAGAGAGAGCTTTCGTATTACCGCTTTGACCTGCGGTTCCAATATAGAGCGTATGATAAAGCAGATAAAGGAATTCAATCCTGAACTTGTTGCCGTGGCACGTGAGGAAGATGCAGGTAGACTCCAGGCGGAATTTCCGGGACTTCAGGTCTGCTACGGTGAGGAGGGTCAGACAGCAGCGGCTGAGTATGACAGCGACGTGGTGCTTAACTCACTTATGGGAATGAGAGGGCTTGTTCCAACCTATAGAGCAATAGAAAAGGGAAAGGATATCGCCCTTGCAAATAAAGAGACCCTGGTTGCCGGCGGACAGGTAATCATGGATCAGGTGTCCAGGCATAATGTGAAGATGCTGCCTGTAGACAGTGAACACAGTGCAATTTTTCAGTGCCTGCAGGGCAACGAAGGCAAGACTGTCAGCAGAATTCTTCTCACTGCTTCCGGTGGTCCTTTCAGAGGCTACACGATGGAGCAGCTGGAAAGGGTTACACTTGCACAGGCACTTAAGCATCCGAAATGGACCATGGGCCGGAAAATCACAATCGATTCTGCAACAATGATGAACAAAGGACTCGAGGTTATTGAAGCAAAATGGCTCTTCGATGTGCCGCTGGACAGGATTCAGATACTGGTACACCCGCAGAGCATAGTTCACTCAGCAGTCGAATTTGAGGATACGTCTGTAATCGCCCAGCTGGGACTTCCCGATATGAGAATCCCTATCAGCGTAGCCTTAGGTTACCCTGAAAGAATTCCATATGGCGGCAAAGGTCTGGATTTCTTTGAAGACGCGGCGCATCTGACATTTGAGAAACCGGATCCTGACGTGTTCCGCTGCATCAGGCTGGCTTATCAGGCATCGGAGGCAGGGGGAAGTTATCCGGTTGTTCTGAATGGGGCAAATGAGGTTCTTGTAGACATGTTCCTTAAGGAGCAGATATCATTTATCGACATACAGAGAACTCTGGAAGATATATTAGAAAAGCATAATCCTACATATAATTTAGAGTTGGAAGATATTATAAATATTGATAAAGAAATTCGTAAGGAGATTAGAGAAAGAATATGACAGCAGTTTATGCTATAATTCTGTTTGTACTTTTGATTTTCCCTCATGAGCTGGGGCACTTTCTGGCTGCAAAGGCTGTGGGAGTGAAGGTTAATGAGTTTGCCTTTGGAATGGGTCCTGCGGTTTTTCAGAGACAAAAGGGGGAAACCATGTATTCCATTCGACTGATTCCCATCGGCGGATTCTGTGCAATGGAAGGTGAAGACGAGGAATCTGATGACGATCGGGCATTTGGAAATAAGCCGGCGTGGGCGAAGGTTGCCATACTGATTGCAGGTTCGGCAATGAACCTGCTGATAGCCATCGCGGTAGCAACGATAACCTACCATTCACTTGTTATCGGGTGGAAGGCAACCTGGTATCTGGGAGATCTGATGCTGAATTCTCTGGGAATGCTGATAACAGGAGAAGTCCCGATGTCTGACCTTTCCGGACCGGTGGGCATTATCGATCTCGCCGGAGATACGACTACCTATGGATGGACATATTTCGGCAACCTGGTGGTTCTTATGAGCCTTAACCTTGCCGTAATCAATATGCTTCCTCTACCTGCACTGGACGGAGGAAGAGTACTTTTCGTAATAATAAGAAAGATTCTCGGAAGACGCATGACCGATGAAATGGAAGGAAAAATCCATGCAATCGGAATTATGCTTCTGTTCGCTTTGATAATATTCGTTACATGGAATGATATTGTGAGGTTGTTTACATGAGAAAAAGCGTGAAATGCGGCAGTATAACCATAGGCGGAGGAGCACCTGTTTCCATTCAGTCTATGACTAATGTTGATTCCCACGACGAGGAGGCTCTGGTAAAACAGATCGGAGAGCTGACTGCCGAGGGATGTGAGATTGTCAGAATTGCCGTTCCCGACCGGGCAGCGGTAGAAACCTTCCAAAGAGTGAAGCAGAGGACTGAGGTGCCTCTGGTTGCAGACATTCATTTTGATTACAGACTTGCCATCGGAGCGATTGAAGCCGGTGCAGACAAAATAAGAATCAACCCGGGAAACATAGGTTCCAGAGAAAGGGTAGAGGCAGTGGTCAAAGCTGCCAGAGAGAAGAACATCCCTATCAGAATCGGCGTAAACTCCGGCTCACTGGAGAAGGATATCGTGGAAAAGAACGGCGGAGTGACTGCAGAGGGGCTGGCTGAAAGCGCAGTCAGAAATGTGAAGCTGATCGAGTCAATGGGCTATGACAACCTGGTCGTTTCACTGAAATCGTCTGACGTGAGGATGAATTATCTCGCTCACAGGCTGGTTGCAGAGCGAACCGACCATCCAATACATATTGGAATTACAGAGGCGGGAACCCTGAAGCGCGGTAAGGTCAAATCAGCTGTCGGAATAGGAGCGCTGCTTCTTGACGGAATCGGAGATACGATGAGAGTTTCCCTGACTGCTGATCCGGTGGAAGAGGTAAGATATGCAAAGGAAATCCTTCAGGCAATAGGACTGCGCCCGCAGAGGGTGAACCTGGTTTCCTGCCCGACATGCGGCCGGACGAGAATTGCACTGGAAAAGCTGGCTGAAGAGGTGGACAGACGTCTTGAACAGGAGGAGCTTCCCGAAAACCTCAAGGTCGCAGTAATGGGATGTGTGGTTAACGGCCCGGGAGAGGCAAAGGAGGCTGATTTCGGTGTGGCCGGCGGCGACGGCAAAGGCGTAATCTTTGCAAAAGGACAGGTTATCAAAACCGTCAGAGAAGAAGAAATTGTAGATGAACTGATAAAAGTGATAAAAGGGTAAGTAATTTAAGCTATGAGAAATCTGATTGACAGCAGCATAGACTGGGCAAAGCTTGGTGCTCACGAGAAAAGTCAATACAAATATGATATTACTGAAGCAGTTATTTCCAGAGAGACCGGAGTGTTAACCATAACACTTCGGCTCAATTTTATTATACCTAATCTTGATGTGCATAAGATTGCAGGAATTGTGGCGCATCAGTTTGGAGATCTTAAGGATGTAAAATTTAACTTTATATATGAAAATGTTTTCCTGACAGGAGAAGAAATTGTCTCCCTGTTTATACCTCATATGATAGACATAGTTAATGGGGATTATGTGGTATGGACCCAGAGCATAATAAAGGATAAATTTGATTTTGACGGGAAGAAGCTTGTTATCCATACTTTAGGGAAGTTTGCAACAGCACAGCTCAACAAAAATGTGGCAGTGCTGTTTAAGAAGCTCCTTAATGAAAACTTCGACATGAATGTTGATGTTTCCTTCATCAACGATGAAGAGAACTATGAAATTGCCTCAGAAAAATGGCACGAGGCCGAGGAGACTGATATTAAAAGGTCTGTTTCCGATGCCAGGGCTTCTGCTGCCAGAGCTAAGAGTGATCATTCATCAAAACAGACAGCAGGCGGAGGTTCTGCCGGAACCGGCAATAGTGCAGGGGGCGGAAACGGCTTTAACGGCGGAAACGGTTACGGCGGCGGTTTCAAGCGCAGGGAGCGTGAGAAGGAAGCTCCGGCTGAGGGAAACCGCATTATGGGAAAGAATATAGACACCCCTTCTGTGCCGATGAGCGGCCTTGCCGCAGATTCAGGACTCGTAACCCTTGAGGGTATACTGTTTAAGAAAGAGGCACGACCTATTCGAAATGAGAAAAAATTGGTTACGCTTCTGATTACGGATCAGAAAACCTCCACATGTCTTAAGTGTTTCTGCTCAAATGAAAAATGGGAGGAAATCGACAAACTGCTTAAGAACGGGGATTATATAAAGGTACGGGGCGAAACTGAATGGGACAGATACGATAACTGCCTCGCAGTAATGATAAAAGATATTAACAAGGGAAAACGTGCAAAACGTAAAGATACCTATGAAGGGGGAAAACGTGTAGAACTTCATGCACACACAAAGATGAGCGCAATGGATGGTCTGAACGACGTGGCAACCCTTGTAAAGACAGCTGCAGGCTGGGGACAGCCGGCCGTGGCTATTACAGACCACGGTGTTGTACAGAGCTTCCCTGACGCTGCAAAGACAGCAAAAAAGCTGGCCGGAGATAAGGAAAATCCGGTTAACATTAAGATAATATATGGTATGGAAGGCTATGTTTTCGAGGATAAGGGCTGGTATGACCAGGACGGAAATCTGGATTACAAGACTCCGAAGACCAATCATATCATTCTTATCGCAAGAACTCAGGAGGGTCTTAAGAACATATACAAGCTGGTATCTTATTCACATCTGAATTACTTTTATAAGAGACCGAGATTACCTAAATCGGTAATAGCGCAGCACCGAGAAGGACTTATTATCGGATCTGCCTGTGAAGCAGGAGAGGTATACAGTGCAATTGTCAGAGGCGTATCTGATGCTGAACTGGAGGAAATCGCACTGTATACCTCAGTGCAATTGTCAGAGGCGTATCTGATGCTGAACTGGAGGAAATCGCGTCATTCTATGACTATCTGGAAATCCAGCCTGTAATAAACAACAGGTTTATGATAGAAAAGGGCATGGTTTCAGGTGAAGAGGATATAAGGGAGTTTAACAGAAAGGTTGTTGCTCTTGGAAAGAAGCTTGGTAAACCTGTGGTGGCAACTACAGATGCGCACTACGATGAACCTGATTCGGCAATATACCGCAACATCCTGATGGCCGGAATGGGTTACAAGGATGCAGAAAACGGACAGGGTCTCTACATGAGAACCACCGACGAAATGATGGAGGAGTTCAGCTACCTTGGCGAGGATGTCGCCAGGGAAGTTGTAATAGAGAATACAAATAAGATTGCCGATATGGTGGACGGAAGCATTCTTCCTGTTCCAAAGGGTAAATTCCCTCCAAAAATTGAGGGAGCCGAGGAAACACTGCGTAAGACATGTATGGAGAGAGCTCACAGCATTTACGGTGATCCTCTTCCGACTGAGATTCAGTCCAGACTGGATACTGAACTGAACTCGATT
>JALENF010000132.1 GCA_022767945.1 Bacillota bacterium
AATCACATCGGAAATACTGAGCAGCGATGCTGGAAGCAAAAAGCCTGTAACTGGACTAAACAAGGCATTCAACTCAAGCAAATTCGTAAGCTCCGGACTGGCCAATGGGCTTCTGAAGGCAGGGGCGCAAAAAATCGACGTCAATCTGGCGGCCAAGATTTCAGAAATCAGCCTGACCGTTAAAGCATCGCTTGAGAATAATGAATTAAATGTGAAACTGGTACCGAAAAGCATCAGCTACGAGGTTCATCCGGAGGTTGTCGGACTGAAAAACAATGAGAAGGTCGGAGAATCTGTCTCACTTGAGAACGATAACAGTGAGTATCTGAACGGAAGCGATATGCAGTTCCCTCTTCCGGTTCCATCTGACGTAGATGAAAAGTATGCCAAGATAACACACAAGTCAGAAGGTAATAAGAATGAAGTAAGCTATACAGAGATTCTTGGCAGCGGAACTAATAAATATGCAAATGTCCGTACCAGCCATTATAGTACGTTTGAATTAGAGTTCGTGGACAGTATTCCGCCGACCAAAGAGGAAACCATTGCAGCTCAGAAGGCAGCAATCAAGAAAGTAAAGACTACTGTTACCCTGAGCACTAAAGAAGTAAAGAAAGGCATAAGAGTAACTGTCAAGGTTCCAAAAGGACAGAAAGCGGATAAGAGCGGAATCATCATCTACAGATCGACGAGCAAAAATGCTAAACCTTACGCAGTATACAAGAAGGCTGTAACTAAGGGTTCAACTTACATTATCAGAAACTACTACAACGTAAAGGGTAAAAGACTTGTAAAGGGCAAGACATATTACTACAAGGCAAGAGCCTACAAGGTGATTGACGGAAAGACATACTACGGTCCGATGTCAGCTGTCAAGTACATAAAGTCTAAATAAAAATCTAAAACAACAGGGTAGAGCGATAGTTTTTCCTATCACTCTACCCTGATTCTATTGATTTAACCTGTTTCGGATATGCTTGATGCTATCACGAGTGGCATAAAACGTTTTTTTTGAACTGCAAAGTACCACAGATCCCCCAGGCAAGGCAGAGAATAAGATGACGAGAATCAAAATAAGATGACGAAAGAAAAAATGAGCAGACATTTCTGTCTGCTCATAGTCTGGCGGAGGACATGGGACTCGAACCCACGGGGCTGTTACACCTTACTTGATTTCCAATCAAGCTCCTTAGCCACTCGGTCAATCCTCCATGCACCACTATAATTTAACATAAATCGAAGCACTACGCAAGTGTTTTTTTGTGCAATGCTTCGATTTATTGTACTTATATAAAAAACGGGCAAAGTTAAAGGACGGGGTAGCTGCTGTCAAAGCATGCCTTACACACTTCCAGCTCACCGGTCATCTCGTTCAGATCCTCCTTCATCATGTAGCCGAGCGAATCGGCACCGATTTTCTGTCTGATTTCCTCAGAGGAGTATCTGTTGGCAATCAGCTGTGAGTTGTCCGGAACGTCTGTGCCGTAGTAACACGGATAAAGGAAAGGAGGGGAACTGATTCTTACATGAACCTCCTTTGCTCCGGCCTTTCTCATCATGACAATAAGGTTGGCAATGGTCGTTCCTCTGACGATTGAATCATCAATCAGAACCACCTTTTTTCCTCTGACCACACTTTCTATAACTCGCAGCTTCATGTGAACCGCACTCATTCGTTCCTCCTGAGACGGCTTGATGAAGGTTCTGCCTACATAACTGTTTTTCGAAAATGCAAGCTGAAACGGAATTCCGGATTCCCTAGCATATCCGGCTGCAGCGGCAAGACCCGAGTCGGGAACCCCTGTAACCACATCCGCGTCAACAGGATATCTTCTGGCAAGTGCCATTCCTCCACGGACACGTGCATCATATACACTTACACCGTCGATGACCGAATCCAGCCTTGCAAAATATATATATTCAAAGATACAATGAGCCTTTGTCGGAACCGACATAATAATACTTGATTCTACACCGTTTCTCGTAATGGAAATCATCTCACCCGGAAGAATATCGCGTACAAACTCTGCATCCACAGCTGCCAGGGCCGTACTCTCAGATGCAAGAATATATGAATTGTCCCTGCGTCCAAGACAGAGAGGCTTCAGACCATATGGATCGCGTACACCAATCAGCTTCTGGGGACTGACTATGAGCAGGGCATATCCGCCGGTCAGCTCCCGGGAAACCTTGCACACAGCTTCCTCGATAGAAGCAAGACTCATTCTTTCCTCTGCAATTTTATATGCTATAACCTCAGAATCTGTTGTTCCGCGGAAAATCGCACCCTCAGCCTCCAGTTCCTCCCGCATCTTTCCTGCGTTGGTAACATTGCCGTTGTGCGCAAGAGCAAGAGTCCCCTTGGCATAATTGAGAAATATAGGCTGAGCATTTTCCTCACAGCTGGCACCGGTAGTCGAATACCTGACGTGTCCGATTCCTATGTTACCCCTCAGCTTATCAAGAACATCAGCAGGGAAGACCTCGCTGACCAGTCCCATACCCTTATGGGCATTTATATTTCCGATGGGACCGCAGGTATCGCAAACGACAATTCCCGCAGATTCCTGCCCCCGGTGCTGAAGTGCTACCAGACCGTAGTAGATATACTGAGCGGCGTTTATGTTGTCCGTGCTCCAAATGCCGAACACGCCGCATTCCTCATGTAGTTTATCGTCATCGTATTCCATCAGCTGCCTCCTTGAGCGTAGTGCCTTTTTCATGGCATACTTCTATCAAAACCAATTCAGTGTAAATTACTGTAATAATGAAAAAAGACACTTCGGGTGTATCCGAAGCGCCTTTGCTTGAAAATCTGGTATCGCCTAGGGGAGTCGAACCCCTGATTCAGCCGTGAGAGGGCTACGTCTTGACCACTTGACCAAGGCGACACATATTTAATTTCAGATAT
>JALENF010000139.1 GCA_022767945.1 Bacillota bacterium
CATATATGAGTACCGAAGAATCTGTAGATGCAATACGAGGTATTCTATTCTTTATCAGTTCCATACTCTGTGATCCGGTTATAATGTCATCAATAGAATACAGGTTTTTTATCGAGATATTCTCTTTGGTAGAAAGTGTTATATCCTGACGTTCGTATTCAGAATCAAGATACCTGGAGACATCTACCGCACCAATAATTGTATCCCCTTCTTTTATCGGCAATGTAGTATTTACAGCTTTAATGCATTGCCCATTTCGATTTATCAGATCCTGCTGTTCGTTAAATATCGGTTTTCCCGTTCTCAAAACCCTCAGAATACTGCTAGTCTCCTCTGTTAAATCCGGATATATTTCCAGAATGTGCTTGCCAAGCAGATCTTTTTCCTTCATATTATTAATATCAGGTCTAAATGTCTGATAATACTCAATATTACCATTTTGGTCGGTAATAACGAGGCCGTCTATATAGTTATATAAATTCAGAATCTGTTCAACATATCTTCTTAACATATTTATAAACTCCTAGAATTCTAGTATGCAAATCCCTTTGTTACATAATCAAATTATATAGAAATATATATGGTAAATCAATTATAAAGAGTTGTTTTAAAAAACACTTTATATGCACCCTTATATGACTGGGGCAGATTTTCGACAGTATCCAAGTAATCTTTGGGCTGAAACTCGTGCCATGTATAGATATTCAAGGGTATCTCTTGCTATCAAAACCCTCATAGACTCAAATTCCACCATTGCCAGTTGCTGCACCAGGCAAAAAACGGAAATCATCGACACTCACGTCAAACGTGGCGGGATTCTTTACTAGACAGAAAGAACCCCTGCGGCTTCAACACCCGCAGGGGTTCTAATGTCCTAAAAAATACCCCTGCCGCTCGGCAGGGGTATTCTCAAACCACCTAAGTGGTACAATATCAAATTATGCTTCAGCCTTTTCCTCGGCTTTTGCTTCTGCCTTAGGAGCTTCAGCCTCTGCCTTAGCAGCAGGAGCGGCCTTAGGAGCTGCCGGCTTTGCCGGAGCCTTCTTGACTCTCATGTTGTTGATAGCACCTGTTGGACACTCCTTAGCGCATAATCCGCAGTTCTTACACTTGTCAGGATCGATGGAAGCCAGATTGTTTTCAACAGTGATTGCTTCGAACTTACATGCCTTGGCGCACTTCATGCAACCGATACATGCATTTGAGCATGCCTTTCTCGCAACAGCACCCTTTTCCTTTGAGTTACACTGAACGACAACAAGGTTCTTAGCTGACTGAATGCTGATAACTGAGTTAGGACAAGTCTTGGCACAGACACCGCAGCCTACACAGTTGTCTCTGTTTACAACGGCAACTCCGTCACAGATCTGAATAGCGTTGAAGTCGCAGGCAGCAGCACAGTCACCCAGACCGATACAGCCGTGAGGGCAGGCACTTAATCCGCCAAAGAACTGCTTTGCAGCAGTACATGTGCTTACACCTCTGTACTCCATAATTGTCTTTGCTGCATCTTTCGTTCCGTTACATCTAACAACGGCAACCTGCTTGTCAGCAGCACCTGCTTCTACACCCAGAACGTTAGCAAGAGCAGCGGCAACATCTGCACCACCTACAGGACATAGAGAGCAGCTCAGTGAGTGGTCTGCAGCGATTGCATTTGCATAGTCGTCACAGCCTGTATATCCGCAGGCACCACAGTTAGCACCCGGTAACTCAGCACGAAGCTTTGCAAATGTTTCATCAACCGGTACATAGAATACCTTGGAAGCGATAGTCAGTATAGCAGCACAAACAAAACCGATTGCAACTACGATTAAAATTGGTGTTAACATTCCTATCCCTCCTTCTTACTGGAACAATCCGCTGAAGCCCATGAAGCCCAGGGATAACATAGCAGCAGTGATTAATGTTAGAGGAACGCCCTTGAAAGCTTCAGGAACGCCTTCTTCGTTCTCAAGCTTTCCTCTTACACCTGCAAACAGTACCATTGCAAGTAAGAAACCGATACCTGCGCCGGCAGCGTTGCAAAGTGATGTGAAGTATCCGTATCCTGAATCGATGTTGGAGATACATACACCAAGAACCGCACAGTTAGTAGTGATCAGAGGAAGATATACACCCAGTGACTTGTGAAGTGCCGGGATGAATTTCTTCAGAATCATTTCAACCAGCTGTACTAAAGCAGCGATTACCAGAATGAATACTACAGTCTGTAAATATCCGATTTTAAAAGTGTCCAGAACCTGCATGATTGGCCATGTTGCAGCTGTTGCAAGAACCATTACGAAAATTACGGCAAAGCCCATACCTGCAGCTGCATCTAATTTCTTAGATACGCCAAGGAAAGGACAGATACCCAGGAACTGAGACAGTACATAGTTATTAACAAGAATAACTGACATCATTATAGTTATTGTTGACATTATGCTTCAGCTCCTTTCTGACATTCTTTTTCTTTTCTTGCGCCTCCGCACATAGCAGCCATAGCGCAGCCTTCGCATCCGAAGCTCTTTCTTGTGCCCTTGCCCTTAGTAATGAAGTTTACGATAGCAACCAAGATACCAAATACGAAGAATCCGCCCGGAGCCAGGTTGAAGATTCCCATTCCAGGTAAGAAAGTCTGTACAGGGATGTCGAACATAGTTCCGCATCCGATGAACTCTCTGATCAGACCCATGATACCAAGAGCCAGTGTGAATCCAAGACCCATTCCGACACCGTCAAGAGCGGAATCGAAAGGATTATTCTTGCTTGCAAACATTTCTGCTCTTCCCAGGATGATACAGTTTACTACGATCAGTGGAATGAACAGACCCAGCGAAGCGTACAGTGAAGGTACGAATGCCTGCAGCAGCATCTGTACTACTGTTACGAAACCTGCAATTACTACGATGTAGCAAGGGATTCTAACCTTATCAGGAATTACTTTTCTTAACAGTGAAATTACAATGTTAGAGCAGATTAATACTGCTGTAGCGGAAATACCCATACCGATACCATTGATAGCGGATGAAGTAGTCGCCAGTGTAGGACAAGTACCCAGTAACAGTACAAGAACCGGGTTTTCCTTTATGATACCTTTAGTAAGGATGCTTAATTTACTTACTTTTTTATCCATTAGTTCGCACCTCCTACTATCTTGCTCTGTTCAAGTGCGCAATAAACACCATAATGAACTGCGTTTGATGAAATTGTAGCACCTGTAATATGGTTAACACTTGGATCATCCTTAGCTGATGTTGATGTCAGTTCAGACAGTCCCTTATACTGGGCAACGTGGTCAGCTGCATGAGCCTTAGTTCCAAGACCCGGAGTATCTCCATGTGATGTAACCTTAACGCCTGTGATTTTTCCGTCTCCGTCGATACCGATCATTTCAATCAGAGCACCGCCGAATGACTTAGTGCTTACAGTTACAACCATACCGCTTCCGTTATCAGCGATGTAGCATTCTGTAGCAAATACTTTGCCTTCTTCGCAGACAGCCAGATCTCCGTCGAATTCAGTGAATGAATCAGCAGCAGGAAGAAGCTCAGCTCTTGCTTCGTTGGCAGCTTTGATAGTGTTCGCATCGATAATAGGTTTTGCAACCCCGTACGTAGCTGCTAATGCTCCGGTAACAACCAGACAGATGCATACCAGAACCAGAATAGGTGCAACATATTCTTTGAATGTATTATTATTTTTCATTTTTCTTTGCACCTCCATATGTCAGTTTGATACATAACTGGTCAATCAGCGGAGTCATGATGTTCATTAACAGGATGGAGAAGGATACTCCTTCCGGATATGAACCCCACAGTCTGATAACCATTGTTATTATACCGCATCCTACACCCATGATAACCTTACCGAGAGGCATGATTGGTGATGTTACATAGTCAGTTGCCATGAAGAATGCTCCAAGCATTACACCGCCGGCACATACATGGAAGATTGCCATGCTGAACGCACTTACATCTCCGCCGCCGATTCCGTAGTATGCTAACGCAATTACGAAAACAGTTCCGATGAAGCATGCAGGAATGATTGGAGAAATAATCTTCTTCCAGATCAGGAACAGTCCACCGATTAACAGTGCAAGAGCACTGACTTCACCCATTGAACCTCCGATAAATCCTAAGAACATTTCCTTGTTTGATGGAAGATCGGCAATATTTCCTTCTGCCAGGATTCCAAGAGGAGTAGCACTTGTTTCAGCGTCAATTCCTGACATTCTTGCAACCGGCCATGTAGTCATTTCAGTTGCGAAGGAGATAAATAATACGATTCTTGCTGTAATAGCAGGGTTAACAACATTGCGGCCGATTCCGCCGTAAATCTGCTTAACGATAATAATTGCAACGAAACATCCGATTACAGCCATCCAGTAAGGGAAGCTTGAAGGTACGTTGAACGCAATCAGTACACCGGTCAGAGCAGCAGACATGTCGCCGACAGTCTGTCTCTTGTGCATAAGCCTGTTGTACAGCCATTCAAAACCCATACTTGCAATTACACACACAAGAGTCAGTGAAATAACTCTAGGTCCGAAAACCGCAATACTAACACCAAAGGAAGGTATTAACGCTCCGATAACCATAAGCATGGTCTTTCTGGTATCCAGATTTGTAACTAAATGTGGAGCTGAGGATACTACCAGATTGTCA
>JALENF010000148.1 GCA_022767945.1 Bacillota bacterium
GGTTTACCGGCTCGCCGCCCAGGCCGCCCATCATGCCCCCGCCTATTTCGTACACTCTGTGCATGTCGTTGCCTTTTACGCTCTTATAGCTTTCGAAGCCGAATTCCTCTGCATCAAAATAGAAAAACTGATGAATGCAGGGATATGGCATATCTTCAAGTTCAAACCTCATATACATTGCCAGCACGCCCATAAGGCGCGTGTTTGTAATATGACACAGCTCCAGCCTTTTTCTGCAGTCCGATATACTGTTTTGACTCAAACCACCCTCAATGAGAGTGAACCTTTCCTTGCTCAACCGTAACACTCCTCAATATATTATATGTTTAAAGTATATCCTATTTCTGCAAAAATTCAATATTCCAATTATTTGCATGTACCCTAAATCCGGCTTGACAACCGGCTTTCTTGAAAGTATAATGTGTATTGCAAATCCTTATTAAGAGAGGCTGAGGGAATAGGCCCGGTGACGCCCGGCAACCTGTGTGCCTTATGTGGGTTGATTGTATGACTGACATGCGAGACCTGTATACGGCAGAAAAGGTGCTAAATCCTACAGGACGATGGACTGGAAGATGAGGAGCGATTAAGATTATATCGAAGTCAAACCTTTTCTTTGCAGGAAAGGTTTTTTTAATGTAATGGACAATAAGGGATTTGAGAAAGGAGAAAAAAATGAAAAAACTATTCACTTCTGAATCAGTAACTGAAGGACATCCTGATAAAATCTGTGACCAGATTTCGGATGCTGTCCTTGATGCTATTCTTGAACAGGATCCATACGGAAGAGTTGCCTGCGAAACTACAACAACTACAGGCTATGCTATGGTAATGGGAGAAATCAGCACTGACTGTTATGTCGACATTCCAAAGATTGTAAGAAAGGTAATCACAGACATAGGCTACGACAGAGCAAAGTACGGTTTTGACGGCCAGACCTGTGCAATTCTGACTGCAATCGACGAGCAGTCTGCAGACATCGCACTTGGAACAAATGACGAGGTCGGCGGCGCAGGAGACCAGGGAATCATGTTCGGATATGCATGCAACGAAACACCTGAGCTTATGCCTATGCCAATTTCACTGGCTCACAAGCTTGCACTTCAGCTGACCAAGGTCAGAAAAGACGGCACATTAAAGTACCTGAGACCTGACGGAAAGACTCAGGTAACTGTTGAATACGACGGTGACAAGGTTAAGAGAATCGACACTGTTCTTATTTCAACTCAGCACGACCCTGATGCAACCCAGGAACAGATCAAAGCTGACCTGATTGAATACGTTATCAAGCCTATCATTCCTGCTGAACTTCTTGATGATGAAACAAAGTATTTCGTAAATCCTACAGGAAGATTCGTAATCGGCGGACCTAACGGAGACTCCGGTCTGACAGGAAGAAAGATTATCGTAGATACTTACGGCGGATATGCACGTCATGGCGGCGGTGCCTTCTCAGGAAAGGATCCTACAAAGGTTGACCGTTCCGCTACATATGCTGCAAGACATGCCGCTAAGAATGTTGTAGCTGCAGGACTTGCGGACAGATGCGAAATCCAGCTGGCATATGCAATCGGTATCGCTGAACCTGTTTCTATCATGGTAGACACATTCGGAACGGGTAAGCTTCCTGATGAAGAGATCGCAGACATCGTAAGCAGACACTTTGAGCTTACACCTGCTGCAATCATTAAGAATCTGGATCTGAGAAGACCAATCTACAGACAGACAGCAGCCTATGGTCACTTCGGAAGAACTGACATCAGCCTTCCATGGGAGGAGCTGAACAAGGTTGACGAGCTGAAGCAGTACTTAAAATAAGAAGAATATAATCGCTGAAGCGATTGAAAAAGCCGCGGGACACGTTGAGACACGTTCCCGCGGCTTTTGCTTAACAATTTGTAAAAAATTATATTCCACTCGCGCCGTAGTTGTAGAGAAATCTTGCGGATGGATCGTCTACGTCACAGCCTTCCCATTCTTTGTTCGGCATCCAGTAGCCAGCTATCATCTGCGACTGTCCCGGATAGAAGCCCTCAAACAGTTCACGATACATTAATGATTCCTTGGTGAACGGATGCGGATCAGGATATTGTTCCTTCAGCTCCTCAAATTCCTCATCAGTGTATTTTGACTCTGCGTAAGCTTTGATGTAGTCCACCATGGAGTGACCTACAGCGTCGGAGAATGCAGCTTTTTCACGCATAAGAATCGACTCGGGCAGATAAACATCTCTGTCGAAAGCGTGGCGCAGCAGGTACTTTCCCTTGCCGTATCTGTTCAGCTTCTTTTCAGGGTCGATGGACATCACGTATTCTACGAAATCCAGGTCGCCGAAAGGAACTCTGGCTTCCAGAGAGTTTACGGAGATGCATCTGTCTGCACGGAGGACATCGTACATATGCAGCTCGCGAATTCTCTTTGCAGATTCTTCCTGGAAGGCCTCGGCTGACGGTGCAAAGTCCGTATACTTGTAGCCGAACAGCTCGTCGGAAATCTCTCCTGTCAGGAGAACTCTGATGTCAGTGGTTTCATGTATTGCCTTGCACAGCAGATACATACCCACTGAAGCACGTATGGTGGTTATATCGTAAGTACCAAGAAGATGAACGACATCAGGAATTGCCGCGATAACATCTTCCCTGGTGATTATTATTTCATGATGATTGCTTCCGATGAAGTCAGCCACTTCCCTGGCGTACTTCAGATCGATAGCATCCTCAGACATTCCGATTGCAAAGGTCTCGATAGGCCTGTCAAGCAGTCTGGCAGAAACGGCACACACCAGAGAGGAGTCCAGACCGCCTGAAAGCAGGAAGCCGACAGGTGCATCAGCATCCAGACGCTTTTCGATGCCCGCAACAAGCTTATCGTGAATCTTATCTGCAATCTCGTCCAGAGAATCGTATGACACCTGAGCCACTTCAGTCATGTCTCTGTAGCATACGAACTCTCCGTCCTTGTAGTAATGGCCCGGAGGAAACGGCATAATCCTTCCGTCGCACAGACCTGTCAGGTTTTTGGCTTCCGATGCAAACAGTATCCCGCCCGCTTTATCATAGCCATAATATAGAGGTCTGATACCGATCGGGTCACGGGCAGCCATAATACCGTGGTTTTTCATATCATACAGAATCATAGCAAATTCCGCATCGAGCTTCGCGAACATTTCTGTGCCGTATTCGATGAACAGGGGAATCAGTATCTCACAGTCAGAATCGCTGTTGAAGGAGTACCCTTTCGACTCCAGTTCCTTCTTAATCTTTCTAAAACCATAAATTTCACCGTTGCATAGAACAGCATATTCATTCAGCATAAAAGGCTGCATTCCGCTCTCGTCCAGGCCCATTATAGACAGGCGGTGGAATCCCAGAAATGTACTCTGGTCCGGCTGAAAAATCCTGCTCATATC
>JALENF010000171.1 GCA_022767945.1 Bacillota bacterium
AGGTGAATGTTGATGATACCGGCTTTGCCGGAAAGAATACCGCCAAGACGTGTATCCGCACAAACCCTGAGAAATTCCTCGTATGTAGGCTGTGAAGAACGATGGTCAGAAATCGCTATCTCACCTGTACCAATCAGTTCGTCTACAACCATAATGTCCTGAGTAATGCTTCCTGTCAGTGTTCTTACAGGAATCTGGTAGCTCCCTGTATATCCGTATGCCGTGATTCCCTGTTCACGCAGCCCCTTAATCTTGGCTATCAAAGCTGTCAGATCACGACCGTATCCGTCCGTACCCAGACATCCGACTACCGTAGTGATGCCGTGGCGTGTCAGACCGGACAGAGTTGCTTCAGGTGTGCGGTTAGCGAAACCGCCTTCGCCTCCGCCGCCTAAAATGTGTACGTGAGAATCGATGAAACCCGGAGTTGCGATTAAGCCTTCACCATCTGTGATTTCAAGTTCCCAGCCTTCCGGAGCCTCCAGTTCATCTGCAATTTTGCAGATTTTTCCGCCGGCAAGAAGCATATCCTTCTTGCCAACGTACTCCGGTGCATATACTTTAACGTTTTTAATAAGCTTCATAGTCGTTTTTACTCCTTAGATTCCTTAGAATCCTGTTACACTTGCAATGATAATTGTTGCAACAGCACAGATAATAAGAACGCCTAAGAACTTCCACATGAATTTTACCCACTTTGACCAGTCGATTCTTGCAATAGCAAGTGATCCCATCAGACATCCTGAAGTAGGAACGATCAGGTTAGTGAATGCATCACCAAGCTGGAATGCAAGAACTGAAGTCTGACGAGTTACTCCAAGCAGATCAGCTAAAGGCGCCATAATAGGCATTGTAAGTGCAGCCTGTCCGGATCCTGATACAACGAAGAAATTGAACACTGACTGGAATATATACATCAGAATAGCTGCCAATGTGCCTGATAATCCTACGAACGCATCTGAAATTCCATGAAGAATTGTGTTCAGTACAGTTGGTTCTGTTGGGGATGAACCACCCAGAACCAGCATGATACCCTGTGCCATACCAACAATAATTGCCGCTCCTACAAGATCTGCGGCTCCCTGCTTAAATGAAGAAGCGATATCATTTACCTTCATTCCGTTTAGTTTGAAGATAACACCGATTACACCGGCAACAAGTCCCATGATAAAGAACTGAGTTGCAATTTCAGGAATGTAGTATCCATTTTTCATTACGCCCCAGATAACCCATACCATTCCTGCAACCAGTGTAAGAAGAACCAGAATGTGTCCTGTTCCGAATTTCTGAATTCCATCTCCTTCTTTCTTGCTTTCCATATCGTTTCTGAAATACTCATCAGATTCATAGGATACAGAATGAGTCGGGTTCTTTCTGATTCTGTTAGCATACAGCATAGTCATGGCTGCGCCAAGAGCTGTGAAGAATACCCAAATAGCGATTCTGAATGTTGCTCCTGAGAATACAGGAACACCGGCGATACCCTGCGCGATAGCAACAGAGAATGGATTCATCCAGGATGTACCAAAACCAATCTGTGTAGCAACATAAGTGATCAGAACAGCTGTAACACCGTCATATCCCATTGCAATAACAATAGGTACAAGAATCATCAGGAACGGCAGTGCTTCCTCGCCCATTCCGAATACTGCACCACCCAGAGAGAACAGAATGAACAGTGTAGGAATCAGAAGCTTTTCTTTTCCGTTAGTTTTCTGAATCATGTTCATAATACCGGATTCAACAGCACCGGTTCTAAGAACTACACCGAATGCACCGCCAATTACAAGGATAAATGCGATAATACCTACTGCAGAGCCCCATTTGTCTCCGCTTACCAGACCTTCAAACAGGTAGTTGAATAATCCAACACCGCCGCCTGCAGCAAACAGACTGATTCCCTGCTTTACAGGGTTACCTGCTTCATCAAGCACATACTGGAAGCTTCCATCCTTAATAACTGTACGTGTTTTTTCCGCACCGTCAATCATGTAAGTGATATCTTCTGTTTCATATAGACCCTGAGGAATCAGGTAAGTCAGAAGTGCAGCAAGACATACTACAAAGAAAATGATGATGTAAGTGTCAGGAACCGAGAATCCCTTGTTCATGGATTCAAGAGTCTGACCTTTTTTCTTTTTGCTCATAATAAAACCTCCCGTGATAATAACATCTGTTCTGATACTAACGCAAATTTAATGCCAATTAAAAAACCCCGAATTTCACACCTTTTCGATTTATTTCGGATGAAATTCGGAGTTAATATCCTAATTTTGGGATTATTCGGTTTGATTTGGGTTTAATTTCGGTTGATAATAATCTGATGAGCCTTGGCAGTCAGGGTGAGGCCATATGCACCGTTTTCTCCTTTAAGGAAATCCTGTTCACGCAGCAGCTGAAGACATTTACGTACCCTGTATTCACTCAGTGCATGTCCGCTTTCCTCAAGCTTTCGTATTATGCTCCCCCTGCCGACAATGACGCCTTCCTCCTGAAGCTCGGCTGCTGTGGTCAGAATCAGTTTTGATATCTCGTCCAGATTCCTGCATGCCCGGACTTCCGTTGACTCACTTGCAGTCCCAGGGGATACAGACTGAACCTCCGCAGCATCAGAAACATTCTCCTCGCCTAAAAAAGGCAAATCTTCCGCTGTGATAATATCCTTCTCACACACCGCAAATGTGAATTTCATCAGATTGAGAAGCTCGCGCACGTTTCCCGGCCACTCATGCTTCATAAGCAGCTCCAGTGCATCCGGTGCGATCTTCTTATCCGTTCGAAAAAGCCTTTCCTGCCAGTGATCGATCAGGAGAGGAATATCCTCTCTTCGGGACTTAAGCGAAGGCATATGCAGATAACCCTCGCGCAGCCTGTAATATAAATCCTTACGGAAAGTGTTTTCCTCCATCATTTCCTTCAGGTTTCTGTTTGTCGCCGCAATAATCCTGACGTCCACAGGAATAATCCGGTCGCCTCCGACACGCATAATCTGGTGCTCCTGTAAAACTCTCAGAAGCTTAGCCTGCATTTTCAGGGAGATGTCTCCAATTTCATCCAGAAAAATGGTTCCCCCGGCAGCCTGCTGAAAAAGACCGATTTTACCGTTTTTCTTTGCTCCTGTGAATGCACCCTCCTCATATCCGAACAATTCCGATTCTATCAGCTCATCCGGAAGTGCAGACAGGTTAATGGCAACAAAGGGCTTTCTATATCTGTCCGATGCGTTGTGAATAGCACTTGCAAGAAGCTCCTTTCCCGTGCCGTTTTCACCTTCTATCAAAACTGACAGATTTGTGTGTGCCAGCTTCTCGGCCACAGCCTTTACCTCCGTCAGTTCTTCTGTATGTCCGATAATATCAGAAAATCTATATTTTGCATAATACCCAGTACCGAGCAGTTCCGTACGCACGGTGCTCAGTACACGACTTGTTTCATCTGCCACAATAGACAGCTTCTTTGCAAAGTCCAGCAGATTGCTCAGGTACCGGTCAGCATAACCCGGAATAACATCTTCCAGCAGACCGTAATAGGTGAGAATACGAACAATTGTGGAAAAGTCAAGGCTTCTCGGCCCTATATTGTACACCGCCTTGATTCCCGGAGGTACCAGGTCAATTTCACCCGGAGTAACGGCTATTTTAATATCCTTTTCCGGCAGAGGACATCCGGGATAATATGGGACCAGATGTAAAAAGTCAAATCCTATTTTTTTCATATGGTTCATTGCCTCGAAAGTACTTTCTTCTGATTCATTAACCAGGAGCACCCGCTGATTACGTGGAAGAGATAGAACCCTGTCTATATTCTGGTTCAGCATGGTTCGTTCCGCCACAACAAATGAATCCATAATAACTGTATTTTCCGTATTCTGTTCTGCAAATTCCCGATATACCTCCTGGCTGGAAAAAACAACAAAATATGTTCCCATTTCAGGCGGAATCCCGTCATCAACTTCGTGGGTAAATATTTTAACTGAATTTGGCAGAATCTCCTTCAGCTGTTTTACCAGGGCTTTTCTGGTGAATCTGTTTCCACTGACAAGCATCAGCGGCATGGACAGGTTGTTAGCCATATGTGAATCTCCTTTGGTATAAGCCAATTATTTATCTGAGAATAATATTCTGTAATATATAGGCATTATATCATGGTTATAATACCTATACCTCTCACTCTTTCGTAGATTATTATTGACACTGTCAGGAATGCAAGACCTAAGCTCCAGCCGCCCAGTATGTCCGTCGGGAAGTGAACACCCACGTACACCCGGCTCAGGCCGATGCAGATAATCTGAAGGGTGAGCAGTATGGTTAGAATTCTTGCCAGCTTCCTGTTTTTGCAGTGAATGTTTATCAGATATATGAGAAAACCGTAGCAGACCAGACAGTTCATTGAATGGCCGCTGGGAAATGAATACCCGCCTTGTTTAATCAGGTGGACCGCAACGTCCGGACGCGGTCTTTTGAAAAAAGCCTTGACTGCTTTATAGCATACAGACGAGCTGATTGAGACTATGGCAAATGGAATTCCAAAGGTTTTCCTTGTTTTTTTCCATAGCATGAGGATAACTCCCAGGGCAAACACGGTCTGCACGTTCCCGGAATATGTTATGGGAATTATTATGCTGCTCAGCGCATCGGTTCTCCTGCTGTAAACCCAGTTTCTTATGACTGTATCAAAACTCAGATAATCATGGCTGGCAACACTTGCCGCAATAATTGCGAATACTGCCAGGGAAATAAAGATTATAGCCGTTCTCCTTTTCGTTATCATCTCTCCCTAAGACCTCTCTTTCAGTTATTTCAATCTATTATACGCTTTTTAGGTAGATATTACTAGGGCGTATGTGGTATATTATAGACAACGGCAATCTCATATACAGGAGGGCAAATAATTGAAAATTATAAGAAATATACCGAACGGAGCCAAGCTTTTTCGCTCTGTAAGCATTTTTAACAATTATCTTGGCGAAATTGATGAGCTTCGTCAGGCAGGAAAAAAGGAAGAGGAGAGGGCTTTGCTCGCAAAGGCCACAGGACAGTGGGTCAATAAGGTAATGGATCTGTTTGACATCACGATCAATATCAGAGGAAAAGAAAATATTCCAATGGACCGGCCTTGCGTTTTCTATGCAAACCATCAGGGATATGCTGACATCGTAGTAATGCTCAAGGCAACAGAGGGAAAGCAGATTGGATTCATTGCAAAGGACAGCCTGGAAAAGCTGCCTTATTTCGGAAAATGGATAAGAGCACTTCACGGAGTTTTTATCAAGAGAGGAGATGCAAAGGCTGCACTCCGCTCCATTCAGGCAGGAGTTAATGAGCTTAAGGACGGATATTCACTGGTTATATTCCCTGAAGGCACCAGAAGCCACGGCCATGAAATGGGTGAGTTCAAGGCGGGAAGCTTCAAGCTTGCAACCAAAGCAAAGGTTCCTGTGGTGCCTGTTACCATAGATGGTTCATACCATATGTTTGAGGACAGAAGTATCATTACTTCAGGTGCCGAAGTAAATATGATAATTCATCCTCCTATTGAAACTGCTGATTTAGACAGAAAAGAAGCATCCGAGCTTCACACCAGGGTCGAAAATATTATCAGAGAAGGTCTGAAGGAGTTTGAATAATTTAATCTAAAAATTAAGCTGTCTTGCAGAGAATCATACTGTAAATTACTCTGCGGACAGCTTTTGTTTTTTATTATTTTATTTCGGTGCAATCATCTTCGACGGATCAACGAGGCTGTCGAAATCTTCTTCAGCAACCAGTCCCAGCTTCGCTGCCGCCTCCTTAAGGGTTGAACCCTCCTTGTGTGCAAGCTTCGCAATCTTAGCCGCGTTCTCATATCCGATATGGGGATTCAGTGCGGTTACAAGCATTAGTGACTTGTCCAGGTTTTCCTTAATTTTCTCATTATTAGGTCTGATACCGCAAACACAGTTCTTTTCAAATGAAATCATGGCATCTGAAAGGAGCGTGGCAGATTCAATAAAGTTGTTAATCATAACAGGCATGAATACGTTAAGCTGGAAATTTCCCTGTGAAGCTGCAATGCCTATAGTAACATCATTTCCCATAACCTGTGTGCACACCATAGTAAGTGCTTCACATTGAGTAGGATTTACCTTGCCCGGCATAATTGAGCTTCC
>JALENF010000076.1 GCA_022767945.1 Bacillota bacterium
ATTGTAGTAGCTGCACCTGTCTGTGACTGGTCAGCAATCTTTTTAACTGAACCGTAATCAGCTGAAGTGTAGATTTCAGTAATCTTACCGATTAAGATACCTACGATAAGACCTGCAATGATAGCGCAGGCATAAGTATAATCACCAAGCATGCTCTTGCTCAGGAAGATTGATACTACAACTACAATAGCACCACTGATGTAAGTTCCCATGTTTAATGCTTTTGCAGGGTTAGTATTTTCATTTCCTCTTACCATTAAGATACCGATAACGGAAGCAATGATACCAACTGCTGAAAGAAGCAGAGGGAATAAAGCAGCAGTTGCTTCGTCAAATGTAGCACTAGCCGGTGAGTTAACCACTGCAACTGATGCAAGTGTAATAGCGGAAATAATTGAACCTACATATGATTCGAACAGGTCGGAACCCATACCTGCAACGTCACCTACGTTGTCACCTACGTTATCTGCGATAACTGCAGGGTTTCTTGGGTCGTCTTCAGGAATTCCTGCTTCAACCTTACCTACAAGGTCAGCACCAACGTCTGCAGCCTTAGTGTAGATACCACCGCCTACTCTTCCGAACAGAGCCATTGATGATGCACCAAGACCGAAACCTGTTACACATTCTGTTACTGTTGCAAGGTCAAGAACTGCAAAAATAACGCCAAGACCTAAAAGACCCAGTCCAGTTACGCATAGACCCATTACAGCACCGGATCTGAACGCAATCTTCAGAGCCTTAGGCATACCTGCTTCTTTAGCAGCCCAAGCTGTTCTTACATTACCTTTAGTAGCAACGTTCATTCCAAAGTAACCGGCAAGAACTGAAAGGAAAGCACCGATTAAGTATAATACGGCAGTTGTCCAGCTCTTTAGTCCTAGTCCGATTAAGAAGAATAGTACAACAATTACAATAATCATTGTCTTGTATTCTCTCTTAAGGAATGCCATTGCACCTTCTCTGATGAAGCCTGCAATTTCCTTCATCCTGTCTGTTCCTTCGTCAGCCTTGGTGATCCATGAGGTTAAGCAGAATGCTACAACCAATGCGACCGCAGCTGCGATAGGAGCAATCCAATTAATCATAATAGAATACCTCCAATAAATAATTTGTAATAATAAAAATTTAATTAACTATTAGAAAAATGCAACAATTACAAGAGAAAGAATCATGAAAAGTACAGCTGCTACGATTGTAATCTTCTCCAAAAGGGCATCGTAACCTCTACTTTTTTTCTTTCCGAATAATTGTTCTGCACCGCCTGCGATTGACCCTGACAATCCGCTGCTGTTACTTGACTGTAACAGAACGCTCGCAATGATTACAATACTGGCGATTGCTAGTAAAACCATTAATGCGGTTTTCATTATATCCCTCCTTTAAACTCTAACCATATTAATTTATCATATCAAATTGTAAAAATCAACAACTTACTGTTAAAAATCCTTAAAAGTTAACAATTTCAATGAATTTAGAAGGGACTAGGCTGGCGCCACCAACTAATGCACCGTCAATTTCATCCATATTCATGATTTCTGTTGCATTTTCAGGCTTAACGCTTCCGCCGTACTGAATGATAACCTTATCACAGGTTTCTTCATCGTACATTTCCTCAACATTTTTTCTTACAAGAGCACACATGTCCTCTGCCTGCTGCGGAGTAGCTGTCTTACCTGTTCCGATAGCCCAGATCGGCTCGTAAGCAACAACCACCTTTGCCGCTTCTTCCTTTGTTAATCCTTCAAAGTCAGCCTTAAGCTGTGCGCTTACGATATCCTTTTCCTGACCTGCTTCTCTCTGATCTAAATTCTCACCTACGCATAGGATTGGAATAATATCACTATCCCTTAGAAGCTTCTTAAGCTTAAGATTAACAGTTTCATCAGTTTCACCAAAGTACTGTCTTCTTTCAGAGTGACCGATTACACAGTAATCAACACCGATTTCCTTTAGCATTCCCACAGAAACCTCACCTGTGAATGCACCTTCATCCTCAAAGTGGCAATTCTGAGCGCCGACACCGATACCGGTTCCTCTGAATTCTTCCACCAAAGCTTCCAGCTGAGTGAAAGGAGCACAGATAGCTGTCTTCACATCAGTATCGTGGTACAGCTTCTTGAATTCTTCAGCAAATTCAACGGCCTCCTTTTTAGTTTTATACATTTTCCAGTTTCCTGCGATAAATGGGATTCTCATATAACTACCTCCTGAATATCATTACATAGTGTATTTTTATTATTACTTATCTTCAATTACTGCAATTCCAGGCAATACCTTTCCTTCGAGAAATTCCAGAGAAGCACCTCCGCCTGTTGAAATATGAGTCATCTTGTCAGCAAGTCCAAACTGCTCTGCCGCAGCAGCTGAATCTCCGCCGCCTATAATTGTGATTGCATCACTGTCAGCAAGGATTTCAGCGATTGCTTTTGTTCCCTTAGCAAAGTTTGGCATTTCAAATACGCCCATTGGTCCGTTCCATACAACTGTCTTTGCATCCTTAAGCGCTTCCCTGTACAGTTCTACAGTCTTTGGTCCGATATCCAGGCCTTCCATATCTGCCGGGATAGCATCTCTGTCACAGATCTTTGTTTCAGCATCATTGCTGAATTCAGTTGCACAAACAGTATCAACAGGAATAAGCATCTTAACGCCCTGAGCTTCAGCCTTTTCCATAAGCTTCTTGGCAAGATCAATATTGTCAGCGTCAAGAATTGATTTTCCGATTTCCAGTCCCATTGACTTGAAGAATGTGTATGCCATTCCTCCGCCTATGATAAGAGTGTCAACCTTCTGCAGCAGGTTCTCTATTACAGGAATCTTGTCCCCTACTTTTGCACCACCCATAATGGCAACGAATGGTCTTTCCGGATTTTCAACAGCCGAGCCTAAGAACTTAACTTCCTTTTCAATAAGGAATCCGGAAACAGCAGGCAGATAGTCAGCTATTCCTGCAGTTGAAGCATGCGCTCTGTGTGCAGTTCCGAATGCATCCTGAACAAAGATTTCTCCCAGAGATGCAAGCTCCTTGGCAAAACCTGCTTCATTATCAGTTTCCTCTTTTCTGAAACGAACATTTTCCAGAAGCATTACTTCGCCGTCTTTCAAAGCAGCGGCAGCCTGCTTAACTTCATCATTTACTACCTCAGGGCAGCTGATGAATTTAACTTCCTTCTCAAGGAGTTCAGCAAGTCTCTTTGCAACAGGTGCAAGAGTAAACTCCATCCTGGCTTCTCCCTTTGGTCTTCCAAAATGTGACATCAAAACCACCTTGGCTCCGTTTTCAATCAGATACCTGATTGTCGGCAGAGCGGAAACGATTCTGTTGTCATCAGTAATAACTCCATCCTGCATTGGAACGTTAAAGTCACATCTTACTACGATATGCTTTCCTTTAACGTCAATGTCTCTAATTGTCTTTTTCATACCTATAACCTCTACATTATTAATTATTATCTACAGCATACATGTGCTTAATCAGTTCAAGCACCTTGCTGGAGTAACCATATTCATTGTCATAAAAACCTATCAGCTTGAAAAATCTGCTGTCCAGTTCAATTCCTTCTCTGCAGTCGAAAATTGAAGTGCAAGGATCCCCTATGAAATCGGATGATACCACTTCATCATCTACATATTCCAGCACACCTTTAAGTTCATTTTCCGATGCTCTCTTCATAACTTCACAGATTTCCTCATAGCTTGTATCCTTTTTAAGCAGTACGTTCAGGTCTATTACAGAAACATCAGAAGTTGGAACTCTGTATGAAATTCCGGTCATCTTTCCTGCAAGGCTCGGAATAACCAGACCTACAGCTTTAGCTGCGCCTGTTGTGGAAGGAATAACATTTCCAAATACACTTCTTCCTGTTCTCCAGTCTTTCTGTGAACGTGCGTCAACGACCTTCTGTTTTGCAGTTGCAGCGTGAATTGTTGACATCAGACCCTTTTCTATTCCGAAATTATCTTCCAGTACCTTACACATAGGAGCCAGACAGTTGGTTGTACAGGATGCGTTAGATACAACCTGCATATCCTTGCTGTACTTCTTATGATTTACACCAAATACAAATGTCGGTGTAACCTTGTCTTTAGCAGGAGCAGAAATGATAACCTTCTTTGCGCCCGCTTTGATGTGGTCCATAGCCTTTTCAGTAGTAGTATAGGCACCTGTACCCTCCACTATGTACTCTGCACCGCATTCAGCCCACGGAATATTAATGGCCTCTGATTCGCTGTAAACAGGAATCTTTTTCCCGTCGATTACAATTCCGTTTTCATAAGTGTCAAGTGATCTAGGGAATCGTCCAAATGTCGAATCGTATTTCAGCTGGTAAACAAGGTAGTCTAAATCAACATTTCGGTTGTTTATGCCGACAATCTCGATTTCCGGCATGTCCATTGCTGCTCTGATTACGACTCTGCTAATTCTGCCAAAACCGCTAATCCCTACTTTGATACTCATTTTTTGTCCCTCCATAATAAAACTATACACATTCCCAAATATTTTTTAAAAGCGTTTCCGCTTTGATGATGAAAGAATTCCCAAACCCTCTCTATATTTTGCAACAGTTCTCCGACTTATCTCTATATCCTTTTCCTTAAGCATGTCCGCAATTTCCTGATCGCTGTAAGGTTTCTTTTCGTCTTCGTTTTTTATAATATCCTTAATCATAGACTTAATGCTGCTGGATGAAACACTTCCGCCTCCACCTGTAGAGAGTCCGGTCGAGAAGAAATACTTCAGTTCATATATTCCTCTCGGGCTCTGTATATACTTGCCGTTTATTGTGCGGCTGACAGTAGATTCATGGATTCCCAGTTCATCCGCAATCTGTTTTAGAGTAAGTGGTTTAAGGTATTTCTCGCCCTTCCGGAAAAACTCCTCCTGATGTCTGAAAATTGCCTCAGAAACATCATAAATCGTCTTCCGTCTCTGTTCTATGCTCTTAATAAGCCATACAGCAGAATTAAACTTGTCGTTTATGTATTTTTTCAGATCTGCATCGTCTGCAGCCGCCTGTACAAGCTGATCGTAATATGAGCTTACTCTCAGCTTAGGAGTTGATTTGTAGTTGCTTGAAAGTTCCAGCTCTCCGTGAATATTTTCAAGCACAACATCAGGGACTATGTAATTAGTTCCCTTACCTGTCCCAAATGCTCTTCCGGGCTTAGGATCAAGGCTTTTGATCAGGTCAAATATTGCCTGAACCTCTTCCTTTTTATAACCTAGCTTTCTGGAGATAGCAGAAAACTTCTTGTCTGCCAGCTCCTCGAGCATGTTGATTATTACATATTCAATTTCCTCTGTGAGCAATCCCCGTGCGCTCAGCTGAATAATAAGACACTCCCTCAGGTCTCGTGCACCGACACCTACCGGGTCAAAATTCTGTATGATGTCCAGTACTTTTTCAACCGTTTCGCTATCAAAACCCACAGCCTCTGCAATTTCATCAAGTGACATAGTTAAATAGCCGTTATCATCTATGGCCTCTATAATGTATCGGCCGATAGCGGCTTCATCGCTCTTAATGCTGCATAGGCTGAGTTGTAACAGCAGATGGTCGGTCAGCGTTTCTTCCCGGGAAACATACTGTTCATAAGTATGATCTTCCTCATCATCAGCAGAATACTCAAACTGCCTGAATCGTTCCGCTTCATAGTCTGATTCTCTAAGCTTCTCCTGCAGATCTATGGGCTGAGTCTCATCCAGTGACTTGGCATTTTCCAGTATTGGATTTTCAACCAGCTCTGATTTCACATATTCTATCAGGTCGTAGTTGCTCAGCTGAAGAATCTGAATAGACTGAATAAGCTCAGGAGTCAGTGAAAGCTTTTGGGCCTGCTCAATTACTAAATCGTAACCTAGCTTCATAATATTAATCTCCTCAACTATGTAACATTATACCACGAAAACGTGTTATTTCAACCCTGGAAACGATAATTGCCTCAGAGCCTCGAACAGTATAATGTTTGCTGAATTTGACAGGTTGAAGGAGCGTAGTCTGACGCTTTCACTCATTGGAATTCTGATGGCGTTCTCCTTATGTTCTTCGATAAAATCCCTTGGGAGACCTGCTGTTTCACGACCGAAGAGAATCATATCCTCATCCTTGAACTTAACCTCTGTGTATATATGACCACCCTTGGTAGTAGCAAGGTACATGGTTCGGTCTCCATATTTTTTCATAAAGTCATCCAGACTTTTATGTGTTTCCAGCTTGACATACGGCCAGTAATCAAGTCCCGCTCTCCGCACAGCCTTATCATCTATCGAAAATCCCAGGGGCTCCACCAGATGAAGCACCGTGTCAGTCGCCGCACAGGTTCTGGCAATATTCCCGGTGTTCGGCGGTATCTCAGGTTCCACAAGAACTATATGTAATGACATATCCTAAGCCTCCTCATTGTATGTTTATTTTTCTTATTTTCTGTTACTTTATATATGATAAAGGTTTTTTGATAAAAGTTAAAGACAAAACGTTTTTTTTGTTATATAATTTTGTACATATCTATGTATGAGGAGGAAGAGCTGTAATGGAAACGGTGAAAATCGGTATTCTCGGTTTGGGAACAGTTGGCGGAGGCGCTTATGAAATCCTGAAAATGAACCGCGAATTAATCGAAAAGAGAATTCAGAAGAAAATTGAAGTTGTTAAGGTACTGGAAAGAAACATGGAAAGAATCAATAGTCTTGGTCTTTCAGAATCCACAGCTACACAGAATCCTGACGACATTATTAATGATCCTGAAATTGATATTGTAGTTGAAGCATTGGGAGGAATTGAACCTTCCTCAACATTTATGCTTAACGCTTTAAATAATGGAAAATCCGTAGTAACGCCAAACAAGGCTGCTGTGGCTGCCAACTTTGACAAGCTTCGAGAAGCTGCCGTAAAGAACGATGTGGAATTCAGATTCGAGGCATCTGTAGGCGGCGGTATACCTGCTCTGACGGCCATCCAGGAGGCACTGTGCGGTAATGAGTTCAGTGAGGTAATGGGTATAGTAAACGGTACTACAAATTACATCCTGACTAAAATGACTGACCTTGGTCTGAACTACGACGACGTGTTAAAGGATGCACAGGCTAAGGGTTTTGCTGAAGCTGACCCTACCGCCGACGTTGAAGGAATAGACGTTGCAAACAAGCTGTCAATTCTTATGGCACTTTGCTTTGACAAGTATGTTCCGCCGGCAGAAATACCAACAGAAGGAATCAGCAAAATCACAATGGATGACATTGAGGCAGCTAAGTCAAGGAACTGCAAGATCAAGCTGATAGCTCACGCCAAGAGAAACGGTGAAGAAATCGAATACAGTGTAAAGCCTATGGAAATCGATATAAATCACCCTCTTGCAGGAGTATCCAACGAATTCAATGCTATCTACATCACAGGCAATGCGGTAGACGAGGTAATGTTCTATGGCAAGGGTGCAGGTGCGCTTCCTACAGGAAGTGCCATTGTAGGAGATATCCTTGCAATAGCAAAGGCAATGTAATGTAAAGCTGAACATATAATTTAGGAGGAAGAATCTAATGAGTTTATTTGCAGAGTGGAAAGATCTGATGGAAAACCAGACAGAAGAAACGTTCGAGGCATTCTGGAAGGAATATTCAGAGACAGAAACCAAAATTTACAAACACATACTGGCTAATCATGAGGAACACCTTAAGGGAACTGTTGCTGAGCTGGTAGAAAAATTCCAGTGCAACAAGGTTATCTTTATGGGTTTCCTGGATGGTATCAATTCCAGCCTTAACAAGGAAAATGACCTGGATGCTGTGGACGACAACTTTATGGTTGATCTTGACATCGACTTTGAAAAGCTGTACTTCAATATGCTGGCAGCAGATGCTGACTACCTGTTCACACTTAAGGAATGGGAACAGGTTCTTTCCGAAGAGAAGATTATGAGCATTATTAAGGATTTCAAGAGATCCAAGATTGTTCATGTAGAAAAGAAGCCGGGCAGAAACGATCCATGCCCTTGCGGAAGCGGAAAAAAATACAAGAAATGTTGCGGCAGGAACGCATAAAAAAAGAAATATAAAAGAACGGAACCGGCAATTGCTAAAATGCAGTCGCCGGTTTTTTATGCTGCGAAAAACCCGGCCGTCTGCCATCACAGCCGGCCGGGTTTTATTAGAATACCCTTTTTATGTAATTTCCTCTTTACAGACGAGGTTCCCTGTTAAAGAAATCCTTAGTTTCCTTTGCAACCACACCGCTCAGTACGATAAGCGCGATAAGGTTAGGAATAGCCATCAGTCCGTTAAATATATCGGCCAGGGTCCATACAGCCTCTACTGTCAGGAACGGTCCGATAAGAACTGCAAGTATGTACAGCCATCTGTATGCAGATAATATTCCATTATTCTTGCCTACAAGATATTCCAGACATCTTTCTGAATAGTAGTCCCATCCGAGAATTGTTGTGAATGCGAAGAAAGCAAGACATAACATCAGTATGAATGAACCAACTGACTGTGACCACGGAAGACCTGCACCGAAAGCATAGCTTGTGCATGCAGCACCTTCCAGACCTGTATCAGCTGCGCCTGTCATTACTAGTGTAGTTCCTGTCATGGTACAAATAACGATTGTGTCGATAAATGTACCAGTCATAGAAATCAGACCCTGACGAACGCATGATGATGTCTTGGCAGCTGCAGCCGCAATTGGTGCACTACCTAAACCGGCTTCGTTAGAGAAGATACCTCTTGCAACACCCTTCTGCATTGCTATCATCATAGCTCCAAGAGCGCCGCCTGCCATAGCACGCAGTCCGAAAGCAGACTGTACTATCGTAACGATTGCCGCAGGAAATTCTTTAATATTATAAATAATAATTGCCAGACACACAACAACATATGTAATTGCCATAAACGGAACAATAATAGTTGTAACGCTTGATATTCTCTTAATACCACCGATAACTACAAGAGCTGTAACCACTGCTACCACAACAGCTGTAGCAACTGTTGCAATTGAGTATGAGCTGCCGAACAGATTAATCATGTGCTGGTTGTCCGGGTCAGCAAAGCCTTTAACTGCAGAAGCAATACCGTTAACCTGTGTAATAGTACCGATACCTAGCAGTCCTGCACCGATTCCGAATATTGCGAATAGCTTACCCAGCCATTTCCAGCTGCGTCCCATTCCCTTTTCAATGTAGTAGAAAGGTCCGCCAAGCGAGTGTCCGTCAGCATCAACAGTTCTGTACTTAACAGCAAGTACGCCTTCAGAATACTTTGTTGCCATTCCGAAGAAAGCCGCCAGAATCATCCAGAAAATGGCACCCGGTCCACCTGCTGCAACTGCAGTAGCAACACCTACAATATTACCTGTACCGATAGTAGCTGCCATTGCTGTACAGAAGGCACCGAAGCTGGACACTTCACCTGTACCATCTTCTTCATTACGAATCATAAGTTTAAGAGCAAGTCCAAGTTTTCTTACCTGGAGCAGTCTGACTCTGCACGTAAGCAGGATACCCGTTCCCATAATAAGGATAATAAGAGGAACACCCCACACAAAGTCGTCCACAGTCTTAAGTAAATCAGTAATCATTTTTTCATCTCCTCCTAAATCAGAAAATTAAAAAAAGTCGAACAAATTCGACTTTCCAGAGAGATGACATAAGCTATTTTAGATAAACTATTTCGCTCTGTCCTCTTTGCCTGAGATATCACGTGCAGATTGCTCACGTCTGCTCGCTTAAACCTTCGGCGACCTTTACGGTACTCTCCAGAGAGCATAGTTTCTACTGTCCTCATGCACGTTAACCTGCTGCACTGATGCAATTGCAATAACAGCAACATTAAGCCGCATTCGGACTCACAAACTAACATCGCTTATAATATCACACAATTTACACCTTTGCAACAATTTAAACAAAAAAAGCTCATTTTTTTGTTTAAATACACAACAAACACTTTAGGACATTAATTCATTAATTCATTAATTTTTTAATTTTCTTTATTCCCCATGTGTAGCCACGCCACTCTCAATCAGGGAGATAATATCCCCGCCGAGAGTTGCTGCCGGCTTGATCATACACTTAAAGTAATCCTTCACACGGGCAAGGATCTCTCTCAGTTCCCTTACAGGCTGTCCGCTGTACTTTTCCTGGTCACTTGAAACTCCAACGCACTTTATTCCCATTTTTTCCGCATTGTACAGACTTCTGTACTCATGGTAAGTCTGTGTAACTATGACAGCGCGATTAACCTGAAATATCTCCTTTGCTCTGTACATTGAATCGTAAGTGGAAAAACCTGCATGATCACAGTATATATCCTCCTCCGGTATACCTGCATCAATAGTGTAATTAAGCATCACATGAATTTCATTGTGCTCACTGGTGCCGTTGTCCCCGGTCAGAAGGAGTTTTGATACCAGCCCGTTCTTATAGAGCAGAATTCCTGCATCGAGCCTGTCCCTCAGCATTGGTGTGGGGGTTTCGTCATCAATGATTCCCGCCCCAAGCACGATGGCACACTGAGGATCAATATCGTGAATTGCCTGCTTCTCCGCCCGCGTGAACTCTGTCTTGGATCCGGTTATAACAGAAACTATATTATCCTTTTCCGAATTGACCACGTGATTGTTCAGTGTCATCAGGCATATTCCGCCAATAGCACACACCATAATAATCAGAAAAAGTATCTTCTTTATTATCCATTTAATTATTCTCATTTACTGATATCCTCAATCGAAAACCTGATGGCTTTTGCAAGCTCACCCAGTGAAGTTTCTATCTGTTTACCTATTTTTCCGCCGCTGAACATTATAGTTGTAAAATCTTCGGCACTTTTATCTATAGTGGTTCTAAAAAATTTTTTCATGCCCAGAGGTGAGCATCCTCCGTGAATATAACCGGTCAGAGGAAGCAGCTGCCTTTCTCTTATCATTTCTATGTTCTTTTCGCCTACAGCTTTAGCAGCCTTTTTCAGGTCAAGCTCCCTGCTGACAGGTACCACAAAGACATAGTTCGTTCCTGTTTTTCCAACTGTAACCAGTGTTTTAAAGATGTTTGGCTGTTGCTTTGCATCTTCCGGACTGTAATCATGCATGATGTAAACGGCATTTTTACTGTCCAGAAGCCTCATGGCATTTGTTTTCGTTTCCGCTGACATTATTCCTCACACCCCTCACAGTAGGCTTTGATCGGGCACTCCACGCACCTCGGCTTACGTGCCACGCAGCAGTTTCGTCCGTGAAAAATCAGAGAGTGGTGGGTTTTGGACCATCTTTCCTCTGGGATGACTTCCATCAAAGCCAGCTCAGTCTTAAGCACATCTTTTTCATGAACAAAACCGATTTTGTTAGCTACTCTGAACACATGTGTATCTACCGCAATCCTCTGGTGTCCAAAACCGACGGAGAGAACCACATTGGCTGTCTTTCGTCCGACTCCGGGCAGTGAAACAAGTGAGTCATAGTCTTCAGGAACCTGTCCGTCAAAACGTTCAACAAGCATTTTGGCCATGCTGACAATGTTTCTCGACTTAGTTTTGTACATTCCTATTCTTCTTATGTATTCTGCAACGTCTTCCGGATCAGCTTCTGCCAGAGCCTCTGCCGTCGGATATGCAGCAAACAGTCCAGGTGTGACCTTATTTACACTTACATCTGTTGTCTGAGCTGACAGGGCAACTGCAACAATCAGCTGAAATACATTATTGTGATCCAGAGCACACTCTGCCTCAGGATACGTTTCTTCTAAAATGTCTAAAATTCTATTAATTATATCTTTTTTCATAACAGTTTAATAATACCATATCTGCGCTTTATATTCTACTGTTTATCGACCCTTTCTTGACAAAATTGTATACAATCCTTTATAATGAAATCAGCATAAAGGACAACGTGAGGTAAATATGTCTATAATTCAGTATCTGGAAGACGGCAGAACTAATGATCCGAAAAGCCTGCATTCAACTGTATATACTGAGCTTCTTGAGGATATCCTTACCGGAAAGCTCATACCCGGTGCCAAAATAACTGAACAGAAAATCTGCAGCGAATATAATGTGAGCAGAACCCCTGTAAGGGAAGCTTTCTGTCAGCTGGAAACTGACGGACTTATTGAAAGTATTCCCAACAGGGGTGCTTTTGTAATCGGTCTGTCAGACCGGGATATTGATGATATACTTGAACTGCGTACCAGCTGTGAGGTCTGCGCTGTAAAATGGGCCATAGAGCGAATTACCGAGGAAGAGTTTGCCGAACTGGAAGAAAGCTTCGAGTTTATGGAGTTTTACACGATGAAAAACGATATCGACAAAATGATATCCATAAACGCAGCCTTTCATCAGATTATACATAATGCAACCCATAATGCGGGACTTATTAAGCAGCTGACTTCTTACCAGACATATCTGAAATACTGCAGACCTTCGGATTACACCATTCCAGGCTACCTTGACAAGGTTTTTTCTGAACACAGAGAAATCTACAGGGCATTTGTAGACAGTGACACAACTGCGGGGGCAATTGCCATGATGGATCACATGAACAATTCCGTAAGACGAAGAACCTTACTTAAAGGGAAAAGAGAAAAAAGTATTAGATGATTCAATATATGACGTACTAAATTACAGAACAGGAGACAGATAATGCATAGAGCAGACGGCTACAGAGTTAAAACTTACGCACCGATTTATACGATTATTCCATATATTATGGAAAAGAGATACGATGCATCAAACTGCATCTCTGAGGAAATAGACTACGAGATTCTCAAGGATTATACCAGGGAGTGCAGAAAAAAAGGCATTGCCATGAACCATATGGCAGTAATAATTGCAGCCTATCTTCGTGTGGTATCACAGAATCCGTATCTTAACAGATTCGTTGTGAACAAGAGAATTTATTCCCGAAATCACTTCTGCGTAACCTTTGTGACACTTACACAGAATGGCAGCACAACTATCAAGGTTTATTTCAATCTAGACGATGATATTTTCACAGTAAATGAGAAAATAAACAATGCTGTTGAAGGAGTCAAAGAACGTGGAGAATCTACTTCTATGGACTGGATTGCAAATATACTTCTCAAAATACCGGGTCTTCTTTCAGTCGGAGTAGGTATTCTTAAATTTATCGACAAACATTTCTGGCTGCCTTTCGCAATCTGTGATGCAAGCCCTTTCCACACATCACTGTTCATTACAAATCTTGCATCCATCAGAACAGAAGCGATTTTCCATCATATTTACGAGTTCGGAACAACAGGAATTTTCTGTGCAATGGGACTTCCAAAGAACAGAGTAGTCAGAAATTCTGAGGGTGAATTTGAGGAACGCAAATTTATGAAACTTGGAATCGTAACTGACGAACGTATCGCCGACGACCATTACTACGGAAAATGTTTCCGGGAATTCAACAAATATCTGAAGAACCCTTCCATTCTTGAGAAAAAGCCGGGAAGCGTTGTATACGACAAGGATATAAAAAAATCTGATCCAGAATTCATTGTAAAATAACGTAGTTGTATCTGTATGATAAAACGGGATATCAGCCTTGAAAACGCTGATATCCCGTTTATTATTCTCAGATCCACGCAGTGATTAAGCCTGAGCACTTATTATTAGAGCTGTTCCGTCAGAATCGATGGTTACAGTATCACCGTCAACGATTTCACCCTTTATGAGTTTTGATGCAAGCTCTGTCTCCAGATGCTTCTGTAGGTATCTCTTGACCGGACGTGCACCGAAGTTAGGATCGTACGCCTCCCTGGCGATGAACTCCTTGCCTGCATCGGTGAGGACAAGGGTAATGTTGCGCTCTGCAAGACGGTTTTCCAGTGACTTAAGCGACAGCTGGATAATGCCGACAATCTGGTCGAGAGTCAGAGGACTGAACACGACTATATCGTCGATTCTGTTCAGGAACTCCGGTCTGAAGTAGTTGTGAAGCTGGCCTTCAACCTGCTCCTTTGTCTCCTCTGAGATAGTTCCGTCTTCACGGATTCCTTCTATCAGATCCGCGCTTCCGATGTTCGAGGTCATGATGATAATAGTGTTCTTGAAATCAACAGTCCTGCCCTGATTATCTGTCAGTCGACCGTCATCAAGCAGCTGCAGCAGAATGTTGAAAACATCCGGATGAGCTTTTTCTATTTCGTCGAACAGAATTACACTGTAAGGTTTTCTTCTTACCGCTTCCGTCAGCTGACCGCCTTCATCGTATCCCACATATCCCGGAGGCGCTCCTACCAGACGTGAAACTGAGTGCTTTTCCATATATTCTGACATATCGATTCTTATCATATTTCTCTCGGAATCGAACAGTGCTTCAGATAAAGCCTTTGCCAGCTCCGTCTTGCCGACACCCGTAGGTCCAAGGAATATGAATGAACCGATAGGTCTGTTTTCATCCTTCAGGCCCGCTCTTGCTCTCAGAATTGATTCAGAAACTGAAGTTACGCCCTCATCCTGTCCGATTACTCTCTTATGAAGTATTTCCGGCAGCTTCAGAAGCTTTTCTCTTTCTGTTTCAACCAGCTTTGCAACAGGAATTCCGGTCCATGCCGATACAACCTCTGCTATCTCCTCTTCGCCTACTTCTTCCTTCAGCAGACGTTTTTCCTTGTCTGCAGATGCATTCTCCTTTTCTGCCTCCAGCTTCTTTTCCAGCTCCGGAAGAGTTCCGTACTTAAGCTGTGCCAGCTTCTCCAGGTCATAGCTTCTTTCAGCATCCTCCATCTGTCTCTTTACTTCTTCAATCTGTTCCTTGGTTCCCTTCAGCTCAGTGATAACCTTCTTTTCGTTCTCCCACTGAGCTCTCAGAACAGCGTCCTCGTCCTTAAGCTGTGCCAGTTCTTTTTCCAGTGTTTCCAGTCTAGCCATAGACGCCTTGTCGCTTTCTTTTCCAAGAGCCTGTTTCTCTATTTCAAGCTGCATAATCTTTCTGGAGATCTCATCAAGCTCTGCAGGAAGACTGTCAATCTCTGTTCTTATTTTGGATGCAGCCTCGTCCATCAGGTCAATGGCCTTGTCAGGCAGGAATCTGTCTGAAATATATCTGTCTGACAGAGTAGCACAGGCAATCAGAGCATTGTCTGTAATTCTTACACCGTGATGGATTTCGAACCTTTCCTTCAGACCACGAAGGATTGAAATCGTATCTTCAACTGTAGGCTGATCTACAAGTACCTTCTGGAAACGTCTTTCAAGTGCCGCATCCTTTTCAATATACTTTCTGTATTCGTCAAGAGTTGTTGCACCTATGCAGTGCAGCTCGCCCCTGGCAAGTTTAGGCTTCAGCAGGTTTCCGGCATCCATGGAGCCCTCAGTTCTGCCGGCACCTACGATGTTGTGTATCTCATCGATGAACAGTATGATTCTGCCCTCTGATTTCTCAACCTCGTTAAGAACAGCCTTAAGTCTCTCCTCGAATTCTCCCCTGAATTTAGCACCGGCGATCAAAGCTCCCATATCAAGAGCAAATATTGTCTTGTCTTTCAGTCCCTCCGGTACATCTCCGTTTAGTATTCTCTGCGCCAGCCCCTCAACTACCGCAGTTTTACCTACTCCCGGTTCACCGATAAGAACCGGATTGTTTTTTGTTCTTCTTGACAGAATCTGAATTGCATGTCTGATTTCACCGTCTCTTCCGATTACAGGATCGAGTTTTCCCTCTCTTGCCATTTCAACAAGATCCCTGCCGTACTTGTTCAGCACATCGTAGTTCTCCTCCGGATTCTGACTGGTAACACGCTGGTTTCCTCTTACCTTTGACAAAGCAGTCAGGAATTTATCCTTGGTGATATGATGCTTTGCAAAAATCTTGGCTGTAGGAGTTCCGTGTTCTCCAAGCATTGCCAGATAGATATGTTCTACGCTTGTATACTCGTCCTTAAAATTCTGTGCCTCTTTTTCAGCATTAATCAGAACCTGATTCAGACGACGTGAAGCATAGATGTTGTCTGCATTTCCTGAAACTCTCGGCAGCTTCTCTATTTCAGCCTGAAGCTCACCGATCAGTGTAGTCGGTTCAACTCCCATGTTCTTCAGCAGCTTAGGAATCAGTCCATCTGACTGCATTAGAAGTGCAAGATGCAGATGTTCAACCTCAAGCATCTGATGTCCTTCAGAAATTGCAATGTTCTGACATTCCATTATTGCGCTCTGCGCATTCTGAGTAAGTTTTTCAACGTTCATTATAATCCCTCCCAACTATATGGTTTAATCTCTTTTCAATTAGTACCCCCTGTGGTTAAGACCGGCCCCCTTTGCCTTAGTCTAACCACTTTTCTCTAATCTCTACGACTATTGTAAACCCAAAAAAACAAAAAGTAAAGAAAAATTTAGCACTCACCGCAAAAGAGTGCTAATAATTTTTCTTTACCACACTTAAACTATTGAATTTCCAACTCTACCGGGCAATGATCTGATCCAAAAATTTCTGTATGTATCTTCGCGTCTACCAGTCTTTTCTCTAAATCTTCAGATACAAGGAAATAATCTATTCTCCATCCTGCGTTCTTTTCTCTTGCCTTGAATCTATAGGACCACCATGAATAAATGCCTTCTTCATCAGGATAAAAATATCTGAATGTGTCAATAAATCCGCTTTCGAGGAGTTCAGTCATCTTGTTCCTTTCTTCATCAGTGAAGCCTGCATTTCTCCGGTTAGTCTTTGGATTTTTCAGGTCGATTTCGTTATGAGCCACATTCAGATCACCGGTTACAATCACAGGCTTCATTTCTTTAAGCCTGTTCAGATAAGTCCTGAAGTCATCCTCCCACTTCATCCGATATTCCAGTCTCTTCAGTTCATTCTGTGAATTTGGTGTGTAAACAGTAATCATATAGAAATCTTCAAATTCCAGAGTTATGACTCTTCCTTCATGATCATGCTCATCTATTCCTATTCCGTATGAAACACTGACCGGCTCCTTCTTAGTAAAGATTGCTGTTCCGGAATATCCCTTTTTATCTGCATAGTTCCAGTACTGGTGATAGCCCGGCAGATCCATTTCTATCTGACCCGCCTGAAGCTTTGTCTCCTGCAGGCAGAATATATCTGCATCTATATCATTGAAAAAATCCATAAAATTCTTTCCCATAACGGCTCTTAGGCCGTTAACATTCCAAGAAATCAGTTTCATTCCCTATTCTCCTCCTCTTTGTTCTTCATCATTTCTTCTCCCCAGTCACTTAACTGCTCAAGAATAGGCATCAGCCGGTCGCACATGTCAGTGGATGAATACTCCACCCTTATCGGCACCTCCAGGTACTCCCTGCGCTCAACCAGTCCCTCTTCCTCCAGTTCCTTCAGGGAGCTTGCCAGAACTGTATTGGAAATCCCGTCGAGCTTTCTCTTCAGTTCATTGTACCGAAGCTTTCCCTGATTGTTCAGAGCACATATAATCTGCATTTTCCACTTGCCCCCGATAATAGACATGGTATAATTCAGTGGGCATTTTTCCAGACATGGGCATTCATAATGGGTTTCTATCATGGGTTAACTCCTTTCTGTGCAGGTGCTTATTTCCTGTGACACACGCAATGTGAAGCCTGCATAAGGTAAGCTAATGCTTACCTGCTCATATAAAATTGCGTTATTGCACTTTATTCATAATGGTACTATTATTATAGCAGGTAATAAAAAAAGAGCAAGTTTATATATTAAGGAGGAATAATCTTTATGGATATTTATCTTCAGGGGCTGATACGTGCAAAAGACACTCTGGATACCAGTACCGATGTAAATATTCCAATACTCAAGGTCATAACCACTGCTTGCGTAGTAACCTGGTTTAACCCTCAGGCACTAATTGACGGCTCAATGATGCTTGGTGCATTTAAGGCCACCCTGCCCGAAGGCACCGATTTCTTCTTCGCAGGTGGATTTGCAAGTGCATCGGTTATATGGTTCCTTGGAATTTCAACAATTATTTCACTATTCAGTGCCAAGATAACCAATCGTACCCTTCGTGTAATCAACATCGTATGCGGTGCTGTAATCATCTTCTCCGGTCTGAAACTGTTCTGGAGCTTCATTCAGATGGTGCTCCCTCTTATCGGATAATTCAGGCAATAGCCTGCATCATAGCTTACCTACACAAAAAGGACGATATTCAGAATATTC
>JALENF010000126.1 GCA_022767945.1 Bacillota bacterium
CAGTTGCACTCGCTTCACCATTTACATAATATGGGGCTGATGAATTCAAAGTTACTCCGCCAACCGTTACGCTAGTTGCTGTATCTGCCCACGCCACGCCTGTAGCCATCGGCATCATGGTCAGCACCATGCACAGTGACAGCACGATGCTGAAAATTTTTCTCTTCATATCTTTCTCCTTTCGTTGTAAAAAATATTTTTCCTTGTTGTTTTTCAGAATCATCCTCTTATATTTGCTGGAGTATATCCAGTATTTAGAGCTTAGTTTAGGGCAGTTTGCCTTGCTGATGGAGGAAACCTTGGCGGCTTTGGCAACCCAGTCATTCCATGTAACCGACGCAACACCGTAAGCCTTGCCCGAACCGGTATAGTAGTTATCGCAGATACTGCGCTCCTGTACGACTTCTGCCCCCTTCAGAACCGCCGATGACCTGACCTTTGAATGTTCCTTTTGTAGAGGCTTTAATCTTGCCGTGGAGTCCACCCACACCCACACGATAATTTAGAGCACCATTAAAAGATATTAAAAGTATAATTCATAAAAATGATAATTTTCGATGCTGGGAACGAAATGCACTTTTCAGGGAGCGAAATGTAATTTATGTAAATCAGAATATGATATAATTCACATATGGAATAAAATGTGAAAGGGAAAGATATGCTTAGAGTAGCTATATGTGACGATATGTTTATTGACCTTTTTTCAGATAGTGATTCTCTTATGGTATCACATATTGCAAGGCCGTTTGATATTATTCTGCGGGATATCATAATGCCGATGCTTAACGGAATAGATACGGCTGCGGAGATAAGAAAACTTGACAAATCAGTTAAAACAGTTTTTCTTACTTCTTCTGCGGAGTTTGCAGTTGATTCATACAAAGTGCATGCGGATAATTATCTGCTTAAGCCTGTTGATCCGGAAAGCCTTTACAGCTGTCTTGATGATGGCTTCTTCAAGTGCCACCGAAGCTATATCGTCAACATTTATCATATAGATACATATTCGCAAAAAGTGATAAGAATGAAATCGGGAGCCCACATCCCTATATCCCGGGACTGTCATACAGCCTTTGAAACCGCTTTCTTCAATCTGATGTTTTCATAGAGGAGTATATAGATGACCGGAAATATACTATACTTCATCCACGGTACACTGCTTCTGCTCTTTGGAGCATTCGTATCAGGTGCCTTTGCCGGGATATCTTTTCGGAAAAAAAGAATATCTGGATGTTTCTTGCACTATGCGCTTTCATTGGAGTGCTGCAGCTCATCACGTTGTTTGCTTTCGGAGAAGAATCAGAATGGAAACTTTATCCTCTTTCAACACACCTTCCGTTAGCATTATTCTTGTGCATAGTTTACAAGAAAAGACTTGAAACTGTACTTGCAACAATTTTGACCGCGTACCTTTTCTGCCAGCCTGTAAAGTGGTTCGGCGTACTTGCATATTATATAACGGAGATACGCGCAGGGTAAGGATACTTGCACTTATGCCAATGATATACTATATCTTCGACTACATTGCCATAGTCTACACTGATTTATGGATAGATAATAACCGTGTTGTTGCGGAATTTCTTCCGTTAATGCTCGTATTCATATACATGACCGTCACTATCTTGTATTCCAATGAAGTAGAAGAAAAGATGTATGCTGAACACAAGGCAAGCATTATCAGGATAACAAGCGAGCAGCAGAAAAAAGAGATAGAAGCAATCAGGAGAAATGAGCATGAGATAAAGCTTTTGCATCATGATATGCGACTGTTTCTCAGTACTCCTTCTGTATGCCTGGAAGAAGAAGACTATAATAAAGCAAAAGTCATGCTTTCTTCATATAGTTCTCATATAGATAATGCCGGACTTAAGAAATACTGCGGCGTAGATACAATCAATTACATCCTTTCAGACTTTGAGGCCAAATGCACTGAAGCCGGAACTGAATTTGAACATGATGTGGAACCTGACCACCTGACAGCTTTGATAAAAAAGCTGCTCGGATGATCAGGTTTTTTAATTCTGGAACAACCCTTGGATAATGAATTTTGATATGGCAATATATACCTAAATGAGCGCAAGAAGTGGGCTTTGATAAGGAGAAACATAATGCAAGCAGTAATCAACAAAGGCTACAAGTTCAAAATCATGCCGACTGCAGAACAAAAGACATTTTTTCTGCAGGCTTTTGGCTGCGCCCGCAAACTGTACAACCACTATGTTGATACCATGTACACCTATCTGGAATCTATCGGCTATGAGAAAGGCTATATCACCATTAAGGGTATTCCGCTGGATTCTCCTGCGGCGATGAAGAAAACCTATCCGTTCCTGAAGGAAACGGACAGCCTGGCGTTATGCAATGCTCAGCTGAACTTCAAAGCTGCCGTGAAAAAATTCAATAAGGAATTTGACAAAGAATCCTATACCAGAAGCAACCTGAAACACAAACGTGCATCAGGCATCGCGCCGACTTTCCGCGACCTTAAGGGTATGCCTCACTTCAAAACCCGCAAGGACAGCTGTTTTTCTTACACGACAAACAACCAGATCCTTAAAAATGGAGATTGGCATTCTATCAGACTAGAAAACGGAATGCTCACGCTCCCAAAGGTCAAAACTCACTACGACAATGGATTCGGCATGTTCAGAAACTTCTTGAAATATAAACTGGAAGAACAGGGCAAACAGTTCATAAAAGTCAAAAAAATAAAAGTAAATAAAAAAGATGCCTGCACCAATACATGCAGGCCATAAATATTAAAGAGGCTGGTTCAGCCTTGTTAGCGTGGTAATGAAGTGTCTGTATGACACTAGTCCCATGAAGCCCATTTGCTTTAGCGATACGGGCAGTTCACCATAGTTTTATAGTGTTAACTCATCCCTTTCATCGTTCAAATTCAGGGTCTTCTTTTTCGAGAGAATCCCTGGATGGTTCGTCTATGGGAGTTTTGATAACCATAATCCTGCAGATTCTCAAGTGTGTTTTCAATTTCCACAACCTCCGGGATTTCCCCTGGTGCGATTTTCAGGCATTTGAGAGTTTGTTCCCTCTCAGCGAATTGTTCCTTCATATGTCAGTCCCTCCATTTCAATCTACGCTCTAGTAATATGTAAGGCTGATTTAAGAATAGAGTTTTTTCGAAAAGTAGCATGAAAAATTTTGTGATTTGTTGTTGTCCAAGATTTCCTGCTTTATGAGCATGTCCTTTACTTTAAGGAATTTATTACCTTGTTTTTTCCATTAATTAGGGGTAAACTACTAGATATACTCATAAATATTTATATTTTACAGAGTAAGAAAGGCGAAAAAGGATTTAGGTAAAAATATGGGCTTATTTAATAAAATTTTTAAAAAATCTGCTGCGAAGCAATCGTTTGACAATGTTAAGAATCAGGTCTTCGAAAAGATGGGATACGACGAAAAATATATCGTAAAGAACAATATGTTCCGCCTTAGCGAAGACGACATCAACTTGATGGAAAAAGATGAGGAAATCAGGCTTATATCTGAAGTTTTAGCAAAGGTCAAAAAGACAACATTTGCAGAAGCTTTCACAAAAGTCAGTTTTGCAAAAGAAAAGTATGGTTTGGAACCTTCGATCTATGCCTTCAACGGACTTTACCGTAAAAATGACGAAGCAGTTGAGGCATTTGCAAAGAAAAGGGCTGAGAAACAGGAAAAGGCTGTTAAAAGAATTGCAAAGGTTACCGGCTGGGATTTAGCCAAGGCACAGGAAGAAGCAAAAAAAGCATATGAAAAGTATGGAATTCTACCTTCGGAATATTATACAGAACTTTACTACAACCTGACCGATGAAGAAATTGCAGCAAAGAAGGATGCTGAAGCCAAAGAATTAGAGCGCTGCATCGAGTGGGTAAAGAGCGAAACGGGCTGGACAGACTACGAGGTCAAACGCCACAGATACTACTGCAGACTTGCATTCGGAATCGTTCCACATGCATATTTCCCAACAAGATGTTGGCAAATGGACGATGCTACACTGAAGACATTTGCGAGACAACGTGACAGTAAAAGACTCAGAGATAAATACAATGACAAACGATATAATGCAATCCTTGCAAATAAGGTTAGATTCAATCAGGAATTTGGATCTCTTACAGGAAGAAAGTTCTGGCTTAACAGAGATACCAGCTACGAAGAATTTCTTGAATTTGTTGACGGACTTGATGAACTTTTCTGTAAGCCGGTTAATCTGAGCCACGCTTCAGGAACAAGAAAGATTAAGGTTGAAGGTGATCTTAAGGCACTTTATGATGATCTGATTTCACAACCTAAAACACTTGTAGAAGAATGCGTAAAGCAGCATCATGAAATGAATGAATTCTATAGTAACTCTGTAAATACAGTAAGAATATTCTGCCTTCTTGACAACGATAAATTCGTTCCATTTGCTGGTTTTGTTCGTTTTGGAGCAGGTGGCGTTGCAGATAATATCGTGGCAGGTGGCGTTGGCTGTGGTCTGAATGTAGAAACCGGAACAATAGATACCCCTGCAATCGACAGGTGGCATAATTTAAATGAGACTCACCCTATATCAGGCAAGAAGTTTGAGGGATTCAAGATTCCAAACTGGGACAAGGTTCTTGAAGTAGCAGAAAAGGGACTGAGACATATCGAGGGAATAAACTATGTCGGCTGGGATATTGCTGTATGCGAGGATAAAGCAGTTTTAATTGAAGGAAATACTCTTCCATCAATTTCAACATATCAGATGTTCTATGGCTACAGGCATGAAGGCAAGAGATACACTTACAAAAAATACTTAACTAAATAATTAAGAAAAAGCACTGGTAAGGCGATTGTCTTACTAGTGCTTCTTTGTTTTCTTATTTTTTTGAATATATCCCGCACACAATTCTGTCCCGCTGTGCCAGATCCTTCAGGCACACCACATTTACAAACCTGCCGGTGTACTCCATCAGTCCGGTCACGTCTTCCTTCTGGTCGTGACCGATTTCCATAATCAGAATTCCGTCCTTCTTCAGGCATTTGTCGGCGCTCTCAATTATCAACTTATAGAAGTCCAGTCCGGTTTCGCCGCCGTCCAGCGCCATCATAGGTTCGTGGTCTCTCACCTCCGGCTGCAGTGTCTGTATAACCTCACTTCTTATATATGGCGGATTGGAAATTATCATATCAAACTTCCGGTTCTTGAATCTGCCCATAAAAGGCTCCAGAAGGTCGCCTTCCTTGAAGGTAACCTTTGCTCCCAGCTTCTGAGCATTGCCTCTCGCTACCCCAAGGGCTCCCTTGCTCAGATCCGAGCAGGTGACCTTAGTGTGCTTTGATAGAAGGGCGAGAGAAACCCCTATGGCGCCGCTGCCGCAGCAGAGATCGAGAACGTCCCAATCCTTCTTTGCCTTAATCGGAAGCTCCTCACCGCGGAGCTGATTTCTCTCTATTATATCCAGCGCGTCCTCCACCATGGTCTCCGTGTCCTGACGGGGTATGAGAACGTTTTCGTCCACGTTGAACTCCAGACCCATGAACTCCTGGGTTCCGGTTATGTACTGAAGCGGCTCGCCGCTGCTGCGCCGGTCAAGAAGGGCGAAGTATTTGTCGCACTGTTCGTCGGGCAGCGTCCTCTGGTATTCCAGCAGCAGGGCTGTTGTGGTTATGTTCATGAGATGGCAGTAAAGCAGCTTGCTGTCCAGTCTGGCGTCGGCGATGCCGTGTTTCTCCAGCTGTCTCTGTCCAATCTCTAGTATTTCTTTAACCTTAAGGCTCATAATTATGCCTCCTCGTCTGTTGGTTTTGATAGTTCTTCGGAAACGGGTCTGCCCTCCAGGTCGCAGATTCCCTCG
>JALENF010000089.1 GCA_022767945.1 Bacillota bacterium
TTGAAATGGATGAAGACCGTGGATTTGCAAGAAGGCACAGAGTATATAAGAGACTTATTTTTGCACCTGCAATGTATAAGGAGGATGGTTCTCCTGAAGACTTCGAATATCTGAAATACTATGGACGCAGATTAAGCGAAGAACTGGAGCCGTTGCTTGACTGTTATGTGCACATTCATAGAGGCAGTGCATTTATTATTTCAGGAGAAGGTTGCAGAATCGGAGTCGATTTTCCGGGCAATAACTCAATATCAGATATTCTTATGCTATGCTTTGGAGAGATAAGAGAGAAAATTACAGGTAATGAATGGAAGCCTGACGGGAATGAAATGTGCCTGGTCGACAGGATTGAATTCGAGAATCTGATAAAGACGGTAAAGCAGAAATATGGAAAAGGCTTTTCAAAAATCTATCGGGAGATGCCTGAGGGAGAATTTGTCAGAAGTGTTATGAGAGAAATGGAGCTGTGGATGTTTATAAGAAATGAAAAAATGTCACACCAGATTAAAATCTGCCCGCTTGCAGGAAAGATGCAGGGACGGTATCCGGCAGATTATACAGGAGGTGCGGCAGATGAACAGTAGATGGCAGGCAAATAAAATCGGACTTATAAATTTCTGGTATTATGATGAGCAGGAGTTTCCGTTTGTGAAGGGAAGGATGCTGCTGAGAGGTTCAAACGGATCAGGTAAATCAGTTACGATGCAGAGTATAATCCCTCTTCTGCTGGATGGAAACATGAGCCCGGAACGCCTGGACCCCTTTGGATCAAGAGACCGTAAGATGATCAGCTACCTTTTGGAGGAAGATGATGGTAGAGAGGAAAGAACAGGTTATCTGTATCTGGAATTTAAAAGACAGAGCAGTGACACATACATGACCATAGGGATGGGCATAAGAGCAAGACGGGGAAAAAACCTGGATAAATGGTACTTCAGTCTTACAGACGGAAGAAGAATAGGTAAGGATTTTTTCCTTTACAAGGATATGGGAGAGAAGGTAACTTTATCAAAAAAGGAGCTGGAGAACCGAATCGGAAATGGCGGACGTGTAATAGAAAGACAGGTGGATTACATGGAGTATGTTAACCGCCAGATTTTCGGTTTTGATACTGCAGACGAATATAAGGAAATGGTAGACCTTCTGATACAGCTCAGAACCCCCAAGCTTTCCAAGGACTTTAAGCCATCAGTAATCAATGAGATTCTGAGTGATTCACTGCAGCCTCTTTCTGATGATGACCTGCGTCCGCTGTCAGAGTCAATTGAAAATATGGACGACATGAACATGAATCTGAAAGCACACAAGGAGGCAAGACAGGCGGCACAAAAAATCCAGAACGTGTACATAAAATATAATCAGAAGCTGCTGCATGAAAAAGCAGACCGATATGTGAAAGCACAGGACAGACTGGAAAATGCCATAAAAGACCAAAATGAATACGAAAAGAAGCTGGTTGAATGTCAAAAGAAGATTGAAGAACTGAAAAATGAGCATCATGCTCTCGATGTGAAGCATGAGACGCTGGAAAGTGAACGAGAACTTCTAAGTAAAAGTGATGCAGCGATGCTTAAGCAGAGAGAGGTTAAGCTTTCAGAAGAACTGGAAACGCACAGAAGAAATCTAAATGAGAAAGAAAAGCTTCTTGAGAAAAAACAGAGCCAGCACATAGATGTAGAAAGTCAGATAAAAAACGAGGAAAACAGAAACTACGAAAAGTTAAAAGAACTGAAAAACCTTCTGGAAGAAATGCAGAGTGAGGCGGACGAAATGTCCTTCGAGGAACATGCTTTCATGAGGTCGGAGCTTGAGAATAATCTGAACGATATATACAAATTTGACACGCATAAGTACCAGTTCAATCAGACAAAGGAAAAAATCAGAGAAGGCACAGAAATACTTGCAGAGACAGATAATATGGAGCGTCAGAGAGACGGTATGATAAAAGAGCGTGAAAAGTACATCCGTGAACTTGACGCCCTGCAGAGAAAAGTATCGGAGCTTGAAGATGTTTTTATCCAGACACAGAACGAGTGGAAGGAGGCTCTCTACAGCTGGAAGGGGTCAAACAAGGTGCTGCAGCCGGAAGTCGAGCTGATGAGGGAGTTGTGTTCCTTCGCCGATTCATATACAGTGTCATCTGATTTTGCAGAGGTTCGTCAGAAGGTTGGGGATGTATATGTCAAACAGAATTCCGAAATAGAATCAGAGCTTCTGGCAAAACTTTCAGAGACAGAACAGACCAGAACAGAACTAGAGGCTGCCAGAACAGAGCTGGCAGAATGGGAAAACCGGAAGGAACCCGAGCCGGAACGCTCAGAAGCCGTAATAAGGAACAGAAAAAGGCTGCAGGAGATGCAGATTCCATATAATGAGTTCTATAAGGTCGTTGAATTTGGTGAAGAGCTGGAAGATGAGACCTGTAACCGCATTGAAGAAGCTTTGATGAAAATGGGAATACTTGACTCACTCGTTATCGATGAACAATATAAAGAGCGTGTGGTTAATCCGGAAAAAGGCTGCGAAGACCGGTATCTGTTTGTCGGACAGCCTGCGGTGGGCAGAAGCCTTCTGGATGTGCTGGAACTCAATGAAGAGGTGAATGACATCTTTTCCAATCAGAGACTGGCAGGAATTCTCGGCAGCATCTCATATGGTGAAGAGGACGTTTTCTCCGTTTCCGGAGATGGAACATACCATATGGGGGTTTTGACCGGAACCGTTACGGGAGAACATGAGGCGGCATTCCTCGGCACCAGAGCCCGGGAAAGACACAGACAGGCAAGAATTGAGGAGTGCAGAGAAAGGATTGCCGACACAGAAGAGCGGATTCGCAGTCTGGGGGATGTTATATCAAAACTGACTGAGCAGAAAACGATGCTTAAGGAGGAGTATGACAGTCTTCCAAAGGATACTGATATGAGAGAAGCACTTCAGCTGCTGCGGGCTGAGGAATGGAACTGTGAACAGCTGAGAGCTGAGGGTGACAGAATAGAGAAACAGCTGCGCCAGCTTATGGAGGTTTTGCGGGAAAAGAAGGAGACAGCCCTGGAAATAGCGAAAACTCTGTATCTGTCCTGCACCTATGAGGTTTTCAGGAGAGCAAAAAGTGCGGCAGAGGCTTATGGCATGCATCTGGTAAGCCTGAACGCTGCCCATGAGTTATACCTGAAGAGTCTGGAATACCTGCGCGGGCACAGGCAGAGGCTTGAAGAAGTCGACGCGGATATGGATAATATCCGATACGATGTGTCTGAAATAGAGAAAGAAATACGAAGAAAGTCGGAAGAACAGAAATCTGTACAGGAACAGCTGAGCCTGACTGACTACGAAGAAATCCGAGAGCGGCTGGACTACTGTATCAGCTGGCTGAATTCGTATCCGAAGCTTCTTCATGACTGTGCAAGCAGACAGACCCATGAAGAAGACGAGGGAGAGCGATTCCGGGAGTTTTTGCGTGAAAACGAGGGAAGAATTGCCGATTATAAAGGTGAAGCTGAGTACTTTTCGATCTGCTATGAAAAGGAGAAGAATCTTCATTACGTGGATATACCGGAAAACGTTCCTGATGATGCCAGACGAGTTCGCGCATATCTGGAGAATGATGCCAGAAATGTTGACAGAACGGATATAATTGGAGATTTAAATAAGGTTTATAGTGATAACAAGGGATTTCTGACGGGATATAACATCATGGATGGTGTTATTTTTGAAGAAGAGAACCAGATAAACCGACCTGATGGGTTCTCAGCGAAGAGAATAGATATTTCCGCACAGTATCAGGGCGTTAAGATAACCTTCGCCAGCCTTATAAAACATCTTGACGAGGATATTGAAAGTCTTGAAGTTTTGATAAGGGATAAAGACAGAGAACTCTTTGAGGACATTATGACCAACACCGTGAGCCGTAAAATAAGAGGAAAGATAAACTCCTCCGGTATGTGGGTTCAGAAGATGAACAGCCTGATGAACAGCATGAACACGTCCAGCGGTCTAAAACTGAGCCTCAGATGGAGGAGCAAAACAGCTGAAAATGAGGATCAGCTCGACACCAGGGATCTGGTTGAGCTGCTAAAGAAGGACTATCGTCTTATGAGTGAGGACGAGGCAGCCAGACTGTCAGCACATTTTCGCTCTAAAATCGAAGATGCCAGAAGAAATGCGAGAGACAGTGGGGGAATGATATCCTTCTATCAGATTATGAAGGACGCACTTGATTATCGTAAATGGTTTGAATTCCAGCTGTTTTCACAGAAAAGCGGAGAGCGCCAGAAGGAGCTGACCAACAGTGTGTTCGGAACCTTCAGCGGAGGTGAAAAGGCCATGTCCATGTATGTTCCGCTGTTTTCGGCTGTTGTGGCCAAATACCAGGGAGGAAGAGAGGATGCACCAAGGCTTATTTCACTGGATGAGGCATTTGCGGGTGTGGACAACAGAAATATACGTGATATGTTCAGGCTGATGGCCGAGTTTAAGTTTGATTTCATCATCAACTCCCAGGTGCTGTGGGGTGATTGTGATACACTTGATGCGCTGGCGATATATCAGCTGATTCGTCCGGAAAATGCTAAATTTGTAACGGTTATGCCATATCTGTGGAACGGACACAGTAAAGAACTGCTTGAGCATGAAGCTGAGGTTGAACAGAGAGGAAAAGAAATTGAGCTGTCATAAGGAAACTGAAGATATCAGGAGAGAGTGCATCGATTATTTTCATCAGAGTCCTGTATGGAACAGGGTTTTGAAGGGATTCAGGGAAAAGTATATTTCCTACGGAAGATTTGGAGGCAAGGTGGTTCTGAGAAATCTCAAGGGGCAGGATATTGATGATCTGGAAGGTTTTTTCGGACAGAATTTTCATGGAAAGAAAAGTGTGACAGTGAGCGGTGAAAGATTCAGACGTGCACTGGGATGCAGCCGGTTCAGGGATGTAACGCCCGAGCTTCTGCTTGAAATGTATTTCGGAGAGACACTGATTGGAAAACAGGAGCAGAGAGCCTTGCGGGAACAAAAAAAACTGGAACTGCTTCAGAAGTTTCTGCAGGACTTCGAAGGAACTCCTGCAGAAGAACATGTAAGGCATTTGCTTGACATAACGAAGGATAATGAGAATCAGGAACTTGATGAGTGGGACAGTATGCTCAGGCTTGCGGCAGATATATATAATAACCTGCCCTATCGGAAAAACAGAAAACTGTACCTCGCTGTATTTGCTGCTATGCTGACGGGAAATCCTCATGCCTTTGACAATGGAACATCGGGAGGAAAGCTTCTTTATCAGGTGATACAGAGTGATCTGGACGTCAGGGGGATTTATGTGGACGGCTCTGATGTCTTTCCTGCCTACATGCGCCAGAAAAGTTTTCTTCTTACCGGAATTATGCTGGATGATATATCCAATTACGCCATGCTGTATGGCGTGCAGGCCGTGAAATCTGACGGGAGTTTGCATAAGGGCATGGAGGGGTTTGACGCTGAACACCATATTGTGCAGGTTCCCCTTGCGGTAATCAGTGAATGGAAGGAAATACACTGCGCGCATAAGGAAATCTATATTGTGGAAAACCCGACTATTTTTGCTATGATATGTGCCAATGCGGAGCCGGAAGATGAAAAATCATATATGTGTATGAACGGGCAGCCACGACTTGCAGGCCTGGTGGTTCTGGATCTGCTTGCAGAAGGCAGTAACCGTATTTATTATGCCGGGGACCTTGATCCTGAGGGACTGCTCATAGCACAGAAGCTATCGGGATACTATAAAGGTGAGTTTAACTACTGGCACATGGGAGTACCAGATTACGAGCAATCCAGATCAGATGAAGTCATTTCCCCAAAGAGGATGAAAATACTGGAGCATATCTCGGATGAAAGGCTGCTGCCGGTCGCTAAAGAAATTGAGAAGCATGGAACTGCCGGGTATCAGGAAAAAATAGCAGATTGGATCCGGCAGCTATGATATGAAAAAATATTTTGTGGTGCCAGTAAAGAAATAACCTGGTTTAGGGTGAGCAGCGGTCACAATGAACAATGTGACCGCTGCTCTGTTCTTTTCCCCATTTGTAATATATGGATAAATATACCAGGCTGCTAGAGCTTTATATTGTAACTGTGAAGATTATGAAGTACAATACCTATTAGGTATACGCAGATGGCTGCTGACAGTGCAATCATCTGTAAAGAAAAAAGTGCTTACGCAATTGGTATGGATAAGTGATTATATAAAAAGGTTATTTGGACTTATTGACTTATTGAAAGGAACGGAATTAATGAAAAAGACAAACAAGATTATCAGCATACTGCTTGTCGTATTAATGACAGCAGGCCTGCTTGCAGGATGCGGCGGTTCCGGTGAAACCGGTGAAAAGGAGTCGGTGACAGTTTACATGTGGAGTTCAGTGCTGCTTAACAGCTACGCACCGTATATTCAGGAGCAGCTTCCTGATGTGGATGTGGAATTTATCGTTGGAAACAACGACCTGGATTACTACAAATTTCTAAAGGAGAACGGAGAACTGCCTGACATTATCACCTGCAGAAGGTTTTCTCTTCACGATGCCAGTGAACTGAAGGATAATCTTATGGATCTGTCGACGACAGAGGAAGCAGGTGCAGTATATGACTCATACATAGGAAACTTTACAAATACTGACGATACAATCAACTGGCTTCCACTTTGCGGTGAAGCGGACGGTCTTGTTGCAAACAAAGCGGTATTTGACAAGTACAATATTCCTCTTCCAACAGATTATGACAGCCTTGTTTCAGCATGTCAGGAATTTGAAAAGCACGGAATCCGAGGATTTGTAGCTGACTTTGCATACGACTATACGTGCATGGAAATCCTTCAGGGACTTTCTATATCAGAGATAAACTCCATGGAAGGCCGTTTATGGAGAAGCCAGTATGAGGATCCTGAGAACCTTGATGTTACAGGACTTGACAGCGAGATATGGCCGGGTGTGTTCGAGCGAATGGAAAAGTTTATTAAAGATGTGAACATCCAGCCTGAAGATGTCAACCTGGACTACGATCCTCCAATAAACATGTTTATGGAAGGAAAGGCTGCAGTTATCCGTTCAGGCGGATCCAATACGGTTGCTTTTAACGATATGGGCATCGAAGCAGTATTTCTTCCATATTTCTGTCAGGACGGAGCAGAGTGGATGCTTACATACCCCGCATTCCAGGTTGCTGTTAACAAAGACGTTGAGAAGGATGAAGCTCATAAGAAGGATGTAATGAAGGTCCTTGAGGTAATGGTATCAGACGGCGGTCAGAACAGCCTGGCCGAAGGAGAGGATGTCATTACATATAGTCAGAATGTAAATCTTGAGATGTCACCTTCTCTGGATAATCTTAAGGATAATATAGAACAGAATCAGATGTATATTCGTATCGCTTCAAACGACTTCTTTGCTACTTCACTAGATGTGGTTCACAAGATGATAAAGGGAGAGTACAATGCGAAGCAGGCTTACACTGAATTCAACAGACAGCTTGAGAATTCTGAAGCCGTCGAGGCTGAGAGGGTTTTGACCGTTGACAAGACATATTCAAACAGGTTCAAGGCTGAAGGCGGAAGAGAGTCATCCTCTGCAATGGCAGGCTCACTTCGAGAAATGTATGAAAGTGATGTTGTGGTTGCTCCTGCGTACAGCTTCACAGAAACCGTTATCAAAGCCGACTATTCCGAGAAAATGGTAAATGCTATGATTATGCCAAATTCTCTCGGGGCGTGGGTCTGCGATATGACAGGCGCACAGCTTAAGGAATACATCAAAGCCTCAGTAGAGGGAATAGAGGGAGGCTTCAAGCCGTTTAACGAGGGGATGCTTCCTGCAGTAAGCGGAGTTTCAGTAGAGGTTGAAGCAACAGATGACGGTTTTGTTCTGACTAAGGTTCTGAAAGACGGAAAAGAGCTGGACGATAACGAGAAGCTGAAAGTTACATGCCTTAACACTCAGGGCTTTATGGAGCCGCTGCTTGCCCTTGAAGGATGCGATTTTCAGGGATATGAATCAAGAGTAGTTGAGCAGTGGCTTGAGTATATAAAGAATGGTGGAAAGATTGCGTCACCTGAGGCATATATTACCCTGAAATAATATATGGACAAGCAGTTGACGGGATTTATTTAAGGAGACGTGCCAATGAATAAACGGGCAAAAACTGCCATAGTATCGATAATAATAGTAGCGCTCATTGTCGTTTTGGGCAGCGAGTATTACCGATTCGTATCGAAAACAATATATTCGGAGAGTGTCTCTCATCTGACAGAGGTTTTTCACCAGGCAAGTGTATCTCTTCACAGTATGATAGCAAACAACTACGGCGATATTCATCTGTGGTCGGATTATCTTCAGTATGAGGATGATGAGAAGCGCATTGAGAAGCACTTTGAGAAAGCCAGGGAAGACTCGGGATTTACGGATTTATACTTTATTTCCCGCAACGGAAAATACATTTCCTTAAGCGGCGAAAAAGGCAATATGGACTTCAAGACGGAGATGTATGATCTGATTCTTGAGAAGAAAGATATTGCAATAAGATTGGCTATTCCGGGGCATCCTCAGGTTATTGTTTTTGCGACACCTGCAAAAAAAAACACATACAAAGGTTTTGAATATGAGGCGATCGGAGTGGGCTATAGCAATAAGGCACTGCTGGAAGAACTGAAAATCAGTGCCTTTAACGGAGAGGCAAGCAGCTTTGTCGTTCATTCTGACGGAAGAGTCGTGGTGGATAATGCTCAGGAAAAAAGCGGCAGTGTATACAATTTCATTTCTACACTGAGCAAGCATTCGGATTTGTCCGGCAATGAACTTGACGATTTATGCGCTGATTTAAAAAACAGCAGCTCAGGGTCCGGCCTGATCACTCTATCTGACATTAAATGCTATATTATATATGAGCCGGTGGGAATAGACGACTGGAGTATTATCAGTGTGGTTCCTTCCGGGACTGTAAATTCCAGTATGAACAGGCTTCAGTCGCTAACCATGGCAGTCATGACAGTCATTATGATGATTATAGCCGGAATAGTGCTGACGTACATAATCAGAAGAAACAGGCTGATTCTGAAAGAAAAAGACATAGAAATCCTATATAGAGACGAGATGTTCGACAAGGTTTCAATAAACGTGGATGACGTGTTCCTGATGCTTGACTCCTATAATCTCAGAGTTGACTATGTCAGCCCGAACATTGAAAAGCTTATGGGTATTTCACAGGATCAGGCACGACAGAGCATTCATGAAATAGACGGGCTCATTGAGAATCCGGATACTGTTCTGATCTGGGATCAGCTGCCTGATATCCTCCCTGATGAGCAGAGAGAATGGGACAGACAGTATGTGCATAAGAAGACAGGTGAAGTGCGCTGGTTCCACGTTGTGGCGTTCTGCAGTGAAATGATGGATGAAAAGAAGTACATACTTGTAATGTCAGACCGTACGAAGGACAAGCATATTAAGGAAGAACTTGAGTCCGCCGTTTCAGTTGCGGAGGATGCACTGAAAATGGCAGAGGCCGCAAGCAAGGCAAAGAGTACATTCCTTTCAAACATGTCCCACGATATACGAACTCCTATGAACGCGGTTATAGGCTTCACCACCCTCGGTCTTGCAAATGTGGATGACAGAGAGAAGGTTCAGGATTATCTTTCGAAGATTCTATCATCGAGCAATCATCTTCTCAGTCTGATAAACGACATCCTGGATATGAGCAGAATTGAAAGCGGAAAGATCGTACTGGAGGAGACAGAGGCGAACCTTTCCGATATGCTCCACGATATCAAAACCATCGTAGGCGGACAGATCAGTTCAAAGCAGCTGGAACTGTTCATGGATGTAATAGACGTAACCAATGAGGATGTTTACTGTGACCGCACAAGGCTTAATCAGGTTCTTCTCAACCTCATATCAAATGCTATCAAGTTTACGCCTGCAGGCGGAATCATATCTGTTAGAATTGCGCAGATACACAACAGTGCAGAGGGTATGGGAAGTTATGAAATAAGAGTAAAGGATACCGGTATAGGTATGAGCCCTGAATTTGCCAAAAAGATTTTTGAGCCTTTTGAAAGAGAACGCAATTCAACTGTCAGCAAGATTCAGGGTACAGGTCTGGGAATGGCTATATCCAAGAATATCATAGACATGATGGGCGGAACTATCGATGTAATTACAGAGCCTGACAAGGGTACAGAATTCATAGTACGTCTTTCACTGAGGATCCGGCCTGAGAGTACGCAGGCTGTGCAGATAAAGGAGCTTGAAGGATTCAAAGCCTTGGTTGTTGACGATGATTTCAATACATGTGACAGTGTAACAAAGATGCTGATTAGGGTTGGCATGAGGTCTGAATGGACTCTTTCAGGCAAGGAGGCTGTGCTTAGAGCAAAGCAGGCACTTGAACTTGATGACCGCTACCATGCGTATATTATTGACTGGAGACTTCCTGATATGAACGGTATCGAGGTTACAAGGCGTATCAGAAGTCTTGACGATAATACACCTATTATCATCCTGACAGCGTATGACTGGGATGATATTGCAGAGGAGGCGAAGGAAGCCGGAGTTACGGCATTCTGCTCAAAGCCTATGTTTATGTCAGACCTGAGAGAAGCCCTTCTGACAGCTATAGGTCAGAAGCCGGAACAGGATGAAGGAAATCATCTTAATATTGATGAAAACAACGGATTTGAAGGAAAACGCATTCTTCTCGTTGAGGATAACGAGCTAAACAAAGAGATTGCAGAGGAGATACTGTCAAAACACGGTTTTGTCGTTGAAACGGCGAATGACGGATCACGGGCTCTTGATATGGTAAAGGCGTCAGAAGCGGGACATTACGATCTTATCCTCATGGACATTCAAATGCCTGTCATGAACGGATATGAAGCTACAAGGAGGATAAGAGCCATTGAGAATCCAAAGCTTGCGTCAGTGCCGATCCTTGCCATGACTGCTAATGTTTTCAACGAAGATCGAAAGGTGGCAGCTGAATGCGGAATGGACGGATTCCTGTCAAAGCCGATTGACATAGCGGAAGTCGTCAGAGAGCTTCAGAAAGTATTTGAAAAGAAGGGCACTGAAATGATTGCCGGAATAGAATTGACTGAAAGGAAGAACAAGATTGAAGACTAAAAAGATACTAAGCATTTTGCTGATATTTGTTATGACCATGACCTTGCTGACCGGTTGCGGCGCGCAGAGCAGCGACAGTAAGGAAAAAGAAAAAGTAACGGTTGCTCTGTGGGGAACACAGCTTCTGGAAGATTATGCACAGTACCTGTGTGACACTTTTCCTGACGTAGAGTTTGAATTTACTCTCGCAACAAATTCGACGGACTTTTATCGTTATCTGAATGACCGCAATGATCTGCCTGACATCATGACTGTACGCAGGTTTTCGCTGAAGGATGCGTTTCTGATTAAAGATTTACTTTACGATCTGTGTGATACAGAACTTGCATCTACATTCTATGGAACTTATCTGGAAAACTACACTTATGATGATGGAACTGTAAACTGGCTGCCGGCATGTGCGGATGTAGACAGCATTATTATCAATGAGACTCTGTTTAAGGAGAATAATATCGAGATTCCTACAGATTATAACTCTTTCATTGCGGCATGCGAGGCATTTGAAAAGCTGGGAATTAAGGGTTTCTCTTCTGACTTCGGGTCAGACTATACATGCATGGAAGTGCTTCAGGGATTTTCCGCATCTCAGCTTCTGTCAATGGAGGGCAGAGAATGGAGACAGCAGTACGAAAGCGGTGCCGTAAATCAGCTTTCAGAGGATGTGTGGATGCCTGTATTTGAGAAGTTCTTCGATGTGAAAGAAAAGACCGGTATAGGTAAAGCGGAAACTGAAATGGTAAATCTTGATCCGAAGGATCTGTACACTAAGGGAAAACTGGCTATGTACCGTGGAACCGGTACCGATGTAATTGCTTTCCCGGGCCGCGAGGGAGATAAATCCATACTGCTGCCATACTTCGGAAGCACAGAGGATGATAACTGGTATCTGACCTATCCGTCATTCCATGTGGCTGCAAGCAGGAAGGCGATGGAAGACCCTGAGCGTGAGGAACTTATTCTAAAAATAATGGAAGCGATGCTGAACCAGGATGGTCAGAGCTGTATCTCCTTCGGTAAGAACATGATACCGTATAACAAGGACGTTGACCTGGAGCTACTTCCTGAGCTTGACAATATCAGGTCATACATTGATCAGAACAAGATGTATATACGTCTTGCATCCAGTGAGATGTTCAGCATATCTCAGAATGTGGTACAGCGAATTATTCTTGGTGAGCTCAATTCACCGAAGGCCGCATTTGATGCGTTCAATGAACTTATGGTTGAGGATAAGCCGGATGAAACGGTTGTCGCTCACATAGATACTGCTTATTCCAATGATTTTACCACAGAGCACGGAAATCAGGCTGCATCTGCTGTTTATAACACTGTTCGTGAAGAGGCAGGGGTGGACATGGTATTCGGACAGTCCTGCTACATCAGCAGTGATGTCTACGAGGGAGATTATACGCAGAAGGATCTGGAATATCTTATCAATAACGATGTAGGAAAACCGGTTATTGCAGAGATGACAGGTGAACAGCTTGAGAAGCTCGTGTCCTACACACTTTCACTGAAGAGCAACAGAGGTGCGGTGTCAAACGACAGCACACTTTATGTATCCAGTGGCTTTGAGATGGACATTTCAAGGACAGACGACGGTTACGTGCTGAATGCTCTGACGATAGACGGTGAGAAGATAGATCAGAAGACGAAGTATTCTGTACTTGTATGCAGTGACTACGACTGGTATGTTGTTGATGCTCTGGAGGCGGCAGGATGCAAGGATTATGTGAGTGATGAGGGTCACTTCGAGACATACGTACTTAAGCGCCTCACAGAGAACGGAGGCCAGCTGGAGGTTCCAACTGATTATATGACTCTGAAATAGAGTGAAAGTACACCTGTACACAGTATTTTAAAATATTAGAGGTAAATCAGATGTCGAAAATAAAACCGATAAAACAGAATATACTTCCCGTACTGTGTACGCTGGCGTTAATTGTTTTCTTAGGAGCGGGCATATTATTTATCCGATCCTATATGAGTGAGCAGACTGTTGAGGAACGAACCTCCCAGCTGCAGCAGATTAATGCACAGATCAAATCTAATCTGGAGTATGGTCTGGAAATCCACTGGAATCTGATTGACGGGATAGATGGTGTTATTGAGGGAATGAGTTTCACTGATGAAAAGAATCTGACTGATACGATTTCCACTCTGGAGGGAACATTTCGCACGGACCTGTACGGCTGCAGGCTGATGCTCCTTGATTCCATAGGAACTGCTTACTTCAGCGACGGCGCAAAAGGCATATGGGATGAAATAAACCGGATATCTGACGGTGATACACGCCACACCTTTGTATCCGAAACCAGTAATATGAGAGGCACTTATCTTGCCTTTGTACAGAAGCTGGAGAAGCCGGTTACTGTCAGCAGTGGCGGAAAACGATTCACACATTTTGTTCTGCTGAAGGACATTCAGACTCTGAAGAAGTATTACCTGACAGAGTCTTACGGCGGTCATGCGGCGACATATATTGTTAAAGAAAATGGAATACTGGCTTATTATGATGCGGAAGACGATATTATAGGTGCAAGAAATGTCTTCAAGGCACTGGATAAGGCAGAATATGTCGATAACCGTGATTCTATGAGCGTCAGAAAGCAGCTTAACAGCAATGGAGTAGTATCTGCCAATATTATGCTTAATGATACAGAATACTATTATTGTCTTACAGACCTGCTCGAGTATGATATGGCTTTGATGCTGCTGGTGCCCGCAGAGTATGTGGCATCAAACACGATGAACATGATGAATTCGTTTATAAAGATTATGATTGTCTTTGTATCCGTTCTCCTTGTCCTTGTGGCTGTGGCTTTCGTGGGATTAACTCTGATACAGCGCAAAAACCAGATGGTTGAGATTGAAAAGAAGAACAATCAGGAGCTTAACAGGCTGAAGACAGCAGCAGAGGATGCTCTGCGTATAGCAGAGGAAGCCAATAAGGCAAAAAGCACATTCCTTTCAAATATGTCACATGACATACGGACGCCTATGAACGCGGTTATCGGATTTTCAACCCTGGCACTGGATAATGTTGAGAACAGTGGAAAGGTAAGGAACTATCTGGAGAAGATTCTGTCATCAAGCAGCCATCTGCTTAATCTGATAAACGATATTCTGGATATGAGCAGAATTGAAAGCGGCAAAGTTTACCTGGATGAAACAGAAACAAATCTGTCAGATATGTTTCATGACATTTATACTATTATCAGCGGACAGGTTCAGGAGAAGCGGCTGAAATTCCATATGCATACCTATGACGTAAAAAATGAAGATGTATACTGTGACAAGACCAGATTGAGTCAGGTGCTTCTTAATCTTCTGTCCAACG
>JALENF010000103.1 GCA_022767945.1 Bacillota bacterium
GGCGGAATAGCGTTCAGAACTATCGAACCCGCACCGATTTTTACATCGTCACCCACAGTAAACGGTCCGAGAACTCTTGCTCCGGAGCTTACCACAACCCTGTTTCCGATGGTTGGATGTCTCTTTCCGGTGTCCTTTCCCGTACCTCCCAGGGTTACTCCCTGATACAGAGTGACATCATCGCCAATTTCTGTGGTTTCACCTATGACTACAGCCATGCCGTGGTCAATAAAACATCTTCGGCCTATGGTTGCGCCGGGGTGAATCTCAATTCCCGTACAGAATCTGGCGAACTGAGATATCATTCTCGCCAGGAGTTTCATATTGTGCTTGTAAAGCGCATGTGCAGGCTTGTGGAATATCAAAGCCCATATACCCGGATAGCACAGCAGAACCTCCAGTCCGTTTCGCGCTGCAGGGTCCTTTTTCAGGACAGCCTGTATGTCCTCATGTACGTCCCTGAAAAATGCCATATTATTCTACCGTAATAGTTTTGATCACTACAGGAGTAAGCGGGCAGTCGGCCATGTTTCTAGGTGACTGAACGATTTCCTGAGCAACCTCCATTCCTTCCGTAATTTTTCCAAATGAAGCATACTGGCCATCAAGATGTGGAGCATCTGCAACCATAATAAAGAACTGGGAGCCTGCAGTATTCGGCATCATTGTTCTTGCCATTGACATGACGCCGGTTGTATGCTTAAGGTCATTTTTCCATCCGTTCATTGTGAATTCACCCTTGATTTCATATCCCGGGCCGCCTGTTCCGTTTCCGTTAGGGCATCCTCCCTGAATCATGAAACCCGGAATTACTCTGTGGAAAGTAAGACCGTTATAAAAGCCTGAGTTAGCCAGCTTTTCAAAGTTTTCTACTGTAATTGGCGCGATATCCTCGTAAAGTTCACCTTTCATTACGCCGCCGTTTTCCATTTCGATTACCACTTTTTTCATAATTTATCTCTCCTATCGTAATTTATAGTATGTCATTCCATTTGGCTCTTCGTCCAGAATATCCCATATCTCATCCCTGAAGAAATCAGGGAATACATTTACAAGCTCATCGATTTCCTCTTTGCTCATAAAGGCAACCTCCCGCAGAACCTGCTTGTCATCGTCAAGCTCGGGATCCCTGCCCAGATTCAGCTGTCCGCCTTCCACCTTTCCGACCATATAGTTTACAAATCTCTGACCTCTGGCCTCTGAAACCTCTTCCATATGCCAGGCCATTCCTGTAACTGTAATGTCCAGTCCGGTCTCTTCCTTAACTTCTCTTACCGACGCCTGAATTGAGTTTTCACCCTCTTCAATTCCACCGCCTGGAACCATCCAGATGTCCCGGTTCTCATGGTGCTGTTTTACCATAAGAATTTCTTTTTTGTCATTTACAACAACGACTCGTACTCCACCTACCCACATAGCAATGCTCCTATTACTCCGGCTCCGATTACAATTGTAATCGGACTAACCTTAAATTTACATATCAAGACCAGTGTTGCCGCTAAAATCAGCACCGGTATCAAACTAATGTCTACAAATACGCTCTGTCCCATGTAAATAACGGCAGCCGCAATAAGACCTACTGTCACTGGCCTTATACCAACAAAGGCACCTTTTATAACATTACTTTCTTTAAATTTATTGATAAAGTAGCATGTAAGGGTAACCAGAATAAATGAAGGTACAGCAACTCCCATTGTAGCAGCTATGGCACCTCCATATCCGGCAGTGCAGAATCCTACATAAGTAGCGGCATTTACCGCTATAGGACCGGGTGTAACCTGGGAAATTCCCACAAGATTTGAAAACTCGTCTGATGAGATATTTCCAAACTGCTGCGCACTCTGATAAATCATCGGCAGCATAGCCATACCGCCTCCGAATCCGAATACGCCTATCTTCGCAAAGGCAAGAAAGAGTCTGATATATATCATTTCTCCTCACCTCCATCTTTATTTTCAGGTCTGAACTTGGTGTAAATCAGACCAAGGATGATTCCTCCGACAATCGGCCATATTGCATTCACATCCAGCAGTACGATTGCCGCGAAGGCACACAACGCAAGAGCTACCTGAAACCAGCCCTTCAATACCTGTTTTCCAAGCTTGTATGCAGAAAACATTATCAGCCCGGTCGCAGCAGCTTTGATGCCTGTCAGCGCACCGTTAACAAACCTGTTGTCGCCGATGCCCGAAAGAATCTTGATTATCAGAATTATTATTATGAAGCTCGGGAGAATGACACCCAGTGTAGCTGTCACAGCCCCCGGTATCCCTTTTTTCTGATGACCTATATAGGTGGCCATATTTATTGCAATCACACCGGGCAGTCCCTGGCTTACGGCAATGCAGTCCACAGCCTCCTCCTCTGTCATCCAGTGCTTCTCATCCACAACTATCCCCTGAATAAGCGGAACCATCGCCATGCCCCCGCCTATTGTAAACAGTCCAAGTTTAAAGAATGAAAGAAAAAGCTGAACATACATATTTTCTTTTAGTCTTTTCAACTTATCGGTCATGTTTCTTTACTTTCCCCAAATGTAAATCTTTAAATATTGCGTACATTCTTACTGTCAGTGTTACAGCAAATGCACATATCATAGCCACCGTAAGACCGGCATAGTTGTACGACATATAGAACGCTATGGCTCCGATTATTGAAGCCACAGCATATACCTCTCTTCTGAAGCAGTACGGCACTTCCTGAACGAACACGTCCCTCAGAACGCCTCCGAAAGTTCCCGTCAGCACTCCCATGGTGATAATAACGAACATCTTAGGGTGCTGGGTTATTACCGCAACTCTGCATCCCACAGCAGTAAATGCAGCAAGTCCGATGGCATCGGCAATTGATACCAGATGCCCTATTCTCTGTATCTTCCTGTATGAGAAGATTACTACAGCGGCGGTGACAATGCTGGCTATCGCATATGTCGGATCTGCGAGACTGGCAGGCAGATTTCTGTTAACGAGCACGTCTCTGACGATACCTCCGCCAACGGCAGTTATTATCGCCAGAAATCCTATGCCGTAATAGTCCAGATCATGCCGAATTGCAACAACAGCTCCCGACACAGCAAATGCCACGGTTCCTATCCACTCCATAATCGTCATGAACAGGTCAAAATCAAGATCCATCGCTATATTAAACGCTTGTCCCATTACTTCTCCTGATTAACGATTTCCACAGCCTTGGCAATTGCCTCTTCAGCTGTGATTTCCTGTTTGTCCGCTTCTCTTCTAAGCTTATATTCGACCTTGCCTTCTCCTGCAAGTTTTCCTACAGTGATTCTTACCGGGATTCCCAGAAGGTCTGCATCCTTAAACTTGACTCCGGGTCTTTCCTTTCTGTCATCCAGCAGAACTTCAACTCCGGCTTTCAGCAGCTCGCTGTAAATCTGCTCAGCAACCTTTGCCTGTTCCTCATCATCAGGCTTAACCAGAGTGATGATAACATGGTATGGTGCAACTGACATAGGCCAGATTATTCCGTTTTCGTCGTGGTGCTGTTCAACTACTGCGGCAAGTGTTCTCGTAACACCGATTCCGTAGCATCCCATAACGATTGGCTGATCCTTCTGGTTCTCATCCTTGTACGTTGCTCCCATTGATTCGGAGTATTTTGTTCCCAGTTTGAACACCTGTCCAACCTCAATTCCTCTTGCATGCTTAACAGGTGCACCACAGACAGGACATGGATCGCCCTCCTTAAGTACTTTCAGATCAGTAATAATATCAGCAGTATAATCCCTTCCGTAGTTCACGTTGATTGCGTGATAGTCTTCTCTGTTGGCACCGGCACACAGATTCTTAAGTCCCGGAAGCTCACTGTCTACAACAATTGTGCAGTCGTGAAGTCCACATGGACCTGTGAATCCTCCCACGCATCCTGTTACCTGACCCATCTTTGCTTCATCGGCGAATTCGATTGAGTGCTCAGGTATATTTAATGCGTTAACAAGCTTAATCATGTTAAGCTCTCTGTCTCCTCTAACAAAAGCCGCAACATATCCGTTCTCGTTTCCGTCATTGTCATAGGTAACGAACAGAAGTGCCTTAATAGTCTGAGTCTCGTCCAGGTTCAGGAAGTTTGCAACTTCCTCAATAGTCTTGGTTCCCGGAGTATTTACAATTTCCATTGGAAGCTCGGCAACGTCAGTCTGAGGCTTGGCATCCACGCATTCAGCTCTCTCTGTAGTTGCAGCCATAGAACAGCTTTCACAATATGCGATTTCACTTTCGCCGACTTCCGAAATAGCTGTAAACTCATGAGAGTTGCTTCCTCCGATAGCACCTGTATCAGCCTCTACAGGTCTGCACTCCAGGCCGCATCTTTTAAAGATTCTGTCGTACGCATCGTACATAGTCTTATAGCTTTCATCCAGTCCCGCATAGTCCTTATCAAATGAGTATGCGTCCTTCATGATGAACTCTCTGCTTCTCATGAGACCAAATCTCGGTCTTGCCTCATCCCTGTACTTTGTCTGAATCTGGTACAGATTCATAGGCAGCTGTCTGTATGAAGAAACATCATTTCTGATAATGTCTGTAAAAATTTCCTCGTGTGTAGGTCCCAGGCAGAAATCTCTTCCGTTTCTGTCCTTAAGTCTCCAAAGCTCCGGTCCGTATGCAAACCATCTGCCTGATTCCTGCCAGAGTTCTGCAGGCTGTACCGCTGACATGTGAATTTCCTGAGCACCGCTTCCGTCCATTTCCTGTCTGATGATATCCTCTATCTTTCTGACTGATCTCCATCCAAGAGGCATAAAACCATACACCCCGGACACCAGCTTTCTGATCATTCCTGTTCTCAGTAACAGAATATGGCTGGGAATTTCCGCCTCATTTGGAACTTCTCTCAGCGTTTTAATGTGCATCTTAGATAATCTCATTTATGCTAAATCTCCTTTTAAAATTATTTGTTCAAAATACATACTGCTTCTGCAGCTATTCCCTCACCTCTGCCGGTGAAACCGAGTTTCTCGGTTGTGGTTGCTTTGATGCTGATGCGGTCTGTCTCCACCTGCAGCACCTCGGCGATGCGTATGCGCATCTCATCAATGTATCCGGCCAGCTTAGGCTTCTGACATATGACCGTCACGTCAGCATTACCCAGAGTGTAACCCTTTTCGGTCAAAACTCTCTGAACCTGTTCCAGCAGCTTCATGCTGGAAATATTCCTAAAGCTGTCATCATTGTCCGGAAACAGCTTTCCGATATCGCCCAGTGCTGCTGCACCAAGCATTGCGTCCATCAGCGCGTGCACAAGCACGTCCGCATCCGAATGTCCAAGGAGCCCTTTTTCATAAGGTATCTCAACTCCTCCAAGTATCAGCTTTCTGTTCTCAACGAGCCGGTGTACATCGTAGCCCGTACCGATTCTATTCTCCACAGTCAGATCCTCCGGCGTTGTAATTTTAATATTTCCGATTTCCCCGGGAACTATCTCGACACTCTCTCCCAGGTGTTCCACCAGGCTGGCATCGTCTGTCCCATAGAAGTCGTCTCCAAATGCCCTTTCAAAGGCCTTCTTTATCAGGCCAAAGCTGAAACCCTGTGGCGTCTGAACACACCACAGCCTGCTTCTGTCAAGGGTTCCCTCTGTATCGTGCCTGATAGTATCCTTCGGAGGAACTGCAGGAATAACAGCTCCGGATCTCAGGGTACTGTAGCACACAGATTCAATAAGCTGCATGCTCACATAAGGGCGGACTCCGTCGTGTATAAGCACAATATCTTCCTCCGCAGCCTTTTCCTGTTCAACTGCAGTCAAGGCCTCATATACAGAATCCTGTCGCTCCGCTCCGCCCTCAACAATGGTGAGCCGTCCTGCATAAAGCATTTCATCAAAAAGCTTCTCGCAGTAATCACGCCAGGAGCCTGAAACTACGAGAATCACTTTATCTACCATATCGGTCTTAACAAACTTTTCGACTGTCTGTTCCAATATGGTTTTCCCTCTATTTACAATAAACTGTTTAGGTATCGGTGCTCCCATTCTCTTTCCGGATCCGGCCGCACTGATAACCGCAAATACTTTTCTGTTTTCTATCATTTCAGTAATTTGTTAGTAATTTGTCTTAAGTCGTCCGAATATCATTCTGCCGGCCGACGTCTGTAAAACACTGGTAACTCTGATGTCCGTTGTCTTGCCGATCATTCTTCGGCCATCCTCGACAACAATCATCGTACCGTCATCCAGATAAGCTACGGCCTGATTGTCGTCCTTTCCCTGTTTAACAAGGTTTACCGTCATCTCCTCACCCGGAATTACAACCGGCTTAAGTGTATTGGCAAGTTCATTGATGTTCAGAACATTCACTCCGTTAATAGCTGCGACCTTGTTAAGATTGAAGTCATTGGTTACAACCTTGCCGTTCATAAGCTGTGCCAGCTTGAGCAGCTTGACATCAACCTCAGGGATCTCCTTAAGTGCCTTCTCGTTGTCAGTATTGTATATTTCAAGGCCGTAATCTTCCTGCATTTTCTTAAGGATATCCAGACCGCGCCTGCCTCTTGTTCTCTTCAGTGAATCAGAAGAATCGGCGATGTGTCTCAGTTCTACCAGAACAAATTCAGGAATCACTATAGGTCCCTCCAGAAAGCCCGTTCTAAGAATTTCTGAAATCCTTCCATCAATGATAACACTTGTGTCCAGTATCTTAGGGATTGAATCACCTTTCTTTTTGCCTTTGATAATATGAGTCTCCTGAGACTGGGTCAGCTTTCTTCCCGATGTCAGCAGACCGATGATTTCCTTGCCCTTCTTTGATGCAACAACTACTCCAAGATACCCCAAAACCAGATAGGTCAGAATCGTAGCAAAGGTATACAGGTACGGGTTCTCAATCGCAGCATAAATCTGTGATATAAGCAGGGCAATCAGCAGACCGGTTATCAGTCCTGCCACTCCGCTTATCAGCTCGTTTGCCGATATCCCCCTTAAATCGTTGTCAATGTCCTCCGCCACCTTTATTCCCTGTTTACCGATTACGGGCAGCAATCTAAAAAATATAATTCCGAAAATAATAGCAAATATGACTGCAGTTCCAATCTCCCCCCATGGAGTCAGAACAGCACTTAATTCGTGTCCGCTCTTGGCTAATACGAAGTCGATTCCCTTATACACTCCGTATCCCATAAAAGCACCCAGACAGGTGAATATAGCTCTTGCAAATTTTTTTAGCATTTTATAATCTCCTCCTTTCTCCCCCAAATTGATCATGTATGATGACTAATGAATCACCCCTAAAGGGAAAATTATACTGCCTCCTCTACAAGGTGCTTCACTTCTTCGGGGTCAAGCTCGCCGGCCATAACCAGTTCGCTCTCTAATATCTGTCTCGCATTTGTAAGAATCTTCTTTTCTCCAGCGGATAATGGTTTCTCACGGTCTGCTCTCATAAGATTGCGTACCACCTCAGCAACATCCATAATGTCGCCGCCCTTAAGCTTTTCTGCGTTTTCTCTCTGTCTCCTGTTCCAGTTAGAGGCCATCGCTGTGCTGTCCCCCTTAAGTACATCAAATACCGGTGAAATGGCATCCTTTTCTATGATTGGCCTGATTCCAATATCCTCACACTTGTCTACAGGAATCATAACCTCCATATCTCCAAAAGGCATTTTAAGAATAAAGTACTTTTTTGTTTCGCCCAGGATGTCTTTTTCGCAGGTTGCCGCAATGATTCCCGCGCCATGCATCGGATACAAAATCTTATCACCATTCGAAAACATTATAAAATCCCCCACTCTATCATCATTCTTTAAGTATAATTCAATAAAATGGCTTCGTCAAGAGACGTGAGGGTATGAAATTACTTTAAAGCAGGGATTTTATGTGGTAGAATTATATACATCAAATTCATACAAATGACACATACAGATAATACAATATTACTATGTAGATAATATGGTGGAGGAGACAAAATTTATGTACAAATTGTTAATAGTTGATGACGAGCCTAAAATCAGAGAGGTTATTAAAGAATATGCCGAGTTTAACGGCTATGAAGTTGAAGAGTGCGATAACGGCATGAGCGCAGTAGGGCTGTGCAAACTGAACAAGTATGATCTGGTTATTCTTGATATCATGATGCCCAAGCTGGATGGATTTTCCGCCTGCAAGGAAATAAAGAAGATCCAGGACGTTCCTATCATTATGCTTTCCGCACGCGGTGAAGAATATGACAAGCTTTTCGGTTTTGAACTTGGAATAGACGACTATATCGTTAAACCATTCAGCCCTAAGGAGCTTATGGCCCGTATCAATGCCATTCTTACCCGCCGTAATGCCGGCAAACAGGAAAGCAGCGATGTGCTGACCTTCGGTGGACTGGAAATTAATATTCCTGCAAGAACCGTCACTGTTGACGGCGTGAGAACAGAACTCACTCCAAAGGAATATGATCTTCTGTTCTATCTGATAAAGAACAAGAATATTGCTCTGTCCAGAGAAAAACTTCTTTCCGATATCTGGGGCTTTGATTTCCTTGGCGATGACAGAACAATAGACACTCACATAAAAAATCTGCGAAATAATCTTGGTCCATACAGGGACTATATCGTTACACTCAGAGGGGTAGGTTATAAATTTGAATGCGAAGACTAAGTCAAAACTTAAAAGCATAAGGTTCAAGCTCTTTGCATATTTCTGTCTGTTTTCCATGCTGATTCTTCTTTTGGTTTATGGCCTTCAGGCTCTTTTCCTGAACTATTATTTTGCTCAGATGAAGGTTTCGGAAACAACCAAGATTGCACAGCAGATTGTCAAGACATTTGAAAGAGATCATCAGGATCTGACCAGACTGGCAAAAACTATGGATGTCCTCGCAACGACAAACGACGATATCTACATGCGCGTGGAGACTCTTGCAGGCAAAACGGTAATTGCTCCTTATGGAGACAGCTTCTTTGTTCCGAAATACAGTATCGACATTTCAAAAGTCAGAGATATGCTTTCAAGTGGAACAAACAAATATGTCTCCACTGTCTCGACCTCATTAGACAAGGCCTCAGACGATGACAAAATTCTTGTCTATGCATGTTTTCTGGAAGATGACCTGGTTTCACCCGAGGTGGCAGATGCATTCGGAGCAAGCAATCTCGAGTGCTGGAATTCATCAAGTTATGTCCTCTACATACTGACACCCCTGCATCTGGCAAAGACAACAACTTCCATTCTGAGCGACCAGTTTATTTATGCTTCAGTCATCGCACTGATTCTGTCGTCCGTAATTGCCATATATTTCTCGAGGCGAATTTCCAAACCTCTGAAGTCAATTACCCGTTCCGCAGCTGAAATGGGTAAGGGAAACTATGGCGTTCAGTTTCCTCGGAGTGACTACACCGAAATAAACGAACTTGCGGATACGCTTACCCACGCTTCCCGGGAACTTGAAAAGACGGAAATGTACCAGAAAGATCTTATCGCAAATGTATCTCATGATCTGAGAACACCTCTTACCATGATTAAATCCTACGCGGAGATGATCAGAGACCTTTCCGGCGATATACCGGAAAAGAGGGATGCCCATCTGGCTGTTATTATTGACGAGACGGATCGTCTGAATACGCTGGTTAATGATCTCCTGAATCTCCGCCATATGCAGAACAAAACCATTACTATAGAGAAGAACTATTTTGACATCAAGGCTGCTGCTGAATCCATACTTGCATCCTATGACATACGCTGTCAGAAGGAGGGATACAACCTGATTTTCAACTGTCGTGATTCAATTACTGTGTATGGCGATGAGTCCAAAATCAAGCAGGTTATAGCTAATCTTGTCGGTAATGCATTCAAATTCTGCGGCGAAGATAAGACAGTTATTGTCAACATCAAGCGTGTCGGTAAAAAAATGCGCTGCGAAGTCCGGGACAATGGAGCCGGTATCGCTCCAGACGAAATCGATCACATATGGGAGCGATACTACAAGTCGAGTTCCAACCTGGTGCGGCCTGTAGAGGGCAGCGGTCTGGGACTTTCCATCGTAAAGGAAATACTTATCCTGCATAAGGCTCAGTATGGTGTTACCAGCAAGGTGGGCAAGGGAACAACCTTCTGGTTTGAAATGGATGCAATAAAGAGTAAGAATGCTCTTATGACTCGTTCTTAAATGCGTCAATTGCATCATATATATTTCTTGCAGGAATGATTCTGCAACTTCCGCTGCGAAGATTTCCTTCCAGCTTATCGGCACTTTTCTTAGGCATGATTATCTGTTCGTAGCCCAGGCGTTCAGCCTCGGCTACGATTTTTTCTGCATTCTTGACAGACCTCAGTTCACCGGTCAGACCCACTTCGCCTATCGCAATACTTCTCTTCGGACAAACCAGTCCCCTTATTGATGAATATACGGCAAGAATCACTCCTAAATCCACCGATGTACTGTCAGGTTTCATTCCTCCCACCACGTTAACATACACATCCTGATTTATCATTGTGACTCCGGCTTTCTTTTCAAGCACAGCAAGTATCATATTCAGACGCTGATTATCTATTCCGACGGCAGTTCGTCTTGCAAAGCCTGCGTTTGCAGGAGCCGTCAGAGCCTGGATTTCAAAAAAGACAGGTCTGCTCCCCTCGTACACGGCAGTAATAACCGAACCCTCTTCGTTAGCCGAGCCACTCTCCAAAAAGGTTTCAGATAGATTCTGTATTCCCTTAAGTCCCTCTTCACACATCTGAAATGCTCCGATTTCGCTTGTTGTCCCGAATCGGTTCTTGTATGCCCTCAGTATTCTCAAATCGTGTTCTCTTTCTCCCGTAAAGCTGAGCACGCAGTCCACCAGATGCTCCACGATCTTCGGCCCCGCAAGTTCACCGTTCTTGGTAACATGCGCAACGATGAAAACAGGTATATTTCTTGTCTTTCCAAGCTTCATGAGCTGATTGCCTATGTCTCTTACCTGTGATACACTTCCTGCGACGGAATCCAGTGTCTGCGTATACATAGTCTGAATCGAGTCAATTATCAGAAACCTCGGGTTCAGTTTGTCACAGACGTTTACTATATTCTCTATATTGGTTTCCGACAGAATGTACAGATTCTCGCTCAGTTCTCCGCATACTCTGTCAGCTCTCATCTTAACCTGTTCCTCGGACTCCTCGCCTGATACATAAAGCACCGTCCCCAGTGTTTTCGCAAGGTTTGAGGCGGCCTGAATTATTATAGTGGATTTTCCTATGCCTGGCTCTCCGGAAATGAGCGTCAGCGATCCATGAACCAGTCCGCCGCCGAGAACACGGTTAAGTTCACTTATTCCCGTGTCTATTCTCGCATAATCGGCAGAGCCCACCTCTTTGAGCTTTGACGGCTTTGCCCCTGCGGAAGCCCTCCGGCGGCTGTCATTTTCCGGCACGTCGAGCACCTTTTCCTCTACAAATGTATTCCATGCGCCGCACACACACTGCCCCTGCCAGCGGGGTGTTTCATAACCGCATTCCTGACACACAAAAACCGTTTTTGCCTTCTTTGCCATCGCCATTCCTCCTC
>JALENF010000121.1 GCA_022767945.1 Bacillota bacterium
CAGGAGATGAAATAATATGAGTATTATCAAAGCTGTCAGAGGAGATATCACTAAGATTACTGACGTTCAGGCAATTGTAAATGCTGCAAACAATTCACTGCTTGGAGGCGGTGGAGTAGATGGAGCAATACATAGAGCGGCAGGTCCGGAGCTTTTGAATGAGTGTCGCCAGCTTCACGGATGCGAAACGGGAGCTGCGAAAATAACGAAGGCATATAAGCTGCCTTGCGATTACGTGATTCATACTGTTGGCCCTATCTGGCACGGTGGTAATCACAACGAGGCAGAACTCCTTGCAAACTGCTACTATAATTCAATGGAACTGGCGGCTGAGAACGGAATCAGAGCTATTGCCTTTCCTTCAATTTCCACAGGTGTATACAGCTATCCACTGGAACAGGCCGCTGAAATTGCAGTTTCAACTGTTAAGAGATATGTGGATGAGCACGAGGGCGCGTTTGACCTGGTCGAGTGGGTTTTGTTCGACGACAGAACAGAGAGTGCATACCTTAAGGCAATAGATAAACTGTAAGATTCTCGTAAGAAATATCACCGGACAGTCTGCTATAATAGACATGAAATATTGGGAAGGAATCATTGAAAAATGGGCAAACAGATTTTGGTTGTTGATGACGAAAAGGAAATTGCAGACCTGGTTGAAGTGTATCTTCGCGGTGAAGGGTACGGTGTTCTGAAGTGCTACAATGGGAATGACGCTTTGCAGGCTGTCAAAACTCAAAAAATTGATTTAGCGATTCTGGACATAATGCTGCCTGATATTGATGGATTCACATTGTGCATGAAGATAAGGGAAAAGTACTTTTTTCCGATCATTATGCTTACTGCCAGAGTCAGTGAGGTCGACAAAATAAATGGAATCACCATCGGTGCAGACGATTATATAACCAAGCCTTTTAATTCTCTGGAGCTTATTGCCCGGGTGAAGGCTCAGCTGAGACGTGCGGAAAAGTATAACCGCGGGCTGAATGCTGATAATGATCGGGAAGTGTACTATGTGCGAGGACTTGAGGTCAATGCTGACAACTACACATGCAGACTGTATGATGATGTGCTTAATCTGACGCCAATAGAATTTGAAATCGTCTTATATCTTTGCAGACATATGAATCAGGTAGTCACATCTGAACAGCTGTTTGAGGCTGTATGGAAGGAAAAATACTGGGATGGAAGAAACACAGTATTTGTTCATATAGCAAGAATAAGAGAAAAAATGAGTGAGAATTCCAGAAAGCCGAAGTTTATCAAAACCGTCTGGGGAGTGGGGTACAAGCTTGAAAGTGAGGAATAAAAGGACGAAGAAAGCCACGGTGGCGCTTCGAAGAAGGTGGATAAGGAATTACATAATAAGAATTATAGTTGTAAGCATTATTGTGGGCGTCTTCCTGAAAGTCGGCAAGTCGATATGCTTTGCCTTGCATCCTGTATGGATGTCGGGTGATCTGATGTATGATATACTGAACTATGTTGATGATCATTCCTTTCAGTTTGGAGTGTTTTTTGTAATTGTAATCGTATTCATATCCACATTGCTGGAACTATCGAAAATATCAAAGGTAATCGGTCAGATTATGGACGGAGTGGATATTATTTATTCCGGCAGCAGTGAGGAAATCAATCTTCCAAAGGGCTTTGATGAAATCGAGGTAGGCCTGAGGAAAATTCAGGTGGATACGAGAGAAAATGAGCAGGCTGCAGCTGAGGCAATAAGCCGGAAAAATGACATGATAATGTATATGGCTCACGACCTGAAGACACCCCTGACGTCAATAATCGGATATCTTTCTCTAATAAACGAGGAAAAGGACATATCCGAAAAGACAAAAAATAAATATGTGGGAATCGCACTGAAAAAAGCCCTTCGTCTTGAAGAGCTGATAAACAGTTTTTTTGATATGGCACGCTTTAATTTCACACACATGATGCTAGAAAAATCAACAGTCAATATGAGTATGATGCTTACACAGATTTCCTTTGAATTTGAACCTCTTTTTAATGAGAAGAATCTGTCCTGCAGCCTGGATATACAGGATAATGTTATGGTAAACTGTGATACTGAAAAAATGGAGCGAGTATATGATAACCTGTTTAAGAACATAGCCAATTACAGCTATCCCGAAACAGAGATTTCTGTGCACCTGGAAAAATACGGCGATCAGGGAATGAGGCTCAGCACGGTGAATCACGGAAAAACCATACCGCCAGAGATGCTGGAGCATGTATTCGATCAGTTTTTCCGCATAGACAGCTCTAGAAATTCAGAAAGCGGCGGCAGCGGGCTTGGACTTGCTGTGACTAAAGAAATTGTGGAGCTTCACGACGGGACTATTAGCTGCAGAAGTGAAAATGAGAAAATAGAATTTGAAATAATTATTCCGTGATTTGCAGAAGTTAAGAATTTTGTTAGAAAATGTTCATTCGTATGTAAAAAACTCTCTTACTGGATCTTGTATAATTAAGATGCAGAAGGGAGTTTTTCTATGAGGAGCAGAAGGAGAAAGAGAAAAAGGGTAAAACATTTGTTTGTGTTATTCATTGCAGTTGTAATTATTGCCTCCTGGTATGCAAGCAGTAATCTGATAATTAATTCCGACAAGCTGCTTGAGTCAGGTTATCCCAAGAGTCTGGTTGAACTCGCTGAGCGGAACCCGGAGACTGCCGAGTTTGTAAAGAATTATAAGAATTACAGCGGCTATCCTGACAGCATAGACATATCAGATGAAGTGGAAGAAGGGGAGATTCCACTGTTTCTGCAATGGGATGAACGATGGGGATATGAACAGTACGGTGATGACTTTATGGCTGTGAACGGATGTGGACCGACCTGTCTGTCTATGGTAATATGCGGACTGAGAGGAACAACTGACATGAATCCATATGAAGTGGCAAGGCTTGCAGATTATGAAGGATATTATGTCAACGGGTCCGGATCATCCTGGGACATGATGGAGAATTTTGCATCAGAACTGGGGCTGGATGTACATACGGTGGCATTTAATGAAGCGGATATCGTGGAGACACTTCAGAGTGGCCAGCCGATTATATGCGTCGTAGGACCGGGAGATTTCACAAATGACGGGCATTTCATTGTGCTTAAGGACGTGGATAAGAAGGGGCGTGTAATCATAAACGACCCGAACAGTAAAAAAAACAGCCGGAAGAAGTGGAAACTGGAGGATATTATGCCTCAGGTTATGAATTTATGGAGTTATAGCTAAAAAAATAAACCCTTCATGTAAGAGTCTTTTTCAGTAAAGATATCTATAACATGAAGGGTATTTTTTTAGATGTGAATTTCACCTTCTGCAAGTATTACAGCGTCTCCACCGACCTTGATGTAGCACTCTGCATTTTCAGGATTGAATTCTTCGCAGCCGTCAGCCGAGCATTCAACCTCAATATTGCTAAGGATTACTGATGGACGACCCATCTTTTCTCCCTGTATGTATTTGCATTCATCCCCGGATTTAACGAACCCGTTAAGACATCCGTAATAGGTTGTAGCACCGCTTGAAGTTCCGGTTGCTGCCTCTTCGTCGATATCATAAAGAGGTGCAAAGTTTCTTGTATGGCAGGTTGCATCTTCACACGCTGTTGTGAAAGCATGAACACCTACAACCTCATATCTTGCTGAAAGGTCAGAAAGTGCCTTCATATCAGGCTCAATAGCCTGAAGGTC
>JALENF010000006.1 GCA_022767945.1 Bacillota bacterium
GCCTGTAAAAGATCCTCCCTTTACATTCATCCGGCCTACAGCTGTATCGTCATTCCTTTGCCGGTTGTACAGTACACTGCCGTTTTTACCGACCCTTATGGAAAATGTCCCGTCTTCAATATTTGCTATATTGTAGTTGCAAATGGCATTGTATTCTGCATTTTCAAAGGTTCCGCCGAAAATATATACCTCTCCGAAGTGATAATTCTCTATATTAGTTAAGCCTCCTGACAGTGTTCCTCCATTAATCGTAATCTTGGCTGTGCCGTTTATATTATTACCAGCATTTGATCTCCAGCCATTACATATTAAATGTGAATATCCTCCGCCCTTAGGTCCCTGTGTCACGCTCGCATTTTCCCCTATGGTCAGAGTTCCCTGGTTGATAATGGTGTGGTAGCTGTTGTCTCCTTTAATCGAAAAGCCTATACCTGTTTCTTTTGATCTTGTAATGGTGCCGGCCTCAATCGTAATCGCAGCGCCTGCTTCATTATATATTGCTGCCTTTTGATCAGTGACATTGTCTACCGTTCCGGTCTTAGCGTAACTCGAATCGGTAATAACAAGCGTTCCATAATTGCGGATCGTATGGTCACTGGCATTGGTTATCTTATAGCCTTGAAGGTCAATATAAATTGTGGTATCGGCAGGAATTACTACGTCTTCATTAATATTCTGCCTAATTACAATTTTCCCGCTTTTGCTCTCCTTCTGCGCGATGGCATCAATGGCGGCCTTTAGAGAATCATATCCTGTGTAATCCGCCATTACCGGGTAATATGGTTCGTATGTGCCGGTGTTATCCTCGTATTCTTTATCCGGCAGACCGTCTCCCGGAATTACTTCTGGTGGTGGGGCTTTGTCTTCTCCAGAGCCTGTAGTATCTTCCGTAATTTCATCTTGTGCTTGTCCTTCGACTTGTCCAGTGCCATCCTCGTTTGCATAAGCATCTGCAGCAAACGTTCCTGTTCCCGCCATCGTAAATATCAGGCTAAGTACCAGCAGACAGGCTGCAATTCTTTTCATTGTCGTTCTTACTTTTTGTTTCTGCATAATCTTTCTTCCTTCCATACACTACTTTTGAATTAACGTTTTTCACACACCTGGTATCACTTCCCGACTGTATTTCTCAATAAATAACGTCAATGTTTCCTTCAGCACTTCTATCTGCGACTTCAGATAGAACTCATCCTCAAACAGTGCGTAATGCACGCATGCCCTGATCAGAATGAAAATGAGTGGCGTAAGCTTCTGATAGGGTATGCCTATCTTGCCCTCAAGGCTCCTGGCATACTCTGTATATCGCTCACCCACGCCTTTAAAGAACTTCTGACCGTATTCTCTGTATTTGGGATGGGTGTAGATCTGATACATCACGCGGTATTTCTTGCCGTGCTTCCTTGCTGTCCAGTACGGTATCTCGTCTATAAACCTCCACAGATCATCCGCATCTTTCGGAGCCTTAGCCATGAACTCCTCCTCCACCTTAGTCATGCAGTATTCGGTTGACTTTATGATAAGGTCGTCAAGGTTATCAAAATAGGTATACAGCATATTAGATGAGACTCCGCAGTGCTCACCCAGTGCCCTGATACCTGTTCCGTGCAGTCCGTATTCTGCAAAACAGTCGTAGCACCCTTCCATAATGGCTTCTTTTTTCGCATTCCATTGTTCCTTCGTATAATTCGCCACTCCATCGCCTCTATTTCTATCGTTTGATACGAATTAATCATATCACATACTGCATGGAATTTCAATGCAAACTGTTGTATGGTTCAGACTGAAGTAGGCGGAAGCAATCTGCCGGTTTGGCGGGTTTGCAGTTTATAGTGCCCACTTACGCAACCAAAGTTAACAAGAATGAGATTATTTTGCAATCTCAGGTTGGTAGAAAACAATGCTTCCATAGCTTACAATATTCATATTAATCAGACTGAAGTCTGAGGCTTGGAGGTCAAAATGAGTATCGTAAGAGTGAACAATCTGAAGAAATCTTATCCTTCATTTGAGCTGGATAATGTCTCCTTCTCTCTTGAAGCCGGACGTATAACAGGTTTTATCGGGAGAAACGGTGCCGGAAAGACTACAACCATAAAGTCTATTTTAAATCTGGTTCATCCGGACGGTGGAGAAATCGAGTACTTCGGTATTCCTC
>JALENF010000058.1 GCA_022767945.1 Bacillota bacterium
GCATTGCCGAATTATCTCATTGTTAAAATTGTAACATTTACCACGGGGTAAATCAAGTATTTACTTCTGTATACAAATACATCTGATGCTACAAATCCATAGTCTGAATAACCAGAAGCTGACCCTCTTCAATAGAAATCTCCGCATACTCTCCCAGAATCTCATTGCTGACACCAAGAGAGGTGTTGTTTGGAAGCTGGAAGTGATCCAGAGGATACTTCACTCCGCTTGCTGATACGCCGCGGCACAGACCTCCGTAGGCAATAAGTCCCAAGTATTTGTAAGGTCCTCTGTGAACTGTCATCGTGCCGGGTTCCAGCATGCTCACACGGTTTTGACCGTCAAGGAGGCATATAGATGAGGTGAGAGGGGTGAAACGTGCCAGCATGCCGATGTTTCCCATGGTGTGGTCGAACCGTCCACCCAGTCCGCCCAGAACGGTGAGATCATCAAAACCCTCAGACATCGCAAGGTCGAGAGCCGCCTCGGTATCTGTCATATCTTTCTCCATCGGAAGCATGATGAGTTCGTCGAAAACACTGCTGTCACCATCTGCTTTTTGCGGTATATCCATTGAGTCATAATCTCCGATAAGATGTGTAGGTGATATTCCAAGTCTCTCGGCAATGAGAAGTCCCGCATCTGCACAGATGACTGCATCGAAATCATCAGGATTCAGACTTATATTTTCTATATGTTCAACATAAGATGTAATAACGAGTGCTTTTGACATAATTCCTCCCGCACCAAGTTGAATTTTTACAGATAATATTATATAATCTCAGTTAATACTAATATTTACACTATTAGATTCTAACACTAAAAACATAAGGGGGCAAGTTTTGATGTATAGTAACGTTGTTAGAGAAACAGCGTCCGAGATAAGAGCGCTGGCACGCAGAGCACTTAAGGGCAACTGGGGAAATGTTTTCCTTGGAGTGTTTGTTTTTTACCTTTTAATGAATACAGTGCCTGAATTGCTGGACAGTGTTTTTTCATTTAACAAGGCAGTTTCTAATGTAAATGTTATGGAAATGCTGGAAAACGGATCAATTGAATCCTTCTCGGATGCAGTGGAAGCCGGTGGCCTGGATATGGGAACCAGCGTTTCAGGTTTGTATTCACTTGCATTGTCAGGGGCCTTTGGTGTAGGAATGTGCAGCTTCATGCTGGCTTTTTTCAGAAAGAATGATATTAAAGCAGGTTATGTTTTCAATGGATTTGAATGTTATCTGAAGACACTGGCTCTGACACTTCTGGTTGCACTGTTCACATTCCTGTGGTCACTTCTTTTCATTATACCGGGTATAATAGCGGCCTTCAGATACAGTCAGGCATTTTATATTCTTGCAGATGATCCGAGTAAGGGAGTTATGCAGTGCTTAGAGGAATCCAAAAGAGTTATGACGGGTAACAAGTGGAAGTATTTCTGTGTGAACCTGTCTTTTATCGGATGGTACATTGTCGTAGGTTTTTCATCAGGACTGATACTTACGCTGTTAAATTTATTCACTATTCCAATCGGAATCAGAATAATAAGCATCCTGGCTGAGGTTGTTGCAGCAATCCCTGTTGTATTCCTCTTTTCATATGTCCAGACCGCTTGCACTGCCTTCTTTGATCTGGCATCAGGAAATCTGATTGCAAGGCCGTCACGTCCGGATGCAATAGAGGTTGAGTCTGTCAGTGTGGAAACTGAATCCACTGATAACAGCGAAAGGAATTATTAAAAAAGGAAACTAATAAATTAATTATTAAAGATACATAGAATTAATCCTGAGCCGGTATGTTTGCAACATGCGGTTTGGGATTATATTTTTTGAGGGCTGTTTGAATTTCAGATAGAACCTGCACCCGACCTCCAACATAGTATATTTATGAAAAGGGGGTGAAAAAATGTCTGAAACACGTCACTATTTCCCTGGAAATAATACGCCGGAGGGCTTTTTCTCATATTACAGATATATCCTGACCCAAAGAGAAGCAAACAAAATCATATGTATAAAGGGCGGACCGGGAACAGGAAAATCAACATTTATGAAAGCTGTTGGAAGCAGACTGGAGAAAAAAGGACTGAATATAGATTATCTTCACTGCTCGGCAGATGCCGAATCACT
>JALENF010000088.1 GCA_022767945.1 Bacillota bacterium
GAACAGAAGACAGGGCTGACAAGAGACGATTTCAGAATTTCAATTTCAATCGACAAGGATGAGAGAAAGCTGACCATATCTGATAACGGCATAGGTATGGACAGGGATGAACTGGAAACAAACCTTGGTACTATTGCAAAGAGCGGCTCGTTTGACTTCAAAAACGAAAATGAGGCTAAGGATGATATAGATATAATAGGTCAGTTCGGTGTAGGCTTTTACTCTGCATTTATGGTAAGTGACCATGTGGAGGTTGTTTCCAGGAAGTTTGGTTCAGATGAGGCATACAGCTGGACATCCGACGGTGCTGACGGCTACACAATTGAAAAGGCTGAAAAGGACGGACATGGTACAGATATTATTCTGCATATAAAGGAAGACACTGAAGAGGAAAAATATGATGACTATCTGGATCAGTACAGCATCTCTGCTCTGGTAAAGAAGTATTCGGACTATATTACATATCCTATCGTAATGGATTTCGAAATGCGCAGACCGGTCGAAAAGCCTGAAGATGAATCAGTGGATGCCCCGGAGGACGCAGAACCTGAATTTGAAACTGTTATTGAGAACAGAACTCTGAACAGTATGGTTCCCATCTGGAAGAAGAGTAAATCAGATCTGACAGATGAGGATTACAATTCATATTACAGAGAGAAATTCTACGATTATAACGAGCCTGTATGTCACATTCATACAAGAGTTGAGGGACAGATTACTTATGATGCATTGATGTACGTACCGTCCAAGGCTCCGTATGATTATATGAGCAAGGACTTTAAGAGAGGTCTTGCGCTCTATACAAACGGCGTTATGATTATGGAAAAATGCGAGGATCTGCTGCCTGAGTACTTCAACTTTGTTACAGGTGTTGTCGACAGTGCAGACCTTTCCCTGAACATTTCCAGAGAGCTGCTTCAGCACGACAGACAGCTTAAGCTGATTGCCAAGAATCTTGAAAAGAAGATTTCTGCAGAGCTTATAAAGCTTCAGCAAAATGACAGAGAGAAATACATGGAATTCTTCAGAACCTTCGGTATTCAGCTTAAGTTCGGCATTTACAACAGCTATGGCATGAATAAGGATAAGATTCAGGATCTGCTTGTATACAGCTCATCAGAGGATGAAGAAAAGGCAGTAACCTTCAAGGAATATGTTTCCAGAATGAAGGAGGGACAGGAACATATCTACTATGCATGCGGAGAGACTGTGGACAAGATTAAGGCTCTTCCTCAGGCAGAGGCTGCAAAGGCAAAAGGATATGAAGTGCTGTACATGACCGATAATGTTGATGAGTTCACTATCCAGATGATAGCTGAATATGACGGCAAGTCATTTATGAATATTAACGCTTCAGAGTTTGATCTTTCAACAGATGAGGAAAAGGAAGCTATTAAAAAGGAAAATGAAGAGTCAGAGGACGTTCTTGATGTGATGAAGGAAACTCTGGGTGACAAGGTAAGTGCTGTAAGATTCACTAACACTCTTGCAAACTATCCTGTCTGCCTTACAAACGAGGGAGATATTTCCATAGAAATGGAAAAGACTCTTAATGCAATGCCTATGGGAGAAAAAATAAAGGCTGAGGTCGTTCTTGAAATCAACACATCACATCAGGTTGCATCCAAAATCAAGCAGCTTGCAGGAGATGAAGATAAATTAAAGGAATATACTGAAGTTTTATATGATCTGGCAAAGATAATCTCTGGACTGTCAGTAGATGATCCGGCTAGATTGAGCGAGCTGGTATGTAAAATGATGTAGTCATATATGGCGGGAGCATAATGCTTCCGTCTTTTTTTTAATCAAAACCCTGTAGAAAAAGCACCTGGTCTGTGATAATATTTAAGTGGGTGTATAGAATAGGGATAAATGAGACTAAGGAGTATCAAATTGAAAGAGAAGTTTGACAGTCATTACGCGAAAATAGGATTATGCATTTTCCTGGCAGGAGCAGCACTTGTTCTGCTGTACGAGGCGATAATTAATATCAGCTTTCTGTCCGAAGCTTTCGGCACGCTGACTAGAATAGTATCACCGTTTATTTACGGTCTTATAATCGCCTATCTGCTGTGCCCGATTTACAATCTGGTGGTGAGGGAGAGCTATAAATTCACTAAAAAGCGTTTCGGGAATAAAAAAAGTGCGTTCAGGTTTTCAAGAATTCTGGCTACTGTTGTATCTCTGGTGGTTTTGATAGGAACCGTGGGCGGGTTGTTCGCACTGGTTCTGCCGGAAACCATCGGAAGTATTATCAACCTGGTACAGGTGATTCCGGGCAGGATGACCGACCTTGCAGTGTGGGCAGAAGATTCACTTGCAGCGGCTAAGCACCCGCAGCTGGCAGAATACCTGGACACTGTGATAATAAACCTCAGAAAGTCTCTGATTAACTGGACAGAGAACAACTTCATGCCAAAAATCGGAGAGTACATGACTCAGATTTCCCAGGGAATCTTCATTACCGTGAAGACGATGTTCAACATTGTTATCGGTGTGATCGTCTGTGTATACTTCCTGAACAGCAAGGAGTTATTCAAGGGACAGGCGACAAAGACAGTTATGGCTATGGTCAGCAGAGAGAAAGCTAATGAAATATTTGAATTCGGAAACTTCTGCAACAGAACTTTTGGCGGATTCATAAACGGAAAGCTTATCGATTCACTGATAATAGGCTTTATCTGCTTCATTGCCATGTCAATTATCAATCTGCCATACCCTGTTCTTGTAAGCAGCATTATCGGTGTGACGAATTTCATTCCATTCTTTGGACCTTTCATCGGAGCAGTTCCTGCAACAATAATTATCTGTGTGGAAAGCCCGATACAGGCGTTTTATTTCGTGATTCTGGTAATAGTGCTTCAGACCTTTGACGGTAACATTCTCGGACCGAGAATTCTTGGAGGTTCAACGGGTCTGGCAAGCTTCTGGGTGATGTTTGCCATCATTTTCTGTGGAGGTATATTCGGATTCAAAGGAATGGTGCTTGGCGTGCCTGTTTTTGCGGTGATGTATTACTACATCAGCCGGTATATTACCAAGAAACTGGGAAGAAAGAACCTGCCGGCCGATACGGGAAGTTATCAGGATTTCAATAAATATGATATAGACAGGAAGGAAATATTGTAGATGGAAAGAATTTCTAATGCAGATATGTCGAAATATACATCGTTCAGAGCGGGAGGCTGTGCTGATGAGCTGATTATCGTGGACACGCCGGAGGAGCTTCTGGACGTACTGAAGGAACTCAGTGAAAAAAAAGATGAATATATTATGCTTGGGAACGGGTCAAATACACTGTTCAAGGATTCAGGCTACCATGGTACGGTAGTCAAGCTGGGAGAAAGCTTTGATGAAGTAAGAGTGCATGAGAACAAGGTTCTGGCCGGAGGAGGAGCACTGCTGTCTGTGGTTGCAAGGGCGGCTCTGAATGCGGGTCTGACAGGCTTTGAATTTGCCAGCGGAATTCCTGGAAGTACAGGCGGTGCCATATTTATGAATGCCGGTGCCTACGGCGGAGAGATGAAGGATATCGTTGATAACGTTACTCTGGCAAAACGTGATGGAAGCGGTCTGGTGACTGTGAAGGGATCGGACATGGACTTCAGCTACAGACACAGCATTCTTGAGGAAACCGGAGATATTGTTGTGGCTGTTGCATTTTCCCTGTCCAAAGGGGACAAACAGGATATCCAGGCGACCATGGCGGAACTGACTCAGAAGAGAAATGAAAAGCAGCCTGTTCAGTATCCGAGCGCAGGAAGCTTCTTCAAAAGGCCGGAGGGGCATTTTGCAGGAAAGCTGATTCAGGACGCCGGACTTAAAGGAGTGACCGTAGGTGGAGCGCAGGTTTCTCAGCTTCACAGCGGGTTTGTGATTAACGTGGGCGGAGCAACTGCCTCAGACATTATTGATCTGATGCATCTTGTGCAGAACACGGTATATGACAGGTTTGGTGTTATGCTTGAACCGGAGGTAAGGATTATTGGAGATTAAATTTGACAGGTATCAGATGATATTTGATTATCATACACATACTACTTATTCCCACGGAAAGGGATCTATAGAGGATAACGTAAAGGCGGCAGTCGATGCAGGCCTTTCAGCTCTTGCAATTACGGATCACGGCCCGGGGCACCTGACTTATGGCGTGAAGCGGGAAAACTTTCCTGTAATGCGAGAGGAAATCAGTGCTCTTAAAGCAAAATATCCGGAGATACAGCTGTATCTTGGAATTGAGGCCAATATAGTTTCTGTGGGAAACTATCTGGATGTGAGTGAAGAGGAGAAAGACTGTTTTGACTTTATACTGGCAGGTTATCATTATGGTATTCCACACGGTCACTGTGTTGCAAACTGGCTGGATTCACACGGTATGCTGCCGGGTGGCGGCACAGACCTGCTTGTGAAAAACACGGACATGACATTGAAGGCTTTGTACGAAAATGATATCAAAATTCTGACACATCCGGGAGACAAAGGGCGTTTTGATATTCTTGATATTGCAAAGGCGTGTGCTGATACGGATACACTTATGGAAATAAGTACATGGCATGCCCATCTGACAGTTGAGGAGATAAAGACAGCGGCCCAAACAGATGCGAAGTTCGTAATAAGCAGCGATGCACATACTCCTGACAGGGTGGGAAGCTTTCATGGTGGAATAGAGAGGGCACTTGAGGCCGGACTTGATATAGAAAGAATTGTAAACATCAGGGAGGTGCATGACTGATGGACAAAATGAAGGTCGTAATTGTAACGGGACTATCCGGGGCAGGAAAGACACATGCGGCAGACTGGTTTGAGGACCATGGATACTACTGCGTGGATAATATGCCTCCTTCACTGATTCTGAATTTTGTTGAGCTTACAGCTATGTCCGGGAACAGAATAGACAAAGCGGCCTTTGTGGTTGATGTACGCGGAGGCGAGTTCTTTCACGATTTCAGTAACTGCATAGAGGAACTGGAAAATTTTGACGGGATAGACTTCAAAATTCTGTTTATTGAAGCCTCTGATGCCACGCTGGTGAAGCGATACAACGAGACCAGAAGAAATCATCCGCTTTCAACAGGTGCCGCTACGGCTGAAATAATTCAGAAGGAGAGAGTGACACTTGAAGAACTTAGAACTCATGCAGACTATATTATTGATACCACAAGACTTAAGGTTGCAGGTCTGAATGCCGAACTGGAAAGGATTTTTGGCAGCGGTGACAGTGAAAGCAGCTTTGCCATTAACATTGCCTCATTTGGATACAAATATGGCATTCCAACAGAGGCGGACATGGTGTTCGATATGAGATTCATTCCGAATCCGTATTATGTACCGAGTCTGAAAAAGCTTACCGGTAACAACAAGAAGGTTTCTCAGTACGTTATGAAACATCATATTTCCCAGGTGTTCATCAGGCATCTTCGCGAGATGATTAATGAGATGGTTCCTTATTACATTAAGGAGGGAAAGTACCACCTGAACATTGCATTCGGATGTACAGGAGGTCAGCACAGATCGGTGGCGACAGCTAACAGAATGGCTGAAATATTTAAAGAAGACGGATACAGAGTTAACTTAGAGCATAGACAATTGAAGTAGTTGATGGTATAATTTAGTTGTGTTTAGTTGAATAAATATCAAAAAGGAGAAGACCAATGGACAAATTAATAATCAGTGCCTGCATTTGCGGAGCAGAGGTAACTAAAGAGCAGAACCCTAATGTTCCTTACACTGTAGAAGAGTGTGTCAGAGAAGCTAAGTCAGCTTATGACGCAGGAGCTTCACTAATTCATCTGCATGTAAGATGGGACGACGGTACTCCAACTCAGGATAAGGGCAGATTCCAGGAAGTTGTAGACGCAATCCGTAAAGAGTGTCCGGATGCAATCATCCAGCCTTCAACAGGCGGAGCTGTAGGAATGACTGACCTTGAGAGACTTCAGTCAACAGAAATCGTTCCTACACCTGAAATGGCAACATTAGACTGCGGAACATGCAACTTCGGCGGAGACGAAATCTTCGTTAACACTGACAATACAATCGTTAACTTTGCCAAGATTATGCAGGAAAGAGGCATCAAGCCTGAATGTGAAGTTTTCGACAAGGGAATGATTGATATCGCAATGAAGACAGCTTACAAGAAGGGTTACCTGACTAAGCCTATTCACTGGGACTTCGTACTTGGAGTTCAGATGTCAGCAACTATCAGAGACCTTGTATATATGGTAGAGTCAATTCCTGAAGGATCAACCTGGACAGCTACAGGACTTGGCAAGAATGCATGGCATATCGCTGCTGCAACAATCAGCTTAGGCGGACACGTTAGAGTTGGTTTCGAAGATAACCTTTACATGGAAAAAGGCGTGCTTGCTGAAAGCAACGGTCAGATGGTAGCGAAGGTTGTTGAACTGGCTAAGTTATTAGGAAGAGAAGTTGCTACTCCTGCAGAAGCAAGAGAAATTCTGGGATTAGCACCTCTTAAATAAGAATCGGCTGTAACAGATACATACAAAGCTGCGATGCTATACGATGCCCTGGCGAAGATGATTTGCCGGGGCTTTTTCTTTTTAAGAATGGTCGTTGTTAAGGCTGATGCGTGTGAGAAATGTTGAACAAATGCAACAAAGTTTCTGATTGGCAACATCACCCTGACAACAAAAAGCACAGAATGTTGAAAATATAATACTCCTGCAATTGGCACGATTATTGCA
>JALENF010000093.1 GCA_022767945.1 Bacillota bacterium
GTTCCTGAAGGATATCCTGCAGTATTAAAGGCAGTTCAGGACTTAGGATATAAGACTTTAACTGTTGATACATCAGAATACAGAAAACTTGACGGTGGATTAAGCTGCTTATCATTAAGATTCTAAGGCAAAGAGAAGACGTATAAATAAAAAAACCCCCTTAGGAGGAACAATATGGAAAATAAGGAAAAAACATTAGGCATACTACCTTTAGCCATGTTTGCCATCGGTACTACCCTGGCCAGCGGAGTATACACCCTATCAGGCGATTTCGCTGCCAGTGGAGCATATACTCTTGCTACACTGATCGGCTGGGCAATCTGCGGAGTGGGAATGTTTGGACTGACAATGTGCTTTTTCAAACTGTCCGTAGTAAAAAAAGAACTGACAAGTGGAATATATACCTATGCAAGAGAAGGATTCGGAGAATATATCGGATTTAACTCAGCATGGGGTTACTGGATGAGTGCTATTCTGGCACAGTTATCTTTCATCACATTGCTGTTTGGTACACTTGGAAGCTACTCCAGCCTGTTTGGAGACGGAAGCAACTTTTTCTCATGTGCGGTTGCCACTGTTGTAATATGGGTACTGTCACTATTGGTACTTAAAGGTGTTAATCAGGCTGTAATAATCAATACTATAGTTGTTATAGCGAAGATTATTCCAATAGTAGTTGTTGTCGTGGCAATTATTCTTGGCGGTGCCTTCAGCTGGGATACTTTCACACAGAACTTTGGAGGTACAGGTGAACTGTCACTGATGGAACAGGTAAAAGGTACAGTATATACAACAGTATGGATCTTTATCGGAATAGAAGGTGCAGTTGTAATTTCAGGAAGAGGAAGAAATACAAAAATAGCAGGACAGGCAACAATTATTTCTTTCACATCACTGTTTGCCCTTTACTTCCTGATTTCATTCCTGTCAATGGGTGTATTACCTGCTGAAGAGCTTGCTGCTCTGGAAAATCCATCCCTTGGCGGAGTATTAGAAGCAGTTGTGGGACCATGGGGAGCAACACTGGTTAATCTTGCAGTAATCATTTCTGTAGGAGGAGCAATGTTCTCATACACAATTCTGTGTGTAGACAGTGCCTTCGGACCTGCTGAATGCGGAGCGTTTCCTGAAATTCTGGCAAAGAAGAACAAGTACGGTGCACCTACATGGGCTGTAATCATTACCGCTTTAATTATCCAGGTATTCATCGTAATCATATACTTCAATGATGCAACATTCCAGGCATGCTACGCATTATCAACATCTGCAATCATGGTGCCTTATGTATTCTCTGCATTCTACTACTTAAAAGTAGTTGCAAAGGGAGAAGACAAGGAATTTGAAGGAGGAAAGAGATTCCTTCCTTGGCTGTTCGCCATTATAGGATCAGTTTATGGAGTATGGCTGCTGTATGCATCAGGTGTAACATACATATTCGTTGCAACACTGCTGTATGCTCCGGGAACACTAATGTACCTGTATCACAGAAAGAAGACCGGCAAGAAGATGTTTGACAGCACAATCGATGTTGTTGTATGCATTGCGCTTGTAATTGCTGCAATCGCAGCAATTGTAATGACTGCGAACGGAACTATCATTTGGTTCTAAAACCGAATGCCCTAAATATTCAATCACTGGAGATAACCCCCCCGAGTGGGGGTTGTTTCTTTTTTTGAGGAATCTTTACTTATGAGAATCAGTGTGATAAAATATTATGTCGTGCAAGACTGATGGGAGATAGAAATGGAAAAAATGATTCGAATCGAAAACTTAACTTTTGAATATATGCATGGAGAAGAGGACCGGAATCAGGCAGTACTGAGCAATCTGAATCTTGATATTGAGAAGGGCTCCTTCACTGCAATACTGGGACGTAACGGATCAGGCAAATCAACTCTTGCAAAAAACATGAACGGGTTATTGCTTCCATCCGGAGGCACGGTATACGTAAAGAGCTGGAGTACAAGCGATGCTGAACATATATGGGACGTAAGACAGGCGGCCGGAATGGTATTCCAGAATCCTGATAATCAGCTGGTATCCTCAATAGTCGAGGATGATGTGGCGTTCGGGCCGGAAAACCTCGGAATTGATCCGATTGAAATAAGGACACGTGTGGACAAGTCTCTGCAGGCTGTCAATATGGGACGATTCAGAAAAAAAGCACCTCATATGCTTTCGGGTGGACAGAAACAGCGAATTGCCATTGCAGGTGTAGTGGCAATGAAACCTGAGTGTATTATATTCGATGAAGCGACGGCGATGCTTGATCCTAAGGGGAGAGAAGAAATCATGGAAATTGTCAAGGAACTTCATGATGAGGGAATAACTGTGATATGCATTACTCACTTTATGGATGAAGCTGTAAAAGCTGACCGTATAATAGTGCTGGAGGAGGGAAGAATTCTTCTTGACGGAACACCTCAGGAGGTTTTCTCACAGGAGGAAGCTCTGAGAGAAGCAAATCTCGAACTGCCTCTTGCAGTAGAACTGGCCGGCAGACTGAGGAAGAGAGGCATCGAGGTGCCGAAGGACATTATTAACGTTGAAGGATTGGTAGACTACTTATGTCAATACAGGTAAAGAATCTAACACATATATATTCCCAGGGAATGCCTGACGAGCAGGTGGCACTGGATAACATAAGCTTCAGTGTGGGTGACGGTGAAGTTGTTGGTGTTATCGGACACACCGGCTCAGGAAAATCGACGATGCTGCAGCACTTGAACGGTCTTTTGAAACCAAGCAGCGGAACAATCGAGGTTGGAGGCGTGGATATCACAGCCAAAGGCGTTGCCATGCGTGAGATAAGAAAGCGGGTTGGACTGGTATTTCAGTACCCGGAATATCAGCTTTTCGAGGAAACTGTGGCTAAGGATGTGGCATTCGGGCCGCGAAACCTTGGTCTTGATGAAGAAGAGATAGAACGCAGAGTCAGAGACGCAATTAACGAAGTCGGACTGGACTACGAGAAGATAAAGGATCGGTCTCCCTTCGAGCTGTCCGGAGGTCAGAAGAGAAGAGTGGCCATTGCCGGTGTAATTGCAATGAAACCGGAGGTTCTTATTCTGGATGAACCTACCGCAGGTCTTGATCCGGGGGCTCATAAGGAAATACTGAATCTCATTGAGAAAGTACACAGAGATTCGGGAAACATAATAATATTTGTTTCGCACAATATGGCTGACGTTGCAAAGCTGTCAGACAAGGTGCTGGTTATGAGTGACGGACATCTGGTTCTTTCGGGAACTCCTAAAGAGGTATTCTCAAAAAATGATGAGCTTAAGGCGATCGGCCTGTCGGTTCCACCTGTGACGGCTTTGATGCAGGAGCTGCACCGGCGTGGGCTTGCGCTTGATCCGGACAAGTTAAGTCTGGATGAGGCAGAAGAAGAATTAGTTAATTATCTGCAAAGGAAATAGATTGAATGATAAGAGATATTACAATTGGACAGTATTATTCCGGGGAGTCGGTCATCCACCGGCTTGATGCCCGACTGAAAATAGTTGCTACAGTACTGTTCATAATCGAACTTTTTGTAGTGAATGACTTTATCGGATTTGCGTTGTGCGCGGTGTGTCTGGGTATTGTAGTTTCAGCATCAAAGGTGCCTCTGAATTTTATAATGCGCGGGATGAAGCCGATTCTGCTGATTCTGATATTTACGTTCTGCCTGAACATTTTCATGATCCCGGGGAATGAACTGGTTCGCATAGGTTTTCTGAAGATAACGGATGCCGGACTGTACACGGCTGTTTTTATGGCAATACGTCTGGTGCTGCTGATTGTAGGCACATCTCTGCTTACTTTTACAACAAAACCCATTAACCTTACAGATGGCATCGAAAGTCTGTTAGGTCCTTTAGGCAAAATAGGCGTACCTACTCATGAACTGGCGATGATGATGTCCATAGCACTCAGATTTATACCTACTCTGCTTGAGGAGACGGACAAGATAATAAAGGCGCAGCAGGCCAGAGGGGCAGATTTTGAAAGTGGAAATCTTATCAGAAGAGCTAAGGCACTGGTGCCGATTCTGGTTCCGCTGTTCGTAAGTGCCTTCAGAATAGCTCAGGATCTTGCTATGGCCATGGAAGCGAGATGCTATAAAGGCGGAAAAGGAAGAACCAGACTGCACCAGATGAAATTCGGGAAAATTGATTATATGGCTTCTGTTATTCTGGTGCTGTTTCTGGCGGCTGTGATATGTATGAGAATATTTTTCTAGTTTAGGATGAGATATAATGAGACAGAGACGAATAAAAAACCTGGAGGAAAAACTGGCTGAATGCAGCTCATATATTACTGTGAATCCAAAGGCTGTAAAAGGTCGATGGCGCGAGGTGTTTGGAAACGACAATCCTATCTATCTGGAGCTGGGATGCGGGAAAGGCCAGTTTATCAGAGAACATGCCAGAAGAAACCCTGACTGCAATTACATTGCGGTTGAGGGGGCTTTGAGTGTGGTACTGCGGGCTTTGGAGAAAGTAAAGGAAGCTGAACTGGAGAACATTACTTTTGTCCTTGAATACGTTCAGGATTTGAGAGATTATTTTGAAGATGGTGAGCTTGCAGGAATATTTCTTAATTTCAGTGATCCATGGCCGAAGGAGAGGCATGCAAAGAGACGTTTAACATACAGCAAAAGGCTTCTGCACTACTGTCAGGTTATTGAGCAGGGTGGAAGCATTCAGTTTAAGACGGATAACGAGGGGCTCTTCGAGTTCACACTTGAACAGATTGAAGAAGTCGGGCTGGAAATTATGGAAATGTCAAGAGACCTGCATAACGAGCAGCTTAATCCGGAGCTTACTGAAGGAAACATCACAACGGAATATGAAGACAAGTTCGCCGGAATCGGTAAAAATATAAATTATGTAAAATTCAGGGCAAAATAGTTCCTGATAAATAAGCAAATAATAAAAGGAGAATGGAATGGATCCTCGCAGGGAGCCGTAATCCTTCTCCTTTTTTCGTGACTCAGTTTTTAAAAGGTAATGTACTTCTGCGGGTTCACGAGGTTGCCGCCCTGCAGCAGTTCAAAGTGGAGATGGGCATTATCTGCACCCTCGTACAGTGCTGACTTTCCGATCAGGCCGATTACCTGCCCCGCTTTTACACTATCACCCTTTTCAACGGTTTTATCTGATTCCAGATTGCAGTACCTTGAGATATAGCCATTGTCGTGAGTTATTTCAATGGTTATTCCATAAGCATCATCTGTGTACATATCGCTGATTATTCCATCCGCAACTGCCATCACATTTTTATCCTTTGATTCGAGATCAACTCCCGGATGAACCATATACTGATCAAGCGTCTGATTGTATATAACCATATCCATTGAATACTCCTTGCTGATTTTTGCCATATTCATATTCATAGGAGTAAGAAACTGTCCCGACTGAGAGTTCTGATTACGGCTGTCCACAACGGGGACACTGACGTTTGCTTCTTCTGCCTCTTCTCTTTCATCATCTTCGGATTCCTCCGCCGGATTATCTGCAGTGCTTCCTGTAGTGTCTGCAGGCTCTTCCTTTGCTACAGGAATGTTTTTGGCTTTCTGAGCAACTTTATCGATGTTGGCTTTTATTGTAAAAAGTGAAACAAGAGCAATCAGGCAGAAACAGAGCATTATAGTCGCTGCAGTCCTATCCTTCTTTTTCTTTCTATCAAACGTTCGCATCTAATACACCTCCTGAAAGTAGTATCGTCAAAAGATTGGTTTTTAATTCAACCTAAACTTGTAAAGAAAAAAACTTTGTAATATAATATACAGATTGAAAAACCAAATAATTTTAGGAGGCTTTCGTAATGATTGAATACGTAATGGCCGCAAAGGGCGGCAGAACGATTCCAAAAGAAGACAAGATCTTTGGAATCAGTAACAGAGCAAATGCTATGATTGAAAAAAAGGGAAAAGACGCAGTAATTAATGCCACAATAGGAGCTTTGCTGGATGACAACGGAGACCTGATGGTTCTTTCCTCCATTGATGAGACCTTCAGAAGCCTGACACCGCAGGAATATGCAGCTTATGCACCGATTGCCGGAATTCCCGCGTTCAGAAAAGCGGTTGTTAAGGCTGCGTTAGGAAAATATGAAACTAAAAGATACGTTGAAGCTGTAGCTACACCGGGCGGAACAGGAAGCATCAGAAATACAATTGCCAACTACAGTCAGGCAGGAGATAAGGTGCTGACAAGTGACTGGTTCTGGGCACCATACGGAACAATTGCAAGTGAAATCGGAAGAGGTCTGGATACATTCCAGCTGTTCAATGACGAAAGAAAATTCAATATTGCAAGCTTTGAGCAAAAGGTATTTGAACTTCTTGAACAGCAGGAATACCTGACAATAATTCTTAACACGCCTGCACACAATCCAACAGGATACTCCCTGACTATTGAAGACTGGGAGAGCGTAGTTGCAGTACTTAACAAAGTTCCTGCAGGCAGGAAGGTAGCCCTTCTTGTAGACGTTGCGTACATAGACTTTGCAGGTGATGAAGACGAATACAGAAAGTTCCTCCCTGTTCTTGAAGGTCTTCCTGTAAACGTATTACCTATTATCGGATACAGTGCATCCAAGACACTGACAGCTTACGGAATGAGATGCGGGGCAATGATCTGCCTGGCACCTACTGAGGCAATTGCGAAGGAATTCAAGAGTGTAGGAGAATTCTCGTCAAGAGGAAGCTGGTCAAACTGCTCCAGAGCAGGACAGAGCGTGATGGCGAGAATATATGCTGATGAAGAACTTCTGGCCAGAGTAACCAGGGAAAGAGCAGAAATCAGGGATATGCTCCTGAGAAGAGGCAAGGCGTTTGAGGAAGAGGCGAAAAAGGTTGATCTTGTAACAGTACCATTCGATGCAGGTTTCTTCGTATCGATACCTTGTGATGACCCGGACGCGGTGGCATCAAAGCTTGAAGAGAAGGGTATCTTCACTGTTCCTCTTGCGAAGGGAGTAAGGGTTTCTATAGCATCTGTATCAGAAGAGAAGTGCAGAATCATTCCTGCTGAAATCAAGAAAGCAATGGAAGCCTGCGGGATGTAATTCGAATGGAAAATAATGGTTGACAAATAATGTAAATTGTTATAATATAACCATGAGCTGACTGGCATGGAAATGGAGAGAACCAATGCCAGATAAAAAAATTTCATATGAGATTAAGGAACATTTAGGAGTAATCAATAAGAGTGGTTCCGGATGGAACAGGGAGCTTAACCTTGTTTCCTGGAACGGAAACGATCCTAAGTATGATATCCGCGAATGGGATGAATTCCATGAGAAGATGAGTAAGGGCATTACTCTGACACCATGGGAGATGCAGAAGATGACTGATCTGTATCTGAAGAACAACACTGATAAGGCAGTAGCCAAAGGGCGTGCCATTGAAGAAGAACGCAGAGCGAGAATGGAAATTGCGAGACGACAGGCTGCTCCGGCGGAGATGGAAGATGAACCTTTGCATGGAGAAGCATCGGAAAGTAAGTCCGATTTGCCGGAATCGGCGGGTTTTGATGTATGTGATAACCCTGAACCGTGTGCAGACACCCCGTTCTAATTGGATAGAACCAAATGCATGCCTGATTCATAATATGTACTATATAAGAACGATGGGAGGTATATATTATGTCGTGCTGTGAAAAAAAGCGCATGGATGACAGTTTACTGTTTTTCTTTCTGATATTAGTATTTTTGTTCTGCATGCCCGGTGCATTTGGATGCGGAGAGGATTTTAACGAGTCATGTGATTCCGTATGTTGCTGATCTAAAAGACACAAGAGAGGACTAATCCTCTCTTGTATTATTATCGAACAGAAATGAAATTGCCCATAATGCCGCAAGACCTACGACGGCATATATTATTCTGGATACAACGAAGAAATCCGGGCCGAAGATGCTGTCTACCAGATTGTATTTGAAGAATCCGATAAGTCCCCAATTGATTCCTCCGATGATTAACAGAATCAAAACCAGTTTTTTCATGGAATCACTCCTTTCAGAGGGTATTTTAACCAGATGATGCAGATAATATGCATATAAAATTTTGACCACCTTTAAGAAAATATGATAAAATAACAGCAGATAGATAAAAGGGGGAGGATAAGATGATAATTCAATTAAAAACATCTCCTAAGGGAGCATATAGGGCAATAGATGTTCGCAAGGGAATTACTCTGGAGGAAATCTATCGCGAATACAGGGAACAGCTGCCGTACACTATTCTGGCAGGCAGAGTGAACAACGAAGTTAAGGAACTGGGTTATGCGCTTGAGGAAGAATGCAGTGTGGAGCTTCTGGACATGCGTACTCAGGGGATAGAACAGATTTACCAGCGCAGCCTTTCACTGATATATCTGAAGGCTGTAAAAGACTGTGTGGGTGATGTAAAGGTTGAGATTCAGAACTCCCTGAATAAGGGATTATATACTGAGATTAAGACAGATTACAGCCTGACTAAAGAGCAGATTCGTGAAATTGAAGAGAGAATGAGAGAACTTGTGAATGCAGATATTCCGCTTATCGTGGAACACGTCCCTAACGTGAACGGCAAGGAACCCGCAACGCTCAAGTATTATTCAATTGATGGGTTCAGAGATTTCTTCTTCGGTCAGATGGTGCCATCTACAGGTTACATCAAGTATTTTGAGCTGATGAAATACAGGCGTGGCGTGCTGCTAAGGTTTCCTCACCCGTCGAAGCCTGATGAAATTCCGGTGTTTGTGGATGAGAAGAAGCTGTACCAGGCATTTGGCGAGCAAACCCTTTGGGATCGTCTTCTCGGCGTAAACTATGTGGAGGATCTGAACAGAAAGATTGATAACGGTGAATACAGAGAACTGATACAGCTTTCTGAGGCACTTCAGGAAAAGAAGATAGCCGAAATCGCCGATATGATAAAGAAAGAAAAGAAGAGAATAATTCTGATTGCCGGTCCTTCTTCCTCCGGCAAGACCACATTTGCGAGACGTCTTTGCATTCAGATGAAGGTCAATGGTCTGGAGCCACTATATATGGGTACTGACGATTATTTTGTCGAAAGACCGGATACACCTCTGGATGAATATGGCGAAAGAGATTATGAATGCCTGGGTGCAGTAGATATCAGGCTGTTCAATGAACAGCTTAATTCCCTGCTTGCCGGAGAGACTGTTGATTTACCGGAGTTTGACTTTATAAACGGAACTAAGATCTTCGGAAAACGAAAGGCCAGTGTAAAGCCCGGTCATCCGATTGTAATAGAGGGCATCCATGGACTGAATGATCTGCTGACTCCGGACATCCCTGCAAAGGAAAAGTTTAAGATTTACATAAGTCCTCTGACCCAGCTTAACATAGATGAGCATAACAGGATTCCAACGACGGACGAGCGAATGCTGAGACGACTGGTGAGAGACAATCTGTACAGAGGCAGAAGTGCCGCAACGACCATCGCCGACTGGCCGAAAGTCAGACGCGGGGAGGATATTAATATATTTCCTTACAGTGGTGAAGCGGATGTGCTGTTTAACTCGTACCATGTTTATGAGATTTCAGTACTGAAAAAATATGCATGGCCGCTGCTTGAGGAGATAGGACCGGATATGGTCGAATATGCCGAAGCAAAGAGAATGCTGAAGTTTTTGAGCTTCTTCAGGACAATAGAGGATGACAGCGTCATTGTTAATAATTCAATACTGCGAGAATTCATAGGTGGAAGCATTTTCGTTGAATAGCTGAAAATGTTGAAATGCGTGGCTTTTGCTGGGAAACGAAGCTGCGCATTATTTTTTTTATGCAAATATTGTGTGGATGATATTCATGGAAAAAGAAACGCCAGGGAGAGTGTGCATAATGGAGAGGTTATAGCCTTTGCAAACACAAGGTTTTAGGTTAACAAAACCATAAAAAACGTATAATTTTTTTTAAAGAAATCTATTGCATTATTTGCAGAAGTATAATATAATAACAAGGCTTGCTTAAGGCGATGAAGTAGGAAGTTGCTGAGCTATCAGGTAATTTCTACGGAGAATTGTCCCCACAAGATGGGGGCGAAGGTGTTCGCCTGTTTTAATCTGAGCGCAGAAAAAAGAAACGCACGGAGCCGTGTGCAAAGTAAGCGATTCCACCGCACACGTTGAAAAAATGGGCATTTGACCGATCTACGACTTACTTTAAAAAGCAAATCGCCTAAGGTCAATTAAAGAACCCCTGTACGAGCATAGCGTAAACAGTACAAAAAATTTAGGAGGAAAACATGAGCGAATTAAAGAAAATGAGAATTAAGCTTAAGGCCTATGACCACGCGTTATTAGACCAGTCAGCAGCGAAGATCGTAGAAACAGCTAAGAAAACAGGCGCAGACGTTTCCGGACCGATTCCGCTACCGACAGAAAAAGAAGTCGTTACTATCTTGAGAGCTGTACACAAGTACAAGGACAGCAGAGAGCAGTTCGAACAGAGAACTCACAAGAGATTAATCGACATCACAAATGCTACACTTCAGACAACAGATGCATTAACTAAGCTGGATTTACCTGCTGGTGTAGACATTGAAATCAAACTTCAATAAGTATTAAGGGTACTCCCCTTAGTAAGATTGCATGAGAGGGACCTGCCGAACTCTCCTGTGTGAGTTTTGACAGGCAAACCAAACCAGAGCAATCCGCTGTAAGAATTTGCGAAAGCAAAAGTAGGAGGAAAAAATATGAAAGCAATTCTAGGAAAGAAAATCGGAATGACTCAGATTTTCGCAGAAACAGGAGAAGTTATTCCTGTAACAGTTATCGAAGCTGGTCCTGAAGTTGTAACTCAGATCAAGACAGTTGAAACTGACGGTTACAATGCTGTGCAGGTAGCTTTTGAAGATCAGAAGGCTCACAGAGTAAACAAGCCAATGACTGGACACTTCGCTAAAAGCGGTGCTCCTCTGAAAAAGCACCTGACTGAGTTCAGAGTTGAAGAAGGCGAAGCTTACGAATTAGGACAGGTTATTACTGTTGCTGATTTTGAAGTTGGCAAGAAGCTGGACGTAACAGGCACTTCCAAGGGTAAAGGTACTCAGGGTAACATTAAGAGACACGGACATCACAGAGGTCCTATGACTCATGGTTCAAAGCACAAGAGATTAGCCGGTGCTCTGGCAGCAGGTACTTACCCTTCAAGAGTATTCAAGGGAAATGCAGGTCCTGGTAGAATGGGTCGCGAGACTGTTACAGTTCAGAACGTTGTTTTAGTAAAAGTTGACACTGACAGAAACTTAATGCTGGTTAAGGGTGCAATCCCTGGCGGCAAAGGCAGCCTGGTAAGGGTTCAGTACGCTGTTAAGGGTCAGGACAAATAGAATAGACTTCGGAAAGGAGGAAGCACAAAATGGCAAAAGTAACAATGCTTAACATGGCTGGAGCTGAGGCGGGCACTATCGAACTGAACGATGCCATCTTCGGAATCGAGCCAAACGAAAACGCTGTTCATGCAGTTGTTGTAAATTACTTGGCAAACCAGAGACAGGGCACTCAGTCAACAAAGACTAGAGGAGAAGTCAGAGGAGGCGGAAGAAAGCCTTTCAGACAGAAGGGTACAGGTCGTCACAGACAGGGTAGTACAACAGACCCTTCACAGATCGGAGGCGGTATTGCTTTCGGACCTAAGCCAAGAAGCTATAGATATTCAGTACCTAAGAAGTTAAAGAGATTAGCACTTAAATCTGCTTTATCTGCAAAGGTACTAGACAACGAAATCATCGTATTAGATGAATTAAAGTTTGATGCTCCTAAGACTAAGGAAATGGTAAAGGTTCTGGAGAACATCAAAGCCGGAAAGAAAGCTTTGATCGTTACTGCTGAAAAGGACGAAAATGTTGTAAGATCAGCAGCTAACATCCCTGGAGTAAGAACTGCTCTGGTAGGAACAATGAATGTTTACGAAATCGTAAACCACACAAGCTTCATCGTAACTAAGGAAGCAATCGAAAAAATCGAGGAGGTGTACTTATAATGAGATCAGCATACGACGTAATCATCAAGCCTGTTATCACTGAACAGAGCATGGACGTAGCAGCAGAAAAGAAGTACACATTCAAGGTTGCTACAGACGCTAACAAGACTCAGGTTAAATTGGCGATTGAGGAAATCTTTGGTGTTGAAGTTAAGAAAGTAAACATCATGAACTATGACGGTAAAGTTAAGAGAATGGGAAGAACACAGGGTAAGACAGCGGCTTATAAAAAGGCTATCGTAACTCTTACAGATAACAGCAAAGAAATCGAGTTCTTCCAGGGTCTATAATATAGGAGGTAGCAAACAATGGGAATTAAGAAATATAATCCAACTTCTCCTGGTTTAAGAGGAATGACAGTTTCTACTTTCGAAGAGATTACTGCTAGCACACCTGAAAAATCTCTTACAGAAACTTTAAAGAAGCATTCAGGAAGAAACGTTAGAGGTAAGATTACTGTAAGACACAGAGGTGGCGGTGCAAGACCTAAGTACAGAATCATCGACTTCAAGAGAAATAAAGATGATATTCCGGGAAGAGTTGCAACAATCGAATACGATCCAAACAGAAGTGCAAACATTGCTTTGATCGTATATGCTGATGGTGAAAAGAGATATATCATCGCTCCAGATAAGCTGAAGGTTGGAGATGTTATCTACTCAGGTCCTGAAGCTGATATCAAGGTTGGTAATGCACTTCCAATCGCTAACATTCCAGTTGGTACAATGATTCACAACATTGAATTAAAGCCTGGTAAGGGTGCTCAGCTTGCTAGATCAGCAGGAAACGGCGCTCAGCTGATGGCTAAAGAAAACAAATATGCACAGGTAAGACTGCCTTCCGGAGAAGTAAGAAAAGTTCTTATTCAGTGTAGAGCTACAATCGGCGAGGTTGGTAATGCTGAGCATGCTAACATCCAGATTGGTAAGGCCGGTAGAAAGAGACACATGGGATGGAGACCTACAGTAAGAGGTTCTGTAATGAACCCTAACGATCACCCACACGGTGGTGGTGAAGGTAGATCACCTATCGGACGTAAGAGTCCTGTTACTCCTTGGGGTAAACCTGCTCTTGGCTACAAGACAAGAAAGAAGAACAAGGCTTCAAATCAGTATATCGTAAAGAGAAGAAATGAAAAATAATTAGGAAGGAGCATTACGAATGAGTAGATCACTTAAAAAAGGTCCTTTCGTAGACGTAAAGCTTTTAAGAGCTATTGAAGCTATGAACGAAGCTAACGAAAAGAAAGTAATTAAGACATGGTCTAGACCATCAACAATCTTCCCACAGATGGTGGGTCATACAATTGCAGTACACGACGGCAGAAAACATGTTCCTGTATATATTACAGAAGATATGGTAGGTCACAAGCTTGGAGAATTTGCTCCAACAAGAACTTACAGAGGCCATGCTGCTGATAAATCATCAAAAGTTAGATAAGAAAAGGAGATAATAACATGGAAGCAAAAGCAGTTGCAAAATACGTAAGAATGTCTCCTATTAAGCTTAAGCCTGTTACTGATCTGGTAAGAGGCAAGGATTTAGACGAGGCATTAACAATCCTTAAGTTCACACCGGGTAAAGGTGCTGAAATCGTAGAAAAAGTTGTTAAGTCTGCAGCAGCAAACGCAGAAAACAATTTTGATATGAATCCAGATAATTTATACGTTGCAGAAGTATATGCTCATCAGGGCCCTACAATGAAGAGATGGAGAGCCGAATCAAAAGGTAGAGCATCAATCATCCTAAAGAGATCAAGCCACGTTGGTGTTACTCTTAAGGAAAGAGTCTAAGATAGGAGGTTCATTGAATGGGTCAGAAAGTAAGTCCACATGGTTTGAGAGTGGGCGTAATCAAAGACTGGAACTCTAAATGGTATGCAGATAAGAAGGATTTTGCAGACTATTTAATCGAAGATAACAAAGTCAGAGAATACGTTAAGAAGAAGTTATATGTTGCTGGAGTTTCAAAAGTATTAGTTGAAAGAAAAGCAGACAAGGTTAGAGTTATCGTATTAACAGCAAGACCTGGAATGGTAATCGGAAGATCCGGAAACGGAATTGATGAGCTGAAAGCAGGTCTGGCTAAGCTAACCGGCAAAGATATTGAAATTTCAATTGAAGAAGTTAAGAGAGCTGAGCTGGACGCACAGCTTACTGCAGAAAGCATTGCACAGGCACTTGAAAGACGTGTTACTTTCAGAAGAGCCATGAAGCAGGCTATTGGCAGAACAATGAAAGCAAATGCAAAGGGTATCAAAGTTCTTTGCTCAGGAAGACTTGGCGGTGCTGAAATCGCTAGAAGCGAAAAGTACAGTGAAGGTAACGTTCCTCTTCACACTTTAAGAGCTGACATCGATTATGGATTTGCTGAAGCAGATACAACTTATGGTAAGATCGGTGTTAAAGTTTGGATCAACCATGGTGAAATCCTGGATAAGGGATTACAGAGCCCAATCCGTGAAGAAAAGCGCGAAAAGAGAGACAGAAGAGGCAAGAAAGACGGCGACAGAAGAAACAGCAGAAGAAACAACAATGGCGAGAGAAGAAACGACAGAAGAAACAACAAGAGAAACGATGCTGTTGAAGTTGCTAAAGCAGTTAACCCAAGAGTAAGAAAGACTCCAAAGGTTGAACCACAGGTAGAAGCAGTCGTTGAAACAGCTGAAGCTGTTGAAACTGAAAACTAAGCACTAGAGAAAGGAGGAACTAAGCCATGTTAATGCCAAAGCGCGTTAAACACAGAAGAGTTCATAGAGGTAGAATGAAGGGCGTAGCTACTAAGGGTAATACAATTACTTACGGAGCATACGGTCTTGTATCACAGGAATGTGGATGGATCACTTCAAATCAGATCGAAGCAGCCAGAATTGCTATGACCAGATCTATTAAAAGAGGTGGTAAAGTATATATTAAGATTTTCCCACACAAGTCAGTAACTAAGAAACCTGCAGAAGTACGTATGGGTTCCGGTAAAGGTTCACCAGAATACTGGGTAGCAGTAGTTAAACCAGGCAGAGTAATGTTTGAAATTGAAGGTGTAACTGAAGAGCAGGCAAGAGAAGCAATGAGACTTGCAATGCACAAGTTACCTGTTAAATGTAAATTTGCCATCAAGGAAAAAACAGCAGAGGGTGGTGAAGCATAATGGAATTAAACAAGATGAGACAGATGACAGAAATCGAATTAGCTGCTGAATTAGAAAAGATGAAGAAAGAGCTTTTCAACTTAAGATTCCAGCACGTTACAGGACAGCTTGAAAACCCTGTAAAGATGAGAGAAGTTAAGAGAAATATTGCAAGAGTTAAAACTATTATGAGAGAGAAAGAACTTGAAAAGGTTCAGGCTTAATGGAAGGAGGATGTTGAAATGGCAGATATCAGAAACAGAAGAAAGACTAAAGTCGGCGTTGTTGTAAGCGACAAAATGGATAAGACTGTAGTTGTTGCTATCGAAGATTTCGTTAGACATTCTCTTTACGGTAAGGCTGTAAAAAGAACTAAGAAAGTAAAGGCTCATGACGAAAACAACGAATGCAATATCGGAGATAAAGTAAGAATTATGGAAACAAGACCGCTATCTAAGGATAAGAGATGGAGACTTGTTAACATCATTGAGAAGGTTAAATAAGGAGGCACCAAATCATGATTCAGACAGAAACAAGATTAAGAGTTGCTGACAATTCAGGTGCAAAAGAACTTTTATGTATCCGTATTCTAGGCGG
>JALENF010000094.1 GCA_022767945.1 Bacillota bacterium
TGGTAATTCTTGCAGTACTGAATGACAACGGCGGTCTTATGGCTGCAATGGAAGGTATCGCAACAAGCGACAACGGCGGCTGGGCGTACACTTCATTCCTCGGACCTGACCCGTTATTCCTGTTATTTGTAGTAATGCTGACTTCACTTGGTACTTGGGGACTTCCTCAGATGGTCGGCAAGTTCTATGCTATCAAGAATGAAGACTCCATAAAGAAGGGAACAGTTATTTCCACATTCTTCGCAATCGTTGTTGCAGGAGGATGCTACTTCTTGGGAGGCTTCGGAAGACTGTATAATATCGATGTGGCAAACACGGGCTTTGACGCAATTATTCCTGCAATGCTTTCAACACTGTCACCAATGGTTATCGGTGTTGTTATCGTGCTTGTTCTATCAGCATCCATGTCAACTCTTTCATCACTGGTTCTGACCAGCGGGTCCACTTTGACCCTGGACTTCGTTACTCCTATTTCAAAGAAGGAAATCAGTGAAGAACGTAAAATGCTGATTATGAGAATATTTATCGTTATCTTCATCGTAATCTCTGCTATCATCGCAATCAAGCAGGCAAGAAGCAAGAGCCTGTTTATCGCACAGATGATGGGTGTATCCTGGGGTGCTCTTGCAGGTGCATTCCTGGCTCCGTTCCTGTATGGACTGTATTACAAGAAGACTACCAAGGCGGCAGTTGTCGTTTCCTTCATCTACGGTGTTGGACTGGAAATTATCCAGTTATGCATCTCATTAGGCGCACTGGACGTTTCCGGAAGCGCGCTGCTTTCATTCGTATTCAGAAACTCTCTGTTCTCAGGCGTATTTGCTATGGTGGGCGGACTGATTCTGGTTCCGATTGTAAGTGCGTTCACACAGAGCACACGCCCTGCCGGAGTTGATGAAATGTTCGAATGCTACCACGGCAAGAAGACAGTTGATATCACAGACAGCTTAGGCGAATAAAAAGAAAAAAAGGCTTTGTGCTAACGATAATCTCGTTGGCACAAAGCCTTTAATTTCTATCTCTCAAACGCTGTTCCTGTCAGCAGCTCATAAGCTTCCTTATATTTGCCAACCGTCTTCTCTACAACCTCATCAGGAAGAAGGAAATCGTTGTCAGGATTTGCCTTCAGCCAGTCTCTTACGAACTGCTTGTCGAAGGAAGGCTGTCCCTTGCCGGGTTCATAGCCCTCAACCGGCCAGAATCTTGAGCTGTCAGGTGTCAGCATTTCGTCGCCAAGAACGACCTCACCATTCTCATCCAGACCGAACTCAAACTTGGTATCAGCGATAATTATTCCCTTAGATAACGCATACTCCTCACACTTCTTGTAAAGCTCGATAGTGTAGTCCTTAATCTTAGCTGCATAATACTCGCCCTTGCCCGGATAAATCTTTTCCAGAACATCAATCGACTGCTCAAAGGTGATGTTCTCATCGTGGTCACCCAGCTCTGCCTTAGTGCTCGGTGTGTAAATCGGTTCAGGCAGCTTGCTGGATTCCTGCAGTCCCTCAGGCAGCTTGATTCCGCACGCTGTGCCGTTCTCCTGATAGCTTGCCCATCCGCTTCCCGCTAGATATCCTCTTACCACACATTCAACCGGCAGCATCTCCAGCTTCTTGCACATCATGCTGTTTCCGTCAAAGCGCTCCTGTCTGAAAAACTCAGGCATATCTTTCACATCCACAGAAATCATATGGTTCTTCACTACATCCTTGGTGAAATCAAACCAGAAACGGGACATCTGAGTCAGTATAGCCCCCTTATCTGTAATCTTGTTCATCAAAATGTTATCAAAAGCAGAGATTCTGTCTGTTGCAACGATTACAACATGGTCTCCCACATCATACACCTCTCTGACTTTTCCTTCTTTAAATGGCTTATACTCCTGCACGTCATGTCCCTCCTTTTACCTTCACATCAAAACTCACCGCGCCCTTCAGGGTCGTTCAAAAAAAATTACCTATATATTTTATCACAATTTCACAATTTTTGATACAAAAAATTATTCCCCTGCAAATAAAAGCACAAGATTTCCACTTGTGCTCGTTTATTTCTGCAGTTTTCTTCATATTTCACATCCTCTGTCAGTTTTGATCGTCCAGCCAGCTCTTTGCCACCTGGGCATAAATCGCCGCTCCCGTTGGAAGAACATCCTCGTTGAACATCACCTTCGGGTTGTGCTGACCGACCCACTTGCTCTTATCCGGCACGCCGGCACCCATCATGTAGTATGCCGACGGGACTTTCTCTGTAATCTGTGCAAAATCCTCAGAGCCCATGCCGTGCATTGCCCCGCCTGCAACCTGCATGTAAGGCAGAATCTTTCTGATCTCACGGTCAACATGTGCGGTTACCTCGTCGTCGGTAATTACGCTCGGGCAGTCATTTATCACTTCAATCTCGGCACTGCAGCGGTACGCGGCCGCCACAGCCGGAACAATTTCATTAATTCTCTCTATAAACCTCTTTCGCACGTCCCGGTTAAAGGTACGCATGGTTCCCTGGAGAACGGCCCTCTCAGGTATAACGTTGGCAACATCTCCGGCGCTGAACTGTCCGATGGTCAGAACCGCCTCTTCAGTTCCTCCCTTCTCCCGGGCTATCAAAGCCTGCAGAGCCAGATAAACCTGCACTCCGGCATTTATCGGATCGATTGTCTGTTCAGGCATGGAGCCGTGTCCGCCCCTGCCTGTCAGAGTAATCCTGAAGCCGTAAACAGCACTCATTGCCTCTTTACCTGTAAGAATCAGTCCTGTCGGCACCGAGCCTATTACGTGTGCCGCAAATGCCGCATCTACATGGGGTTTTTCCAGAACGCCTGCCTCTATTGCGGCTTTTGCACCCTGGAATATTTCCTCTCCTGACTGAAACAGCAGTTTAACAGTTCCCTTGAGCTCGCTTTCGTGAGCCTTCAGCAGCCTTGCCGCTCCCAGCAGCATGGTGGCATGCATGTCGTGTCCGCATCCGTGCATACATCCGTTTGTCGATTTGAATTCGACCTCTGCTTCCTCCGCAACCTGAAGCGCGTCCATGTCTGCCCTGAGCAGAAAGCATGGCTCACCCTGCCCGATTGTACCTGTCACACAGGAAATATCTTCGTATACCTTGAACGGTATCTCCATTTCTTCCAGTCTGTCCTTAATGTACGCTACAGTCTGCGGAAGCTCTGTTCCAACCTCAGGTATCTGATGAAGGTCTCTCCTCCACGAAACCAGAGTTTCCTTCATAGCGTGCGCTTCTCTTCCAAAATCCGCCATATCTCGCCCCTCTATTCCCCATCACATTGCTTAAATATTGACTAGTTTACTCCTAATTTCTTATATTATAACGAAACCTTAAGATTAGCT
>JALENF010000095.1 GCA_022767945.1 Bacillota bacterium
AATCAGGAATCCTTTGTCATATATTTTGTAGTACCAGTCATATCGTTCGAGCTTGAAAATCTGTGTTACAATTCCAAATCCGTCAAGAGGTGGAACAGGAAGCAGGTTGAAAACCATAAGCACAATATTTATCAGAACTACATCGACAAGCATTTCCAGTATTGTCTGTGCAATAAATCCGTTGCTCATTGAAGGTGCGAAGGCTAAAAAAGCTTTGATACCAAACGCGAACACAACGGCAAGCAGCAGGTTCATTGTTACGCCGGCAAAAGCAACGAGGATTTCCCCAACTCTTCTGTTTTTGTAGTAGCGAGGGTCAATCTGTACCGGCTGACCCCATCCGAAGCCTGCGATAAACAATGCAACAAAACCGAACGGATCGATATGTGCAAGCGGGTTGATTGTAACTCTTCCCTGTGCCTTCGGTGTCGGATCTCCAAGGGCGTTGGAAACTGCGGCATGTGCAAATTCATGGAACGAAAGTCCAATAATAATGGCTGGCAGCATGAGCAGCTTGCTCATTATCCAGTCCCCCATATTGCTAAAATCCCCTTCTAAAATGTTCAGTATCACCATAGCTATTAATAAGACAAAAACCGGTGATCGTAAAAATCTCTTCATTTCTAATCTCCTTTTGTAAGCTGTTTCGCGATATTCTATATTTTTATTGCGATAATGTCAACTATTTTATCACAAATACCGGGTCTGTCAAATAGTATAATGTGAAAGGTGGTTTTGTATGAATAATATTCTTTTTTGTATCGACGTATACACCGTCACAGAGGGAGATACCCTCTATTCTATTGCAGAAAAATATGATCTGCCCGTTTCTCTTCTCATGAAGGTAAACGGGATCAGCGATCCCTACAATCTTCTGATCGGCACCAGGCTCTGCATCCCCGGAGACATTTCACAGCTCCCTGAGGGAATGCGTCCGGACATTCAGGCTCGGCAGGAAGCGCAGCATGTGCATGCACCGCAGAATATGCATGAGCATCACGCGGCTCAAGAAGCGCAGCAGGCTCAGCAGAATGCGCAGATGCAGGCGCGGCAGAATGCACAGATGCAGGCGCGGCAGAATGCACAGGCTCAGCAGGCTGAACAACGCCCGATGGGACAGCGTCCTCCAGTCATGCCCCCTCGCCCGTCAGCACCGGCAACCGACCATATGCATCAGCATCAGGCGCAGAACCAGCATAATATGAACGCAGCGCAGGTCATCGAAATACCGGTCGTTGTGGAAAGAGCTGAACCCGTTCAGATTCCTGCATTGAATTCCACACCTGCTCCTCCTCCTGCACCAAAACCAAAGACACATACAGATAAAGCAGGCGACACCTTGTACTTAATCGCACGAATGCACAATATCAGATTGGATGACCTTATGGATGCTAATCCAAATGTGGATCCATACAATCTGATGATTGGCACCATCTTACGGCTGCCATATTAAATAAAATCTTAATCAGTTCATAGAGCCTCCCTGTTTTCTAATACGGGAGGTTTTATATTAGTAGTGTTTTTGCAGACTATTTTGTATGCATATGATATGCATGCCCGTAATCTGATTATTGAGGATATTGGGGACGTGAATTTGCCCTCGTATTAAAAGTTTTCATTTTATGGTCCGTTTCTGCATCTAGTATATGAATTAAACTCAGCTTCATTTCGAATTGATACAAAAGCTGTACCACAAAATTAAAGTAAAATAACTCATATATTAATTTGTACATGTATAAAAATGTAAATCATACCTGCATTTTCAGTTATGATGAGTCCGGTTCACCACTCTGAACCAGTTAAAATTAGTAAAACAGTTAATCCGTCAATAAAAATTTACTATCACGAATATATATACAAATCAAAATATGTGCTCACGGACCATTAGTGCTTTTATTGTTAATTGAGGGCGAATTTGCGGCCCAACTCAGAATCAAAACCTCATCCGGGGCGCTTGGACTTATAAAGCCTCATATACCTGCCATATAAACTGCTCATAAACTCTATATAACAAAATACCCCTGCAGTCAATACAGAGGTACTCTTTTCTGAAATGTCATCAAGTATCATATTATCATATTATTATACAGATATAGTAGTCCTTGCCTTCATTGCTGATACGCTGAAGTGATCGACGCACCTTTTCCTGAAGACTCTCTGGCATAGTGGTCAGCTTGCTTGACATCTGCTCGCTGACAAGATCACGTATGGACTTGCCAAACAGGTTGGTCTCCCAAAGCTCCTCGCTTACAGTTTTGCTGTTGGCAGATTCACTGCCCTCATATTTTTCCATAAGGAACCTTACCAGGTCGTTTGACTGCTGCTCGCTTCCTACGATTGGGGCGATTTCAGTAGTTATTTCAGTCTGAATCATATGCAGGCACGGCGCCGATGCCACGATTCGTACACCGTATTTACTGCCCTGCCTGAATACCTCGGGTTTGCCTAAAGTCATTTCCTGTAAATCAGGCGAAACAATTCCATATCCACAGCGGCTGATGTCGGCAAAAGCCCCTGACATCTGATTTACCTTGTGTCTGGCCTCTGAGCATTCATGAAGAATGCTAAACATTTCCTTATCATTTCCAACAGGAATACCCAGTATTTCAGAAACTATACCGTAATATAAGCCCTCCTTCAGGCGAATGTTGACATATACACGTCCGGTGGCCATTTCCTTGCGTATTATTTCCACAGATGCGATGTTCTCATTACCGGTTTCAGCAAGCAGCGACTCGATATCTGCCATAGTTCCAAGCCTGTTCATCCAGGTATTAGCCGTTTCCATAATTCCGGCTTTAATAGAATGATTGATAGACAAAGCCTCCAGATAGTCAGGCAGATCTATGTAAACCTCACTCACAGGGAACTGTGTCAGCAGACTGGCAAAAACATCCTCAAAATCCCCCGTCTCCATAGTCAGACAGTTCACCGGCAGGACAGGCACACCGTACTTCTCAGCCAGTTCATCGGCGAGATTCATCGCATAACGTGACCCCGGTGCAGACGAATTCAACAAAATTACAAAAGGCTTGTTGAGGGTTTTCAGCTTTCCCACCGTTTTCTCTTCGGCAGCGACGTAGTTTTCTCTGGGGATTTCCCCAAAGCTGCCGTCTGTCGTGATCAAAACCCCCACAGTGGAATGTTCCGTAATCACCTTGGTAGTCCCCAGCTCTGCTGCCTCCTGAAAGCTCATAGCCTCCTCACTCCATGGAGTCTGTACCATGCGGCTTTTTCCCTCTTCCTCGTGTCCCATCACACCCGGAACTATGTATCCGACACAATCCACCATGCGAATGGATGCCTCAACGTTTCCAAGGGTTATCCCGGCACCCTCCTCAGGTACAAACTTGGGCTCAGTTGTGGTGATGGTCCGACCGTCACCGCTCTGAGGCAGCTGGTCGATTACCCGCATTTTGCTGTAGCTGTCCTCCATTGCAGGCACAACGAACAGCTCCATAAATCTTTTGATAAATGTGGATTTCCCTGTTCTGACAGGGCCGACTATACCTGCGTAAATTTCTCCCCCTGTTCTTTCCGCTATATTAAAATAAATGTCCGCCATACCTTCATCCTCTTTCCATATACATATACTTATATGAAATAGTATGAAGGTCACAGCGGACTTATTCATAAATCTTCAGTTTTCCAAGGATGCTTACAGCACCTCTCCCTCCAGGCTGAAGGTTTTTCCTTCTGTGATTCTCACATCTACCATGCAGCCGACCATACTCTCGTTGCCAGGGAAGTTGACAAGCTTAAATCCGTCAGTTCTGCCTGAGTAGGTTTTGCTGTTGGTTTTGCTCGGGCCCTCGACCAAAACCTTCTCAGTGCGGCCTGCGTATGCCGCATTTTTCTCTGCACTGATAGAGTTGACAAGGTCAACCAGGCGGTTAAATCTTTCGTGCTTGATTTCCTCAGGAACCTGATTTTCGTACTTTTCAGCAGGTGTGCCCTTCCTGATAGAGTACAGGAACGTAAAAGCCGAGTCGTACCTGACCTGTCTTACCAGATCAAGGGTTTCCTCAAAATCCTCCTCAGTCTCACCCGGGAAGCCCACGATAATATCTGTTGACATCGTAATTCCGGGAACCGCTGCTTTCAGATTTTTGACAAGTTCCAGATACTTTTCTTTGTCATAGCGTCGGTTCATCGCCTTCAGAATCCTGCTGCTTCCGGACTGAACCGGAAGATGGATGTTTTTGCACAGCTTGTCACAGTCAACGAAAGCCTGTATCAGCTTATCCGAAAGATCCTTCGGATGTGACGTCATGAATCTGATGCGCTCCAGACCCTCCACCTCGTTAAGCATGTAGATAAGGTCAGCAAAATCACATATTTCATCGGCACTGTCAGTTTTGATACCCTTGTAGGAGTTTACGTTCTGGCCGAGAAGCATGATTTCCTTAACTCCGTCAGCGACCAGGTTCTTTACCTCGCCGAGAATGTCGTCCGGCCTGCGGCTTCTTTCTCTGCCGCGTGTGTACGGAACGATGCAGTATGTACAGAAATTGTTGCATCCGAACATAATGTTCACGAGAGCCTTGCTTTTGTGCAGTCTCTCACAAGGAAGCCCCTCGACGATTTCACCGCCTTCGGGCCACACATCCAATTGCTTGCCCTTCTCAGCAACTATGTTGGCAAGCAGTTCAGGCAGCCTGTGAATATTGTGAGTCCCGAAAATGACGTCAACCCATGGATATTTAGCCTTAATCGTATCTATCACATGCTGCTGCTGCATCATACAGCCACATACACAGACCGTAAATTCCGGGTTTTCCTTTTTTCTCCTTTTCAGCTGGCCGAGAGTTCCGAAGAAGCGCTTATCCGCATTGTCTCTGATACTGCATGTGTTGATTATTACAATATCAGCTTCCTTCCTCGATTCAACCTGCTGAAATCCTTCCTCAATCAGCATACCCGCCATGATTTCAGAATCATGCTCGTTCATCTGACATCCGAAGGTAGTTATATTAAATGTTTTTCTCATTCTTTCTATCTCTCCCCATAAGAAGGCTCACTGCCTCGGCTGCAGTAATCTTTTCCTTAATGCAGCTGTAGATTGCCTCCGTAATCGGCATCTCAATTCCGGCGCGGTCAGCAAGCTCGTATGCAGCCTCGGCAGTGGTCATCCCTTCAACGACCATTCCAACCTTTTCAACTGCTTCAGCAGGCTTCAGTCCTTCACCTATCATGATGCCGCATCTTCTGTTTCTTGAATGCATACTTGTACAGGTAACAATAAGGTCGCCCACGCCTGTAAGACCTGCAAAGGTTGCGATGTCAGCGCCCAGTGCCTTTCCAAGTCTGCACATTTCAGTAATTCCTCTGGTCATAAGTGCCGCCTTGGCATTGTCACCATATCCTATTCCGTCGGATATTCCGGCACCCAGAGCGATAATGTTTTTCAGTGCGCCTCCAAGCTCTACGCCGCAGACGTCATCGTTGGTATATACACGAAGACGCTCAGTCATGAAAACGTCCTGAACCTCTTCCGCATATTCCATGTGATCAGATGCCACTACAATCGTGGTCGGCATTTTTCTTGCAATCTCCTCCGCATGGGACGGACCGGAGAGTACAACATACTTTGTGTCCGGCTTGAGCAGTTTTGCTATTTCGGACATTCTCATCAGACTGCCTACTTCGATACCCTTGGCAACGTTGACAACAATCATATTGTCCTCAAGGAAAGGAATCGCATTTTCGAAGGCAGATCTGAACTTCTGGGCAGGAGCTGCAAAAAGAGCGATGTCTGCACCCTCCAGTGCTTCTTCTGTAGAGTATGCAATCTCAATGTTGTCGTTAAGTTTTATTCCGGGAAGATACCTGCTGTTCTCTCTGCTTTCAGCCATTTCCTCCAGGTGACTTCTTGTAACGCTTGTCAGTCTTACGCTGTGACCTTTATCTGCCAGTGTCTGTGCCAGTGCCGTTCCGAAGCTTCCGGCACCGATTACGCCAATTTTCTTCATTCCTAAGCCTCCGCTTATTAGTCTAATTGCTAGTCTGTTTGCTAGTCTATTTCTTAAAGTTCAGTTTATTTTCTTCTCCGCGAATCAGGCGGCCGATGTTTGCTCTGTGCTTGAAAATAAGGATTGCGGCCATAACGCATCCAAAAGGAAGGAATTCTCTGTCCATAAACAGGCACAGTACAGGGCATGATGCCGCAGTTATTATTGAACCCAGGGACACCATTCGTGTAAGAAGCACTACAATGGCTTCAATCAGCAGCAGAGCCAGTGCCAGCTGCCAGTTTACTGCAAGAAGAGCGCCGAAAGCAACCGCCACACCCTTTCCTCCTTTGAACCTGAATACAACAGGCCAGATGTGACCGATAAAAGCAGCCAGAGCACACCACATTGCAGCCGCGTGACCTGCAATGAGTCCTCCGGCTAAAACTGCCACAACACCCTTACCGATATCTATTACAAGGGTAATGACTGCCGCTTTTTTTCCAAGCACTCTAAGCGCATTGGTAGTCCCTGCATTTCCGCTTCCCTCTTTTTTTATATCCTTACCCGCAGCCCTCGCAAGAAGAGTCGAGGGTGAAATATTTCCAAGAAAATATGCCAGTACAATTGCTACGGCTGTTAATGTATATTCCATTACTCCTCTTTTTCTCCTTTTTCCCTGAATACGAATTTGATTGAGGTTCCCTCGAAGCCGAAGCCCTCTCTTATTCTGTTCTCAAGATATCTCGCATAAGAGAAATGCATAAGCTCTCTCTTGTTTATCTGGAAAGAGAATAGAGGCGGTTTTACACCAACCTGAGTTGCGTAGTAGATTTTCAGTCTTCTGCCCTTGTCTGAAGGAGGCTGCTTCATCATAGTCGCATCCGTAATCAGACTGTTAAGCTGTCCTGTCGGCACGCGAAGCGCTCTCTTCTCTGCAACATATTTTACGAGCTTGATAACCTCGAAAACTCTCTGCTTCTCATGAACTGAAATAAAGATGGACGGAGCATATGACATGAACTGAAGCTCAGACTCTATTTCACGTTTGTAATCTCTCATCGTATTTGTTTCCTTGGTTATAAGATCCCATTTGTTTACAACAACGATGATTCCCTTGCCGGCTTCATGTGCGACCCCGGCAATCTTCTTGTCCTGCTCAGTGATGCCTTCCTGCGCATCGATTACCAGAAGTGCCACGTCACATCTTTCAATGGCAGCTACTGCACGAACTACACTGTATCTTTCAATATCCTCGTTAACCTTGCTCTTTCTTCTGATTCCCGCAGTGTCAATAAGGGTGTACTTGTCACCGCCCCATTCAAAAGGTGTATCGATGGAGTCTCTCGTAGTACCTGCAATGTTGGACACTATTACTCGGTTTTCATTCAGAAGAGCATTGATAAGCGATGACTTGCCTACATTAGGTTTGCCGATTACGGCAACCTTGATATCGTCTTCTTCCTCCGTATCAGCATCGTCCGGGAAGCTTGCAACGATTTCGTCCAGCACATCACCGAAGTTCAGCATGTTAGCCGCTGAAATAGGAATCGGCTCTCCCATTCCAAGCTCATAGAAATCGTAGAAATCTATAGGAAGATTTCTGATATTATCAATCTTGTTTACAAGAAGCACGACTTTTTTACCAGTTCTGCGAAGCATTCCCGCAACTTCACGGTCAGCATGAGTCATTCCTGCCTTGCCGTCAACGATGAAAAGAATAACGTCAGCCATGTCCATGGCAATCTGTGCCTGTTCTCTCATCTGAGATAGAATGACATCTTCACTGTCAGGCTCTATTCCTCCAGTGTCTATCAAAGCGAAATGAACCCCGTTCCACTCTGCTTCTGCATATATTCTGTCTCTCGTAACGCCGGGAGTATCTTCAACTATGGATACTCTCCGACCGACTATTTTGTTAAAAAATGTTGATTTTCCAACATTCGGTCTTCCTACAACCGCAACTATCGGTTTACTCATTGAAAATACCTCCTGCAAATTCTATCGGGTCAAATTCCTTCAGGTCGTCCATCTTTTCGCCAACGCCGATGAATTTAATCGGCATGTCAAACTCGTCTGTAACTGTAATGGCAATTCCGCCCTTTGCTGTACCGTCCAGCTTGGTCAGAACAAGCCCTGTGATTTCTGCAACGTCATTAAACTCTTTGGCCTGTGAGATGGCATTCTTTCCTGTTGTTGCATCAAGAACCAGAAGCGTTTCTCTCTTTGCTTCAGGAAATTCTCTTGAAATAACCTTGTTCATCTTTTCAAGCTCGTTCATCAGATTCTTCTTAGTCTGAAGTCTTCCTGCAGTGTCGCAGATAAGAACGTCGATATTCTTTGCCTTAGCTGACTGGATAGCATCGTAGATAACTGCTGACGGATCAGCACCTTCCTGATGCTTTACAGTGTTGACACCGATTCTTTCACCCCAGATTTCAAGCTGCTCTCCGGCAGCTGCACGAAAGGTGTCAGCTGCACCAAGAAGCACAGTTTTTCCTTCATTTCTCAGCTTGTGTCCGATCTTTGCTATAGAAGTAGTCTTTCCGCCGCCGTTTATTCCTATCATCAGGATTACCAGCGGTGTCTCATCACAAAGCTTATTTCTTTCACCCTTATCCATAATTTCAGCAATTACCTTTACCAGGGCTTCCTTTATAGCTTCCGAATCAGTCAGTCCGTTGGATTTTACATAAGTGCGAAGATTCTCCATAATCTTCATAGTTGTATCCATACCGATATCAGAAGTAATCAGGATTTCCTCCAGCTCATCGAAAAGGTCTTCGTCGATCTTCGGACGGCCCATGATAACATCACCTATACGGGATGACAATCTGCCAAAGAAACTTGTTTTCTTTTCAAATAGTGCCATTTATATCATTACCTCCTGTATTCAAATTTTTTTCATAATTTAAAGTCTGTTATTCTATGTCTATAACTCAAAGTCGTCACCCAGTCTCAGACTGAGAACCTTGGAAATACCCTGTTCCGGCATAGTCACGCCGTAAAGAACATCCGCATGCTCCATTGTGGCTTTCTGGTGCGTAACCAGTGTAAACTGAATTCCCTCGAACTTTCGCAGATAATTGGAGAACCTGTCGATGTTGGCATCGTCTAAAGCTGCCTCAACCTCATCCAGTATACAGAACGGTGTCGGTTTGGTCTTAAGAACGGCAAACATGAGTGCAATTGCCGTCATTGTCTTCTCGCCACCGGACATCAGATTGATGTTCTGAAGTTTCTTTCCGGGAGGCTGTGCAACAATTTCAATTCCGGACTCTAAAGGATTATTCTCATCCTCCATTCTAAGCTCAGCATATCCGCCTCCGAACAGTTCCTTGAAAATCTCCTCGAAATTTTCAACTATCTGATCAAAGTTCTCCTTGAACCTGGTCTTAATAGTATTATCCATATCGCTGATAATCTTCTTCAGCTCATCTATTGCCGTTACTATGTCAGCCCTCTGCTCTGTCAGAAATTTGTATCTTTCACTTACAGAAGCATATTCTTTGATAGCTCCTACATTTACATCCCCGAGCTCTCTGATCCTGTTTCTGATTTCCCTGCTTTCCTTAACTGATGAAGACATGACAAAATCCTCACGTCTGAAATCCATAGCCTGAGCATAGGAAATCTCAAAATCGTTCCACAGTCTTTCCTTCATTGTCTCCAGCTGCGTCTCGTTCTTGGCAAGCTTGATTTCCAGCTGATACTTCTGATCCTGATATGAATTCAGCTTCTCAGCCGCTGTCTTCTGCTCCGCCGAAACAGCAGTCAGCATTTCAGCGATTCTGCTTCTCTCAGAGGTAACCTCATCGATATAGTTTTCTGTATTCTCCTTTTCCTCAAGCAGTTCGTTAATTGTATCCTCACTGCCTTCATTGCCGAAGAAGATTCTGTCTCGTTCATCCTCGAGAAGATCCTTCTGATGCTTCTTGTTTTCAATCTGGAAGGAATAATCCTCCTCGGTTTCCTTCACTCTCTCCAGAAGCGTATCTATATTGTTAAGCTTGTTTTCCCATTCAGTCGCGGCAATTCTGGTGCCTGTAATCTCTTCACTTGCGTCACTGACCTCTTTCTTCTTTTCCTCGTAGGCGTTCATCGCGGCTTCCATACCGTCGTTTATGGATCTGCTTTCCTCGCCGGCCGCCTCAACCTCGCGCTTAAGCTTGGCAACAGTATTCTCAGCGTCAGCCATATCCCTCTCGATGGTCTGAAGCTCTCTTCCAAATTTCTCCCTGTTTGAGTCTATGCCGGATATGGCCTCGCTCAAAGCCCTGATGGTGCTGTCCAGCCCCGCAAGGGCAAGTTCTTTTGCTCTCTTTTCTTCTTCCATGCGATGCTTTTCCGTCTCGATGGCCTGCATTCTCTCGTCTGCGGCACGCCCCTCGATCAAAGCTTCCTGAATCTGATTTCTCAGTTCTTCTATCTCCTTCTCCAGACGTGTGATTTCACTCTTTCTTTCAAGCAGGTTTGCTGTTTTGTTCTTGAATCTTCCGCCTGTAATGGCTCCGCTGGCATTGATTATTTCTCCATCAAAGGTTACGAACCTCAGACCGGCACCTGAAATCTTGGAAAGTCTGATTGCCGCATCCATATCCTTTACAATTGCAACTCTGCCAAGCAAGTATTCGAATACAGCCTTATGTCTGTCGCTGCATTTTATGCAGTCTGAAGCAAGGCCTGCATATCCCGGGTCTCCTTCGATGCGACTGTCTACCCTGGCTCTGGAAGCTTTGATAGATGCAACCGGCAGGAAGGTCAGACGTCCCGCCTTGCTCTCTTTCAGCGCGTTGACAGCTTTCTTAGCGTTGTTGTCAGTGTCACAGATAACGTTCTGCATCTGGCCGCCAAGCGCCGTTTCGATGGCCACCTCATAACCGGTAGGAACATCCATCAGTTCTGCAACCACGCCCTCTATTCCGGGAAGTCCGGCTTTCATGATATACTTAACGGCATAGTTATACCCCTCGTAGTTGTTTTCCATTTCTTCTATGGTCTTTTTACGTGAGGTCTTCTGACCGCCTTTTACCTTTAAATCTTCAATCTGAACGTTCAGCTCACGATTGCGTGCCGTAAGCTTCTGCTGCTCTGCCATAAGCCCCTGAAGTGCTGACTGTGCCCGGGCAGCCTGTGCAGAAAGTTCTTCTCTCTCTGCCTTTGCCCTCTCCAGCTGTGCATTATTCTCCGCACTGTTTCTGTCTGCACCTTCGGTATCTGAAATAAGCTGTTTCCTTCGTTTTGCAAGGGTTTCCTTGATGCTGTCGTAGCTTTTGATTTCACTGTTCATGGAGGAAATTCTGTTATGCAGCTGGAACAGTCTGCTTCTGCCTTCCTCTACTGCTTCAGAAAGCTCAGAGGCTTCTCTGGCAAGACTGCTGTGCTTTTCGGCCTTGGACTGAAGCAGTGCTAATGCTTCCTCGGCTTTTTCCGCAATCTCCCTGCGTGACTCCTGCAGTTCAGCTCTGTTAGCCTTCTCTCTTTTCAGACGCCCGGTCAGATCGGATATATCCCTTGACAGACGCGCCATTTCCTTGTCAATTCCGGAAATACGTTCCTCATTAAGCTGGCTCTGGTTGGTCACCTTATTGATTTCCTCAACAATATGAAGAAGCTTGTCTCTTGCCTGATTTCCCAGATTTTCAAGATCCTCGCTTCTCTGTCTGTCACTGTTAACCTGCTCGTCCACCTTTTTCTTGGTTTCAGAGATCTCTGTGATTTCCTTTTCCAGACCTGTAATATCGTTTCTGTAGCTGTCGTTTTTCTCTACAATTCCTTCAACATTTCTTATAGTTATATTTATCTCTAAATCTCTGTATCTGTCTTTAAGTGCAAGATATTCGGAAGCCTTTTCGCTGTCTTCCTTCAGGCTGTCAATCCGGCCTTCAATCTCGTTTATGATATCCTCGACTCTGTCCAGGTTACCT
>JALENF010000105.1 GCA_022767945.1 Bacillota bacterium
TGTGTATGGCAGTACAGGCAGGGAGTTGATCAGGTGACCTGTGAATTCCCCGCCGGAGGTATGGAAAAAGGAGAGAATACTCTTGACTGCGCGAAGAGAGAGCTTATGGAGGAGACAGGCTATATAAGTGAAAAGTGGACCGAGCTTATTTCTATTCCCGCCAATGCTACCATATGCGATAACATAGTAACAGTATTCTTTGCAGAGGACTGTGTGAAAGAAGGAGAGCAGGATTTGGACGATACAGAGTTCCTGAATGTGGAGCTTATAGATGAAACCGAGCTGGAGAATCGCATCTTCAGCGGAGGATTCCAGCAGGGTGACCATGTCATGGGTTACCTGCTGAGTAAAAGACTATAACAACCTATACATACGAAAAGAGGCTCCGCGTGGAACCTCTTTTTTCTTACCCTTATTTAAATTGATTATATACTCATCTGCCTTATAAACTGCTTTGCCGTACGCGGACTGCGGCCGTTAGCACGGATTGCGAAGGCTTCCGCACGTACCAGAAGCTGATCGTTTACCGGAACGTTGTATTCCTTTGCCAGCTGCTTAACGATTTCAAGATACAGCTCCTTCGCCGGTTTGGAGAAGGTGATGTTCAGTCCGAAGCGGGCTGACAGACTCATGGTCTCCTGCATTGTATCGTTGACATGAAGGTCATTGCCCATGCGGCTCTCAAAGGTTTCAGCAATTATATGACGCCTGTTTGTAGTCGCATAGATAACAATATTATCAGAATAGCTTGTAACACTCCCTTCCAGGATGCCTTTCAGATAGCAGTAGTCGTCGTCATTCTGGCTGAAGCTCAGGTCGTCTATGAAGAAGATGAACTTTAACGGATTGTCCGCCAGATACTCGATAATTTTTGGAATTTCATACAGCTGGTACTTGTCAAACTGAACCAGACGAACACCCTGATCAAACAATGCGTTTGCACAGGCTTTGATAGTAGAGGACTTGCCCGTACCGGCATCGCCGTAAAGCAGGACGTTTGCCGCTGCCTTTCCGTCGGCCAGTGCCTGAGTGTTGGCAAGAACCTGATGTCTCTCAAGCTCGTAGCCATACAGCTTGTCCAGTGTGACAGGGTCGGCCTTGACGATAGGAACGAGAGTTCCATCTTTTGGAACAAAGCTGCCATAGCTGGCAAACATGCCGTAGCCTCGAGTCTTCAGGTTGTCCAGCATGTGGATATATGATGCTTTTATGTCGGCTTCAGAAGTATCCCATGATGGAAGAAAACCATCGTAGTCAATTACTGATTTCAGATCCTCAGATTTCAGGTGAGCAAACTCCTGCAGAGTATCAAGTTCCACCATCAAAGCTTCCTCAAGAGCAGGAGATACGCCTTTTCCTGAAAGTCTGGCCTTAAGATAGCTGTTCTCGTCATTCTGGACATACTGTTTCACGTAATCTGTAAGATTTCCACCCTCATTGTAGATGGAATTAACAAATGATGCATAGATATTAACGATGTCCACATCAAAAGGGTCAGCCTGACCTGAAGGTTCCGTATCCATAGAAGCAATCATCCAGTGGAAGGTGCTCATCATTTCGGTTTCTACAAAAGAACGGAAGACTGAAAAGCTATTCAGTCTCCGGTCTAGTTTTCTTAGATAATTCAACATATGTAACGTCTCCGATTATTCTACAGGAACTGTCCAGCCCATGAAGTCTTCAATCTTGCCCGTCTGGATTCCGTAGATTGTGTCGTACATTTCCTGAGCGATAGGCCCAATCTCATTATTGTTGATAATCATTCTTTCGCCCTTGTAAAGAAGCTCGCCAACAGGGGATACGATAGCAGCTGTACCGGATGCGAACATTTCCTTAAGCTGTCCGGCCTTGTAAGCTTCTTCTAACTCGTCGATGGAAATCTTTCTTTCGGATACCTTGTAGCCCTTGTGCTTGCAAAGTGCGATGATGGAGTTTCTTGTGATACCAGGAAGGATTGATCCGTTAAGCTCACTTGTAACTACTTCGTCACCGATTACGAAGAATGCGTTAGCCGCACCGATTTCTTCGATGTATTTTCTGTGGATTCCGTCTAACCACAGAATCTGTTCATAGCCTTTTTCGTGAGCGATTTCCTGAGCCTTAAGAGATGCAGCATAGTTACCGCCGCACTTGGCTTCACCTGTACCACCCTTAACAGCTCTCACATATTCATCCTCTACGTACATCTTAGTAGGTGCAAGACCGTTTACAAAGTATGGGCCTACCGGGCTTAAGATAATCATGAATTTATATTCTGTTGCTCTTCTAACGCCAAGGAACGGTTCAGTTGCAATGATGAAAGGTCTGATGTACAGAGCAGTTCCTTCACCCTTTGGAATCCAGTCCTTGTCAACTTTTACGATAGCCTTTACAGCTTCAACGAAAAGTTCTTCGTCGATTGGCGGAATGCAAAGTCTGTCGTTGGTATTGTTTGTTCTCTTAGCATTCATGTCAGGTCTGAAAAGCTGAACTCTGCCTTCTGCAGTTTCATATGCCTTCAGTCCCTCGAACATTTCCTGACCATAGTGGAATACTACAGCTGCAGGATCCAGAGAAATCGGTCCGTAAGGTACGATCCTTCCGTCATGCCAGCCCTTTTCATCAGTGTAATCCATGATGAACATGTGGTCTGTCATAACAGTACCGAATCTCAATCCCTTGGATTCAGGCTTCTGCTTAGGATTCTTAGTTAAAGTTACCGGAAAATCGTATTTCATAATATATCCCTCTTTTCGTATTGATTAAGTGCCCATAATTGATTAGGTTTATGGATACGGGCACGATTTCATAACATTTTTTCTTATAATATAATACTCTCATAATTGTATGCTGTCAACAATTTTAATGCGGTAAATTTAGTGGATTATCACAAATGATGTGGGGGTTTTTTGTCTAAGTTTGTCGCTGTTCAACAGAGTGCATAAGTGATATAATCAAAACAGATAATGTGGGAGGTTGGAAAAATGAAACAGCATGAGATAAAAGAAAAAGGCCCGCTCCTGAATGCAGACGGCAGTCTCAGAGAACCCGGATATGCAAAGAAGCTCCTGCTGAGTTACGACCGCAGGACTATACGGGCCAACAGCCTGAGAATAAAGGAATGGGATTATTACCTTGTAACATGTGACGAGTTTGCGGTGGCACTCACCATTGCGGACAACTCATATATGGGATTGGACAGTATTTCACTGCTGGATTTTCGCATCCCATGGGAACATACCAACAGCCCCATTGCACTGATGACACGGGGAAAGAAGAACCTTCCGGCTACAAGTGCATACGGAGATGTGAAAAGCAAAGGAAAGAATTATTCCATCGAATTCAGGAATGACGGAGCCGAGAGGGTTTTGATATTCTCCATGGAAAACTTCTGCGATGGAAAGCCTGTAAAGGGGGAGATACGCCTGGAGTGCCCGGACACTGAGTCTATGGTGATCGCGACGCCTTTTGCGGAAAAGCCGAAAGCTTTCTATTACAACCAGAAGATAAACTGCATGCCTGCAGAGGGCGAGGTGGAGTTTGACGGCAGAAAATACGTCTTTGAGAAGGGCAGAAGCTTCGCAGTTCTTGACTGGGGCCGCGGCGTGTGGACATACAGGAACACCTGGTACTGGGGCAGTGCAAGCGGTCAGGTTGACGGAGTGCCTTTCGGATGGAACATCGGCTACGGTTTTGGCGATACCTCAGCCGCAACGGAAAATATGCTTTTTTACAACAACAAAGCTCACAAGCTGGGAAATGTTAAATTCAATATTCCGATGAAGAACAGGAAATATGTGACTCGGGGAAGCTGCTGCGGTCCGTCGGGGATTGAGGCAGATACGGCTGACCTGACTGAGGACTACATGAGTCCGTGGATCTTCACTTCTGACGACGGGCGCTTCGAAATGGACTTCATTCCGATTATTGACAGATCTTCGCGGACGGATATCAAGCTTATATGCTCAGACCAGCATCAGGTATTCGGACGTTACAGCGGCAGAGCTGTACTCGATGACGGGACTGTTATAGAGGTCAGTGACTTCCTCGGATTTGCGGAAAAGGTGATGAACAAATGGTGATAAAATACTTGAAATATTAAGGCGTCTGGTGTAAAATACACTGGATAAACTTAATAGGGCGTTGAAGAAGAGGAGTATGCGTGACAACACTTTACAGAGAACCGGGTTCGTGGCTGAGAGACCCGTAAGAAAGTATCCGCAGAAGGTTGCTTTGGAGCCTGTATATTAAAATGAGAGTCACATCTTTAATCAGATGTGGAACAAAGGTGGTACCGCGGAAATATTCGTCCTTTGCAGTTTAAGTTGCAAAGGATTTTTTAGTGGGATAAATGACTTTGCAGAAATAAAAATTGATATTTACGGAAGGGAGAACAATGGAAAAGAACTTAGCTAAGAATTACAATCCGAAAGATTTTGAAGACCGAATTTATCAGATGTGGGAGGAAAAAGGTGCTTTCAGAGCAGAGGTTGACCCTGACAAGAAGCCTTTTGCTATCGTAATGCCGCCTCCAAACATTACCGGACAGCTTCATATGGGACATGCTCTTGACCAGACTCTTCAGGATGTTCTTACAAGATGGAAGAGAATGCAGGGCTACAGTGCACTTTGGCTGCCGGGCTCTGACCATGCAAGTATCGCAACTGAGGTAAAGGTTGTAGAAAAGATCAGAGAAGAAGAGGGTAAGGAAAAGGAAGATTTAGGACGTGAGGAGTTCCTGAAGCGTGCCTGGGCATGGAAGGAGGAATACGGTGGAAGAATCACGAGACAGTGCCGTAAGCTGGGTGACTCCTGTGACTGGAGCAGAGAAAGATTCACCATGGACGAGGGCTGCAACAAGGCGGTTAAGCACTTCTTTGTAAAGCTGTATGAAAAGGGCTTAATCTACAAGGGTAACAGACTTATCAACTGGTGTCCTCAGTGCGGAACTTCTCTTTCCGATGCTGAAGTAGAACACGAGGATAAGAATGGTATGTACTGGTACTTCAGATATCCTGCTGCTGAGGAAGGCGGAAAGGACATTGTAGTTGCAACATCCAGACCTGAAACAATGTTCGGCGACGTTGCAATCGCAGTACACCCAAGTGATGAAAGATATAAGGATATGGTAGGAAAGAAGGTTATTCTTCCGTTAGTAGGAAGGGAAATACCTATCATTGCAGACCAGTATCCTGACCCTGAAAAGGGAACCGGTGCCGTAAAGATTACTCCTGCTCATGACCCTAACGACTTTGAGGTTGGACAGAGAGCTGATCTTGAAAGCCTGTCATGTATCAACCCTGATGCTACAATGAACAGCCTTGCAGGAAAGTATGAGGGCATGGATCGCTACGAATGCAGAAAGCAGTGGGTTGCTGACCTTGAAGCAGCAGGATATCTTGTAAAGACTGAAGAAAAGGTTATTCCTGTAGGTGGCTGTTACAGATGCGGCACTACAGTTGAGCCTATGCTTTCGGATCAGTGGTTTGTCAAGATGGAAGACCTTGCAAAACCTGCCATAGAGGCTGCGAAGAAGGGTGATCTGCAGCATGTGCCTGACAGATTTGAAAAGATATATCTTCACTGGCTGGAGGAAATCAGGGACTGGTGTATTTCAAGACAGCTGTGGTGGGGTCACAGAATCCCGGCATATTACTGTCAGGAATGCGGTGAGCTTATGGTATCAGAGACAGCGCCTGACAAATGCAGCAAGTGCGGCAGCACAAATATCAGACAGGATGAGGATGTACTGGATACATGGTTCTCATCAGCGCTCTGGCCGTTCTCGACACTGGGCTGGCCTGAAGAAACAGAAGATCTGAAATATTTCTATCCTACCGATGTTCTGGTAACAGGATATGACATCATATTCTTCTGGGTAGTGAGAATGGTATTC
>JALENF010000127.1 GCA_022767945.1 Bacillota bacterium
TATCAGGGGACAAGCTGCTATTCAGACGTTCCTCAACCCACAAGGCCTTTTTTAGCGCAAGATACATTACAGCATCCCGCATTCCAATATCCTCAGGCAGTGTCTCATCTATTTCTGCCGGAATGATTTCCGGATCGTATCCATGCTTTTTCATCATTTCTATTCTTCGCGGAGAACCTGATGCAAGAACTATCTTCATAAAATATTTACCTCCGGTAACAATATCTGTAATCAGAATTATCAATATGAGAATATTATGGCATACTTTCGGAATTTTTCCAAATACTAAATTGTGAGGAGAGTGTGAATTATGAGTGAAGACAAAAAGGATTACAGAGATTCAAATAGTGAAAAAAGGAAAGAAGTAAGCAAGGCTGATGTTGCGAAGGCATATGAGAAGTATTCCGGACAGTTTACGCCAAAGCCAAATTATCTGGGAAACAGTCTGAGGGCGTTTTTCGCAGGCGGCGGCCTGTGCGCCGCCGCCTACTTCGCCGCGAGCAGGCTCGCGGCGGCTGGCGTCAGCCAGAAAAACGCCGAGACATACGTAACCATATCCATCGTTGTGATTGCACAGCTTCTGACAGGCTTTGGAGTCTTTGATAAAATCGCAAAATTTGCAGGAGCAGGAGTAATTGTGCCCATAAGCGGTTTTGCTAATTCCATGGTCGCACCGGCTATAGAATACAAGAAAGAAGGCTGGGTGCTGGGAGTCGGAGCAAAAATATTCAGTGTGGCAGGTCCCGTTCTCGTATGCGGAATCGGTTCGGCAACTGTTGTAGGTCTGATACACTGGCTGATAGGTCTTTTTTAGGAGGAACAGATATGGCAGAAAAGAAGATGGGAAAACAGACGGTAAAGTTTCAGCTTTGTCCATATATTATAGGTTCAGCGGCAGTAGTCGGCAAAAAAGAAGGACAGGGACCCATGTCGGGGTGGTTTGATCATTCAGTTGAAGACGATATGTACGGCGAGAAAACGTGGGAAAAGGCCGAAAGCAAGATGCTGAAGGAAGCTATGACAAGGGCTCTTGCAAAATCAGGCAAGGAGAAAAAGGACATTGATCTTGTGCTCAGTGGAGACCTGCTGAATCAGCTTATGTCATCTTCATTTATGGCACGTGATCTTCACCTGCCTTTTCTCGGCCTTTATGGAGCATGCTCTACGATGGCGGAGTCACTCCTTCTCGGCTCCATGCTCACCGATGGGGGTTTTGCTCACAATATTATCGTGGGAGCATCCAGCCATTTCTGCACAGCTGAAAGACAGTTCAGAATGCCTGTTGAGCACGGAAACCAGAGACCGCCGTCGGCTCAGTGGACCGCGACGGCAGCTGGAGCCATGGTTGTATCCGAGAAGCCTGTCAGAACCGGAATCGTTGGAATCGCCGGACCGGACAAGATCAGTACACAGCGGCATATCAGAGTTGACTGCGGAACTATGGGAAAAATAATTGATGCGGGGGTAAAGGATCCTAACCAGATGGGAAGTGCCATGGCACCTGCCGCGGTTGATACCATACTGAATCATCTTGATGATACGGGAAGAAGCATCGACTACTATGACCTTATCCTGACCGGAGATCTTGGATACATCGGAAAAGACATAGCATGTGACCTGCTGAAGGACGCAGGACTTCCGGCCCGCACTGTGGAGGAACGGCTCGACGACTGCGGCACCATGATGTATTACCGTGACACTCAGGATGTTCACGGAGGTGCCAGCGGCTGCGGCTGCTCTGCTTCAGTTTTCTCGGGAAATATTCTCAGCAGGATGGCATCAGGAGAGCTGTCCAGAGTACTGCTCATTTCTACAGGAGCCATGCTTTCAACCATCAGTCCTTTTCAGGGTGAGAGCATACCGGGTATAGCACACGCTGTGGCACTTTCGACAGAGGAGGTACAGTAAATGGATTATTTATATACTTTTCTTATAGGCGGGGGAATCTGCGTTATAGGACAGATTCTTATGGACACAACCAAGCTGACTGCACCGCGTATTCTTGTTATCTTCGTGGTCAGCGGGGTGCTGCTTCAGGCGTTCAATCTGTATGAGCCTCTTGTAAAGCTGGCACATCAGGGTGCAACTACGCCTCTTACCGGCTTTGGCTATGCTCTTGCAAAGGGAGCAATTGACGGAGCCCAAAAAGGTTTTATCGGCGTTATTTCGGGAGCTATAAAAAGCACTGCAGCCGGTGTAGGTGTCGCGCTGACCTTCGGGTATCTGGTGGCTCTGATATTCAACCCGAAGTCGCCAAAGTAGTCCGGGTGAAGCCGCCACCGTTGCATCCGGAGGCAGAGAGACACACGGGCACACTGTCTGAATCAGCCGCCGGCGCATGCCGGCCGTATGGCGAAGAAAAGACGTAAGGGTCTGAAACTCAGACGATGTCATACTGGTACTAATACTAAAGTACTATATGTGAGGGGGTCTGACAGACCTTTAGTACTTAAGTTGTAATTTGCTAAAATGGCCATTTTTGTGGCAAAAACGCCTTGCAAATTCTTGATTATGCCGTAGAATGAGAACGTCAGGAGGCAGAAGAGGGTTCCGCACATACCGAAGGGGCAAAGTATGGCGGATTCCGGCAGGGATGGTTGGGAAGTGCTGCATCTGGCAGGAACGCCCCCTCCGGCAGAAGTAGGGAATGCCGGATGTGATGTGCATCGGGGGTTTGGATAGTGTTATTATGAGAAAAGGAGGACAAAATGAGAATTATCAAACTTGGTATTGTTGACGACAACAGAGATTTCTGCAGATCACTGGAAAACTATTTCAGAATGCAAGACGACATGGAAGTTGTTTTCACTGCGGAAGATGGAGTTAAAGCATGTGAGCTGCTGCCGGGAAGCAATGTGGATGTGCTGGTGCTTGACCTGGTTATGCCGCACCTTGATGGATTGGGGGTGCTTGAGAAGATTAACAATATGGAGCTTGATAACTATCCGCGGGTAATCATGGTTTCTGCTGTAGGACAGGATTCCATGATTCAGAGGGCGACCGCACTTGGAGCGGAGTATTACCTTGTAAAGCCGATCAGTACCGACATCATCGCCGGAAGAATCAGACAGGTTATGCTGCCGGAAACCGGTGGAACAGTAGGCCAGAGCATGTTCAATCTCCGCAAGGCATCTGCATGCAGGGAAACTGTTGCAGGACGTGATCTGGAAATAGAAATCACGAACCTGATTCATGAAATCGGTGTACCGGCTCATATCAAAGGGTATCAGTACATACGTGACGCCATAACCATCGTGGTAGAGGACCGTGACATTCTGTCTGCTGTCACCAAAGAACTGTATCCGATGGTTGCAAAGAAAAATGACACTACGCCAAGCAGGGTTGAACGCGCAATCCGTCATGCGATTGAAGTGGCGTGGAACAGGGGAAAGATTGAAACTATAGATGCTTTGTTCGGGTATACGGTGAAGAACGACAAGGGCAAGCCGACAAACAGCGAGTTTATCGCTATTATTGCCGACAAGCTGCGCCTTGAAAGAAAGGCGATGTAGGGCTGCCCGCCGCAGAGAGGGATTACGGCTGAAGACAGGGGTTATGCCGTATTCCGGGGGGATTAAGATTATCAAAACTTTTTGACGCTGAAGATTAACAATTCAATACTTTTGGACACATACAGGATTTTCAGGAGCCTGAGAACCGGGGGAAAGCATTATTTAAACCCCTGACTTCCAGGCTCCTGTTTAATGTTGTTTTTTATACAGAAATTTAGTATAATCTATTGTATATGAGTGCTTGAATAAGCAATAGAACGAAAGGTGGATTAGTTAATGGACAACAGGCCGATAGGATTCTTTGATTCCGGAGTTGGCGGACTGACCTGTATCCCTGCCCTTCAGAAGAATTTACCGAATGAGAGGGTAGTCTTTTACGGGGATACGGCAAGAACGCCATACGGTTCAAAATCCATAGATACGATAAAGAAATTCTCTAATCAGATAGCAGACTACCTGGTAAGCCATAATGTAAAGATGATAGTAATTGCCTGTAATACAATCAGTGCAACCTGTCTGGATTCATTAAGAAGACGGCATCCGGATATCCCTATTATAGGGGTGATCGAGCCTATTGCAAACCGGATAGCTGCTGAAGAAAAGGAAGAAGTAAGAATAGGAGTAATTGCAACCAAGGTGACCGTTGCCAGCGGAGCCTACTCCAATATAATTACAAGCAAAAATAAAAAGGTAAAGATCTTCAGCAAAGCCTGCCCGGCTTTCGTACCGCTGATAGAAGAGGGAATAATTGACAATGAGATAATGGATCTTACCATTAAATATTATTTAGACGACTTTATTATAGACAACAATCTTGAAAAAATAGTCCTGGGGTGTACACATTATCCTTACCTAAAGAAAAATTTCGGAAGACTTTATCCCGATATCAAGCTTCTCAACCCGTCTGAAGAGGTAATCAATGAGGTTGAGCGTATACTCAGAGAAAAGGACATGCTGGCAGATGAGAACAACAGTGCTATGCATCTGTGCTATGCCAGCGACACTTCAGAGAACTTCAGGAATATGATCGATGCTGTGTTTGATGAAGCACAGGATGTGAAAATAGAGTTTAAAAAATTCCAGGACTAGCATAAGCCCGCATCAGTTAGGAGAGAGCGATGAAAAGAAAACTTATTAACATAGCAAAGCAGATATATGCAAGATTGTTGAGATTCAACATTGTATGGCAGAACAGGAAGCGCATAAGCAGAATTGTCAGAAAGGTAAGAAAGCATAATCTGGAGCGCTTCAAAAATAAGCTGATGAAGCAGTATGAGGCATGTACAATATCTGATACTGACTTTGAAGCAGTTGAAATCGAAAAGAACCCTGAAAGAGTCACAATATTCGGATACGACGTTGTGGGACAGCTGGACGGAATAGAAAAATGCGATTATGTGGAATACGGTGAAAATCTTGCAGCTATACTGAACAATGAAGATATCGACATTAAAATCGGCTATGCCGACGACAGTATCATTGATTCTGAGGCATTGAGATATCTTCGGGATACAATGAATCTTTATGCCGTATCAGACAGCAGAAGCTATCTTGTTACATGTGGTGACTTCAAGGTGGCGGTAATAGGAAGCAGCGTCAGGCGTGAAATAAACGGGGAAGAGAATCCGGAAAATCCCGACGACATTACCCTGGACGAAAAGCTTCTGAAGAGCATTGTGTTCGCAAAGAAGGAAAAAGCCGATCATATCATCGTTTATCTGAGAAGAGAGGCTCACAAGAGCACTGCGTTTACACCGTATGAGCGTGCATATGTAAGATACATTGCAAACATGGGAGTTGAATCCATTTTTGCCTCCGACAGTGAGGGCGTTCATATCGGAGGAAACACCATGCGTATAGACAGAAGCTTCTCCGATACCATCGCAAGCATGGGTAATCTGGCGGGCGTCCATGAGGAAGCACCGGGAGCTGCACTGGCAGTGCGCTTCAAGCTGGTTCCGGGAGAGACAAAGGGTGAATACATCACAAACAAAGGATATATTCCTCTGTATAATGACTTTGAGACAGAAGAATTCAAGAACGTGATCAGAATTGATTACCATAACAGCGAGCACAGACGCAATCCTGAAATGATGCATGCCCTTGAATACATTGAAAACGAAACCTACAAGCTGAGAGATATCAGAAACATCCTGACAATCGGAGACATCTGCGATATTCTCAATGTAGAGCTACCCGAAAAGTACGCCTACCTTGGATATGCCAGTGTCGGCAAGGTGTGCGCAAGATCCTTCGAGGTCAACAGCGGTGACGTTCTGTTCTTCAGAGAGCCGTTCATGGATCCTAATGACAAGGATGTGAAGCCTCTTGAAATAAGATTGAGGATAGTAGATAACGCGCTTAAGAGAGGCGCAAGATTTATATTCTCATATGTGGACCTTGACGAATCAATTCCGCATGTCAAGGTTGAGCAGGCAAGAGAAGGTCATATAAAGGTATGTGCAAGACTCAGAGACTTCTACGAGGTTAAGACGGTCGGCATTACAGGCAGCGTAGGAAAGACAAGCACCAAGGATATGCTGTACAACGTACTGAACGAGAAGTACGCAACCTACAGAAATCTGAGGAATTCAAACACACAGGTAAATATCGGAATGCATATCCAGAATTTCCGCGGCGGATATGAGTTCTTCATTCAGGAAATAGGAGGAGGTCGTCCCGGTGGTGCGTCACGTCACTCCAGGATGATCAAGCCGGTAGCTACAGTTGTTACAAATATCGGACATGCTCACATCGGAAACTACGGTACTCAGGAAGCAATCATGGAGAGTAAGCTGGGAATCATCGACGGTATGGATGAGCACGGAACTCTGTTCCTTAACGGGGATGACCCACTGCTGGTAACAGCAAAGCCTGCAGCGGAAACTGTGTTCTTTGCAGTGCATAACAGGAAGGCCGACTATTATGCAGAGGACGTGAGAGAAGATAACGGAAAGACATATTTCACAATCTGTCACGGCGAAGAAAGAATTCCGGCAATGCTTAACGTGCTGGGAGAGTACAACGTGCTGAACGCGGTCGGCTGCTTTGCAATCGGAAGAAAGTTCGGAATAAAGGACAGCGATATAATAAACGGAATAGCCAAGTTTGAGACAAGCGGCGTAAGACAGAATCTGATCAGTGTTGCGGGCTACAGCCTGTTTGTCGACTGCTTCAACGCATCACCTGCATCAGTCAACTCATCACTCTCAGTACTGGATAAGATCGAGGTTAAGCCTGGACAGAAGAAGATTGCCGTAATAGGCGATATTACAGGTGCGGCAGAGCTTTCATCAGAGATTCACCACGAGGTTGGAGAAATTGTAAAGACCCACACTATGGATGTGCTGGTCTGCTACGGAGAGGACAGCAGACAGGTATACGACATGGCCAAAGAGGCAGGCTACAACGCATACCACTTCACAGAGCCTGACAGGCTGGAGGACTTCCTTCAGTCCACGGCAAACGTAGGGGATGTAATTCTGTTCAAGGGAAGTTCCAAGATGCTCCTGGCTGAAAGAATCGACTCCATGTTCGGCACCATGCTTGCTGACCAGAGATACATCGATGGTGTTAAATTCAAGACAGCAAAGCAGAACAGAGTAACCTTCAATCTGTATCCTGACTATGCTACAGCAGTAAACGCTGTTGACTATGACGGAAAGATTACAGTTGCAAGAAAGGTTCGCGGACGTGTTGTCTGCAACCTGGGAGACGGTGCGTTCTCCGATAAGGAGAACATTACAGCAGTGAAGCTTCACAGATATATCAGACACATTGGAGATGCATGTTTCCACGGCTGTGGGATGATAAAGAGTATGGATCTGCCTTCAAGTGTTAAATATATAGGAGAAAGAGCGTTTGCAGAATGCAACAACCTGGAGAAAATCACAGTTCGCAAGGGTGTAATGCATATCGCCAGAGAGGCATTTGCAGAATGCAGTGCCCTCAAGGAAATATACCTTCCATCCACTATTACGGAAATGGGAGAAAATGTGTTTGCAAACTGCGATAATCTGGTTGCTGTCTGTGACAAGGGCAGCTATGCGGCAGATTACTGCGAAAAGAACGGCGTACAGTATAAGATTAAACAGTAAACGGAGGACATTATGAAAAACGTATTAATTGTATTTGGAAGCATGACACCTGAACATGACCTGTCATGTATTTCTGCAGCAACTATTCTGGAAAATATCGACAGAGAAAAGTACAATCCTATTCCTGTTGGAATAACTAATGACGGCAAATGGTTTTATACAGAAAGCACAACTGATGAAATACGTTCTGCTGTTGACTGGGAAAAATCACCTACAAACAAGAAGGCGATGCTGGACATCGACCATGGCTCCGGACATCTGCTTGTTTTCGAAAAGGACGGTACTGTAACAAAGATGCCGGTTGACTGCGTGTTCGCAAGAATTGCAGGAAACACAGGAGAAGACGGAAAGCTTCAGGGACTGTTTGAGCTTGCAGGTATTCCTTATGTGGGCTGCGGCGTAATGTCATCAGCCTGCTCAATGGACAAGGCTATATCATATCTGTTTGCTGACAGCATCGGTATGAGAAGACCTATGACACAGAATGTCACAGCCAAAGAGTATCTGGCTGACAAGGAAGGTACAATCGAGGCCATCAAAGCTGACTTAGGTGCAAGAGCCGGATTCCCTATCTTCGTTAAGCCTGTATCAACAGGTTCATCTGTAGGCATCTCCAAGGTTCATAATGAGGAAGAGCTAAGACCTGCACTGGATGAAGCTTTCAGCTTCGGAGAGAAGGTAGTTCTGGAAGAGGGCATCGTCGGATCGGAAATCAAGGTTGCTCTTCTTGGCAATGACGAACCGGTTATCGGTGCGCTGTGTGAGCTGAATGCAAACGGTGATTTTAACGACTTTGAAACAAAGTATGTTGCAAAGAGCTCATCAAAGAAGATTCCTGCAGAGTTTGACCCGGAAACAGAAAAAATGATTAAGGACGGTGCACTGGCAATCTACAGAGCTCTGGAGTGTAGAGGCTTCTCAAGAATCGATTTCTTCCTGACAGAAGACAATCAGCTGGTATTCAATGAAATCAACAGCATGCCGGGTTTCCAGCCTACAAGCATCTACTCACTGATGCTGAATGAAGTAGGAATCAGCTATACTGAAATCATCAGCAGATTAATTGAGCTTGCTTTCGAGAAATAAGGAGCAGACTGATGTCGGAAAAATCGGGTAATAAGGGAGTTTGAGTTTTGTTTAAAACATTAAAGCAGATTATTGAAGATCATTTTAGATATATGCCCCAGATTCTCCGTCTTGCGAAGGTAGACAAAGACAGAGCCTTCAAGGGTTCGGATCTGGGATGGGTATGGGCTCTGTTCAAGCCTGCCATGAGAATTGCGGTGTACTATGTAGCCATGATTATCGGTTTCAGGACATCCAAGAACATGCCGGGCATTCACTGCTCCTACTTTCTCTGGCTGGTAACCGGACTGGTTCCATGGTTTTATATGAGTGGAATGATTTCCGGAGGAGCATCCTGCTTCAAAAGATATAAGGGAATGATTCAGAAAACCAGCTTTCCGAAAACTGCTATTCCAACTATTGTAACCTTATCAAATTTCAGAATACATCTTGTGGTGTTTGCTTTTACTCTGGTTCTGTACCCTCTTATGGGGTACAGGCCTACAGTATACTGGCTGCAGCTGCCGATATATATCGCATTGATGCTGGTGTTCACATATTTCTGGTCACTGGCAACAGGACTGCTTTCGGTAGTCAGCGAGGATTTTCTTAACGTGCTTAGAACTATAAATGCGGCGGTCTTCTGGCTGTCAGCAATCCTGTTCAACAAGGCAACAATAGATAATCCTATAGCAGTCGCTTTTTTCAGAATTAATCCGGTAACCTTTATCGTCTACGGATATCGCAATTCGCTGTGCTACAATCAGTGGATATTTGAGGATTACATTAGTCTGATTTACTTCCTGGTGGTGCTGCTGATAATGATTATCGTATCAACAAAGCTGTATTCGGGTCTGAGAAAACAGCTTCCGGACATTCTGTAGGAAGAGGGGTAGGAAAGTGAAAAAACCGGTTATTGAACTGAGAGATGTTTCTAAAGAATTTAAAATGTTCAGAAACAACAGGGACCGAATGCTGAACCTTATTTTTCGCATACGCAAGGTAAAGGATGTACGCAAGGGCGTGGAAAACCTGAACATTAAGATAAATAAAGGTGAAAATGTTGCCATTATTGGAGCAAGCGGGGCAGGCAGAAGTGTTACTGCAAAGCTGATGTCACGGTACCTGTATCCTACAACAGGAAAGGTATACATAAGAGGAAAGGTGACAGCTCTGTTTGATCTCAGAAGCGGGTTTGTAACGGACTTTACCGGAAGATACAACCTGCATACCCAGGCGAGTATTCTGGGCTGGAGTAAAGAGGAAATACAGCAGTATGAACAGGAAATCATAGACTTCGCAGAGCTGGAAGACAAAATCGACAAACCTCTGAAGGTATACGACAAGGGCGAGCCTGGCCGGCTGGGATTTGCTATCCAGACGCAGAAGAAACCGGAGATACTCATCATAGATAATCCTCTTATTGTGGGTAACTACAAGAGCAAGCAGAAGTGTCTCGGAAGAATTGAGGAATTTCGTGATGATCCGGAGGTGACTCTGGTATTTGCAACAGCAATGGTAAACCTGGCAAAGAGAATGTGCAGCAGAGGAATCGTTCTGGACGAAGGAAGAATAGTATTCGACGGTTATGTGGACGATGCCTGTGCTTTTTATAAGAGAACAGTTCTTCCTAAAATTATGGGAAAAATGGAGGCCTCTGTGGAAGAGGACGAGGAAGACCCTATGGATGAACTGGGAGGCGACGGCGACGGCTACGATGATGTACTGTAGTCCCGATGCCGGCATATAATCTTCAGCATTTTACGAGGAAGAGAGATAAATGACTATAGTAGTGAGAGCAGGCAAGCTCTGTATGAGACTTGTTTACTGTATTCTTAAATTATTCAGAACAAAAAAAGGAAAGATTCTGTTTTTGAGCCGTCAGTCGGATACCCTTAGCCTGGATTTCAGAATGCTTAAGGAGGAACTGGAAAAGCAGGCGGCGGAATCAGGAAAAAAGATTCGGATTGTACAGATCTGCAATTATATGGTAGATGGAAAGAGCGGCTTAGTAAAGTTCGGCACGGATGTTCTCAGGAGCATGTATCACCTTGCCACGAGTGAGGCGGCAGTGCTGGATGCATACTGGCCCGCTGTTTCCATGCTTAATCACAAGGAAAGCCTGACGGTAATCCAGATGTGGCATGCAATAGGCAAAATCAAGCAGTCCGGATACCAGACTCTGGACAGGGAGTCAGGCCGCAGCAAAAAGGTGGCAGAGCTTATGGATATGCATAAGAACTATGACATCATTATTGCCGGAGGAAAAGCTTTCAACAGGTTTTACTGCCTGTCATTCAACACGACAGAGGATAAGCTGTGCAACATCGGACTGCCGAGAATAGACTATCTTCTGCAGACTGAAAAAGAAAACAGAGACAGGGTTCTGGAAAAGTATCCTGTCTTCAGAAACAAGAGGGTGGTGCTCTATGCGCCCACCTTCAGACGCAACATAGAGCTGAAGTGGGAACCTCTGCTTGAAAGGTTTGACTTCAGTGAGTCGGTTTTGATAATCAAGGGTCACCCTAACCAGGCCATCCAGTGTGACAGAGAGGGAGTCTACATGTGCCCTGAATTTTCATCGGTGGAGCTGCTGGCAGCCTGTGATTATCTGATTACAGACTATTCAGCCATCGCGCTGGAGGGTGCGGTTCTCAACAGGAAGACATACTACTTCCTGTACGATTTTGAAGAGTACACGCAGAAGAACGGCATTAACGTCAATCCGTTCGAATCCATGCCGGGGTGTGCATTCCGCGACGGAAGAGA
>JALENF010000133.1 GCA_022767945.1 Bacillota bacterium
TTGTATTATGATAGTATGCTTGCAGCCTTTGTACACTGTGATTATTTTGTATATGTCGCATCATTGATTTGAATTGTTAGAATGAAAAGAATCAAGATGTGTCAATAGACATGTTTGATGCAAGAAAATGAGCAGAAATAAAAAAGCTGGAAAATACGATTTAAACGGATTAATAATCTTAAAATCTCAATAAAAACACTTGTTTATGTTAGGAGAATATGAAAGTATATATCAGTTCAGATATTGAAGGATGTGTCGGTGTTACCACCTGGTGCGAAACAGAAAACGGGCAGGAGGACTATGAAAGTGCATGCAGGCAGATGACGCTAGAGACAGCAGCGGCCTGCGAGGCGGCAATGGAGATGGGCTTTATTCCCTGGATTCCCGAATGCTAGTGTGGATATTCGGGAATCCAGGTTTAATGCATCTTTGGCTTTGCATGCCTGATTTGATAGTTTTAGGGATCCAAAAGTGAGCGATTTGCCTGAATTCTTATAAAACAGGGAGGCGGTTTCAACTCGCCTCCCTTTAATTTAACTCTAGCAATTGCAGAAGATTATTACCAGCAATAAGAAGAAAAACAGTAAACTGGAATCTACTCCTCCATTTTCTCCGTTGAATAAGCCGCAATTTCTTGACATCATTTTCACCTACTTTTATATAGAATTATACTTTAGGCTATGCGATGCCGTCAAAATTGGTGCTTTTCCAACTTCTGCTGTTCAAAAATCATCTTATCTTCTTACATCTCCACCGGAAAGAGCATCGTCATAAACCGCACGGCTGCCGCCAATGAACTTAGGTCTTGTTCTGGCGCAGACAACGTTTGCCTCTCCGATTTTTTTAACTGAAATTCTTACAGGAACAGCAACCTTCTTAAGCTGCATTCCGATAAGAGTATCGCCGATATCCATTCCTGCATCAGCTTTGATTTCCTCTACTGCAACCGGATGCTTTGCATTTTCATACACAGTCATTGCAAAGGATCCACCGGCGTGAAGCTGAGGAACCACGTTACAGATTTCAGTTCCCGGAAGAAGTGCGTCCTTTTCCACGATTACTGCTCTGTTCAGATGTTCACAGCACTGAGCTGCAAGATAGATGCCTTTTTCTGCAAGAATAGGGTATACACCTTCATAAACAGCCTTTGCTGCGTCTATGTCTGAGCCCTTGCCAATGCGTGCACCCTTGATTTCACTTGATGAACATCCGATGACAAAAATGTCCCCCTTAGAAAGCTTTGCTGCTTCAAGTAATTCTGTTACGGCCTGAGCCGCCTGATTTTTAATCTCTTCGTACGTCATTTTACAGATCCCAACTATTCAGATATTCTTCCTGTTCAGGTGTAAGTGCGTCGATTTCAATGTCCCATGCCGCAAGCTTTCTTCTTGCAACAACATCGTCAATTTCTCTGCTTACATCAATTACATCATTTGGCAGTTTCTTATAATTGTCTTTGATGTACATTGCGGATAGAGCCTGAACAGCAAAACTCATATCCATGATTTCAGCAGGATGTCCGTCAGCAGCAGCGATATTTACCAGTCTGCCTTCGCCGATTACATTTACCATCCTGCCGTTTGACAGCTCGTAACCCATAATGTTCTTACGAGTTTCTCTCTTGGATACAGCAGCCGCCTCCAGACCATCCATGTCGATTTCACAGTTGAAATGTCCCGCATTAGTCAGGATTGCGCCTCCCTTCATCTTTAACATATGTTCTACAGTAATAGTTTTGCAGCAGCCTGTAGCAGATACGAAGATATCTCCCAGAGGAGCTGCTTTATCCATAGTCATTACATCGAAGCCGTCCATTCTTGCTTCAATAGCTTTGACCGGATTAATCTCAGTAACAATAACTTTTGCACCTAATGCGGCTGCACGCATTGCAATACCGCGGCTGCACCAGCCGTAGCCTGCAACTACAACAGTCTTGGATGCAACAATCAGATTTGTATTTCTCATGATGCTGTCCCATACTGACTGGCCTGTTCCATATCTGTTGTCAAACAGATGCTTGCAGTCAGCATCATTTACAGCTACCATAGGAAACTTCAGAACACCTTCTTTTGCCATTGCCTTAAGTCTGATTACACCTGTAGTTGTCTCCTCACAGCCTCCCCATACTTCTTCAGCAAGATCCGGTCTCTTTGTGTGAAGCATTCCTACAAGGTCTCCCCCGTCATCGATGATGATGTTCGGTTTGTGCTCCAGACACATTTCAATATGTCTGTCATACTCCTCCGGAGTTGCACCATGGTATGCAAATACCATAAGTCCATCATCCACAAGAGCTGCAGCAACGTCATCCTGGGTAGATAGAATATTACTTCCTGTAACGGACATCTGGGCTCCTCCGGCTGCCAGAACCTTGCAAAGATATGCAGTCTTTGCTTCAAGGTGAACTGAAAGAGAAATCTTGATTCCCTCGAAAGGCTTCGTCTGGATGAACTCCTCTTCAAGTCCGCGGAGTAAAGGCATGTTGTTTCTTACCCATTCAATTTTCTGATGTCCGGATGGTGCGAGGCTGATGTCTCTGATTTCGAAATTCATTGGTTTATCTCTCCTGTTAATTATGATTTTTCACTATTCACTATGTCTATTCTACAGTTACACTCTTTGCCAGATTTCTCGGCTTGTCAATATCTTCTCCCTTTTCCCGTGCAACATAGTATGAGAACAACTGAAGCGGCACCACTGAAAGCAGCGGTGCAACCTCATCGGCACACTTAGGGATGTAAATGGTTTCTGTACTGGTTTCCTCAATCTTAGTGTTTCCTTCCTTCGCGATGGATACCACATGAGCCATTCTCGCTTTGACCTCTACGATATTTGACACCATCTTCTCGAACAAAGCGTCCTGAGTGGCAAGTGCTATTACAATAGTTTCCGGCTCCATAAGAGCGATAGTTCCGTGCTTAAGCTCACCTGCAGCAATAGCAAAGGAATTAATATATGATATCTCTTTCAGCTTCAGTGAACCCTCATAAGCAACGGCCGAATCAAGTCCTCTGCCGATGAAGAACACATTGGTTCTGTTGTATAGAAGCTTTGCAAGAGCTTCTATTTCCGATGAGCCGCTCAGTATTTTCTTCACCTTTTCCGGGGCGGCCTTCAGCTCGTCAAGTATATTTCTGTAGTAATCCTCTGTAATTGTGCCTCTCAGTCTTCCCATGTACAGACCTATCAGGTACATGCACACCAGCTGAGTGGTGTATGCCTTAGTAGAAGCAACTGCAATTTCAGGTCCGGCCCATGTATAGAATACATCGTCGGATTCCCTTGCAACGGAGCTTCCTACCACATTTACAACAGACAGAATTCTTGCACCCTTGCTCTTAGCTTCACGAAGGGCTGCCAGAGTATCCAGAGTCTCTCCTGACTGACTGATTGCGATAAACAGAGTTTTGTCATCAACAAACGGATCTCTGTATCTGAATTCAGACGCGATATCCACCTCAACAGGTATTCTCGCCATCTTCTCTATTACATATTTTCCGACCAGACCGGCATGGTAAGCAGTTCCGCACGCAACAATATAGACCTTATTGAAGCTTTCAAGCTGCTCCTTTGTCAGAGTGATACCGTCCAGTGAAATATTGTCGTGTTCATCAAGTCTCCTTGTAAGAGTCTCTCTGATTGCCTTTGGCTGCTCATGGATTTCCTTGAGCATAAAGTGCTCATATCCGTCCTTCTCGGCATCCTCCAGGCTCCAGTTCACATGGAGAATCTTTCTTTTGATTTCATTGCCGTTCTTATCTTTTATAATGATTCGGTCAGGTGTGCAGATTACCATCTCATCGTTTTCTATCAGATAGATTTCATCCAGATATTTCAGAAGTGCCGGAATATCTGATGCGATAAAATTACATCCCTTTCCCAGACCTGCAATAAGAGGTGCATCCTTTCTGTATGCAATGATTTTATTAGGCTCATCCTTTGAAATCACACCAAAAGCATAAGCTCCCCTCATCATTGCAACCGCATCATACACAGCCTTCTCCAGATCACCCTTGTTCAGCACGCTGATAAGCTGAGCAATGACCTCTGAATCAGTCTCAGTCCTGAAAACAACTCCGTATTCCTCGCTGAGCATTTTCTTAAGATCCATATAGTTCTCGACTATTCCATTATGAACTATAGCAATGGATTCGTCCTGACTGATATGCGGATGTGCGTTACCGTCTGAAGGTGCACCATGAGTGGCCCATCTAGTATGACCTATCCCTGTGGTACCGTACAGTTTTTCACTTTCTATGAGCTTCTCCAGGTTGGCAATCTTGCCCTCCTTCTTTCTTACTACTATCCCATTTTCATTCTGCAGAGCGATTCCTGCTGAATCATAGCCTCTGTATTCCAGCTTTTTCAGCCCGTCAATTATATAATCTCTGGCGTTGTCTCCGCCGACATATCCTACTATTCCACACATATCCCAATCCTCTCCTTACATGTACTTCTCGCTGATTCGATCGGCAAGTTCCTGAGCAAGCCGGCTGATTTTCTCTGTATCAGCCCCCTCTATCATTACTCTCACAAGAGGTTCCGTTCCTGATGGTCTGATCAGAACCCTGCCTGAGCCTTTCATCTCATCCTCTATTTCGGCAATGTATTCCTGAATTTCCTTATCCTTCAGATAATCGTTCTTATTCTCATTTGCCACCTTTGCGTTAACAAGAACCTGAGGGAAAATCTCAATTTCTGATGCAAGCTCCGACGGCTTCTTTCCTGATTTCTGTACAGCCTTTACGAACTGCAGTGATGACAGAGTTCCGTCTCCCGTGGTCGTATGGTTCAGGAAGATGATATGTCCTGACTGCTCGCCCCCGATGACGCAGCCTGTTTCCAGCATGGACTCAAGCACATATCTGTCTCCTACGCCGGTAACCTCCACTTCTGCTCCAATCTTCTCCTTCACAAACTTGTGGAACCCGATATTGCTCATTACTGTTGCGGTAACAAGGTTGTTGTTCAGCTTACCCTCATCCTTGAGCATCTTGGCGCAGATACAGATAGTCTTGTCTCCGTCTATGATTTCACCATTCTCATCAACCACAATAAGTCTGTCAGCATCTCCGTCATATGCAAGACCAAGGTCAGCGTTATTGTCCACTACCGCCTGCTGAAGCTTTTCCGGGTGAGTTGATCCGATATTGTCATTGATGTTTATTCCGTCCGGCTCGCAGCCGATTGTGATAACCTCTGCACCGAGAGTCCTGAAAACAGTAGGTGCGGTTTCGTATGCCGCTCCGTTTGCACAGTCCAGAACTATCTTCATACCCTCCATATTTCCTTCAAAAGTACCTGCAAGGAATTCGATATAAAGTGCATGCGCATCCTCTCCTGCATCCAGACATTTTCCGATTGCTTCACCGGTCTGATGCATATTTGAATCTATGCCCGCCAGAATAATGCTCTCGATTTTTTCCTCAATCTTGTCATCAAGTTTGAAGCCTTCTCCGTTGAAAAACTTGATTCCGTTATATTCATACGGGTTATGCGAAGCAGAAATCACTACCCCCGCATCGGCACCGTATCTCCTTACCAGATAGGCAACCGCCGGCGTCGGAATCACACCGACCTTGATAACATGCCCTCCGACTGCAAGAATTCCTGCAGTCAAAGCATTCTCCAGCATATCTCCCGACAAGCGTGTATCTCTTCCTATAACGAATACAGGTCTCTTTCCATCTCTGCTCAGAACTGCCGCTCCGGCCTTTCCCAGATTAAATGCCAGCTCCGGCGTAAGTTCCTTGTTTGCAATACCCCTGACTCCGTCTGTTCCGAATAATCTGCCCATTTTTCTACTACCTCTCAGTCTTAAATTGTCGTTTCCTAGTTGTTGTCACTGTCTTCTTGTGAAATAATGACAGTTATTGTCTTCGGCTCGACCTTCACCGTCCGGTATGCGCCGTCCACCCCTGCGATAATGTTCACTTTGTGTCTTCCCTCAGCGATATCCTCAAGATTTACACTGAGCGAGATGTTTCCGGCATCAAAACTCACCAGATCTGATTCCTTCCCGCTAACAGTAACCTTTATCCTGGTATCCGCAATAGCTGCATCAAGGTTCTCTGCAAGTCCGTTTATCCTGATATCACCCGAGTCATATTCAAATATCTTCTCATCAGTATTCTCCACATAAACATTCAGAACGTAGCTGTCAGCACTTTTATCCGAAATGCTTATGCCCTCAGGCAGGATAAACTTTAACGGCAGTCTGCAGCTTTCCGTTATGTTCGAGATATCTATTGGCTCGCATTCCACATACTCAATGTTTTCAAGTGCTGTGCTGCTTCCTGTTATAACAACATTCTCCGGCATCTCGTAGGTTCTGCCCATCCCGGCTCCGTTGTCATTGTCTATGATTGCTTTGATAGGAACCGTCTTCGTCTCCGTCAGCTGTGCTTCCACTGTGACCATGGTCTGTGACACAGATACATGCGCGACCTCGTCGCCTTCCTTATCCAGCGGCTTGATAACAATGTTGAACATAGCTACCTTTTCCCTGACCACTCCTGCATCTATTATTCCGCCTGCACTCACAACAGAATCCACCAGCGACTCTGCACCCCGTACCGTAACTTTCTCAGGTGCTACAGATAATGTTATCGGCTTGATGTCCATGTTCCCGGTACCTTCATATTTTACGGTGACATCAACCTCTTTTGTCTTCAGATTTTCTACCTTAACCTTCACCTTCTGAATGCTGCTGTCCTCAAATTCCATATAACTAGGGCACTGAATGTGAACCCTCAGCAGATTCTCACCCTTGGCAGCCTCCTCCAGGTCAACAAAGGCTGAAATATCCGTATCCATAATTTTGTTCATACGATTTCTTGTACCCTTCAGGGTGACAGACACCGTTTCATACTCAATTTCGCTTATTGCAAGACCGTGCTCCTCAAGAATCTTTTCGTTCTTGATTTTAATCGGAATATCCTTAAAGGTTTTAGTTACAGTAGGATTGGTCTCTCCAACAACATATGTCCACATACAGATTGCAATCACAAAAGACAGAACAATCGTTACTTTTTTATTATTTAGCATCTTGTTTTCTGCCTCCTATTCTGCCTATCAGCTTCTTCAGCAGGCTTGTTTCCTCTTCTTCACCGGACAGATAGAATCTTAGCAGGATCTTCTCCACACTTTTTGAATCCAGAAATCTGGTAAGCTTTCCATCCTGAACCATAGAAATAACTCCGGTCTCCTCGCTGACAATAATAGAGATGGCATCTGAATGCTCTGTAATACCGATTCCCGCTCTATGCCTTGTTCCAAGATTCTTGTTCAGAGACTTGTTGGCAGTAAGTGGCAGCACACATCCCGCTGCATACAGTCTGTCACCTCGCACGATTACCGCCCCGTCATGCAGCGGTGCACCCTCGTAGAAAATATTGCCTATCATTTCCATAGAAATCTGTGCATCTATAATAGTTCCTGTTTCAGCAATGTCCGTCAGAGCCGTCTCTCTTTCCAGAACAATCAGGGCACCCGTTCTTGAACTTGACAAAGCAGAAACGGCTTTTACAAATTCATCGGTGATTGCCTTTGCCTTTTCCTTGCCTATTTCCTTGAAGGCAGGTCTGACAAGCTTGCTTCTTCCTACATATTCAAGTGCTCTTCTCAGCTCCGGCTGGAAAACTACAACCAGGGCGATGGTTCCTATTGTCATAGTGCCTTTAAGAATCCAGTTCAGTGTATATAGCTGCAGAAGATCCGAGGCAAAAAAAGCCACAACCAGAACTATCAGACCCTTAACAAGCTGTTCTGCTCTGCTTTCCTTAATAAATCCCAGTATTTTATAAAAAATGTAGGTAACTATTAATATGTCTAAAGCATCGTTTATTCGTATGTTTGAAATAATGTTATCTATGAATACCTGCATACTCTCTCCCCTTATAAATTCTACCCTTCATTGTACATCAAAATCGTGTAAATATCAAGGATGTATTGTGTTTTAAAGGTGTGTCTGAAATGGCATTTTCTTCATCAAATCTTCTTCTATTTTTTTGCAGGCAAATGTATAAAAAGTATGTGACATTGATGCTCTACAATGCTATAATAAAGCTATAAAAAATATGGTCCTTCAAAAGACCATTATAACTAAGGAGGTCATCATATGAAGATTAATATCACGGGAAAGAACTTCACCACTTACAAGCGTTTAGAGGACACAATCGACAAGAAGTTTGAGAAACTGGGCAAATATTTTTCAGATGACATCACTATCAATGTAGTCCTTTCACAGGAAAGAGGCAAGGACAAGATTGAAGTAACCATTAACGCTAAGGGTACTGTTTTCAGAGCTGAAGAAGTTGCTGTAGATGTTTACGAGGGTATCGACAAGGCTGTTGACAAGCTGTCACGCCAGATGGCTAAATATAAGGGCAAGCTTCAGAAGAGATATAACGATAATAAATCTCTGAGATTTGAAAATATTCCGGAAGTTGAAGAAGATGAAGAGATTGAAGAAGTAAAGATTGTTAAGACTAAGAAGTTCGAGCTTCAGCCTATGGAGGTTGAAGAGGCAATCATCAGAATGGAAATGCTGGGACATGATTTCTTCGTTTTTCTGGATATGGAGACAGACAGCGTAAACATTGTTTACAGCAGAAAAGACGGCAACTACGGTCTGCTTGAAACCAAGTACTGATACCGGTTAGCTGACAGATGTAAAATTTAATATGGATTCTATGCGGAGGGTCTCATTGACCTTCCGCTCTTTGTTTACCGGGAAATGTTTACCGGGAAATTTCGAATATCGGTTTTTCCTTTATCATTACCTGCGCTCTGCTCTTATCTGCCAGGCTTAACTCATCGCAAAAAAAAGGCAACCTGCAGTTGCCTGGCTGACCTGGTCTTTGCCCCCACACTTGCCTTTACCGGAATTTTTCCGAGGACTTACTTCTAAGCTACGCCATGATCACTGCCGCCTTGCGGATCAGCTTACGTGGATCCCTTTGCCCGTAACTGGCCTGGATTTTCAACCACAGACCCAGACAACTGCAGATTACCTTTATTCTTCTTAATTTTAACTTCTATTCATAAATATTTCAAGCTAAACCTGACTTCATGTTCATCATCAATGCACTAGTATTTTGCCGCAAAGGCCAGAAACACAATATCTTCAGGATTACATGGCTGCAATGCCTTTGCACATTCTCCCGCGGTACTCCCGGTTGTATAGAAGTCATCGATAAGGAGTATTTTCTTTCCCGACAGCTGCCCAGAATAAACAGGATTCAGCCGAAAGGAGTTTCTTATATTCTCCGCTCTCTCTGTCGGCGACAGGCCTCTCATAGCCCTGGTCTTCCGGCACCTTATAAGTCCGTGAGCCACACAGGGTATGTTCAGCTCTTTTCCCAGATACTTTCCCATCAAAGCCGCCTGATTGAAGCCCCTCTCTCGTTCTTTCTCCTTATGCAGCGGAACAGGCACAATAACATCAAACTCCATTCCTGTTAAAGCAAGTCTGTCCGCCATTATCTTTCCTATGTCCCTGGCAATAAATCTCTTTCTGTTGTATTTCAATCCGAAAATCAGGGTTCTCTCATATATACCATATTCTGTACATCTGAACATTTTAAGTCCCGAAACGAGACGAGGCTCCTCTGACGCATCCCATCTCACATGAGTGATGCAGTGATCGCAGAGGTTATATGTTCTTGTGCTGTCAATAATATTCCCACAGCAGCTGCAATACAGCGACGGCGGATAAATCAGGTCCATTATCTTGTCTACTAATCCCATTTTTTACATTTTTTCCTCATGTACTCTGTTATTCTATCCCCATAATCTTTCTGAGCCTGTACTTCAGGCCTGAATATCTCATAGCTATGCGGTTGTTTTCGATCATGGCATTCATTCTGTTTTCCATTCCGACAAGGACAACCACCTTCTTTCCCCTGGTTACTGCTGTATACAGCAGATTCCTTGTGGCAAGCACCGGAGGAAACCATGAAACAGGCATCACTACAATAGGAAATTCGCTTCCCTGGCTCTTATGAACTGTCACCGCATACGCAAGCTCCAGCTCGTCCAGCATGGAAAACTCGTACTGTACGACGCGATCCTCATCAAACACAACAGTCATAGTGTTGTATTCTCTGTCAATGCTTTCGATATATCCCACGTCACCGTTGAATATTCCCTCCCCTTCAGAAAAATCGCGTCTCTTTCGCCAGCCGATCTGATAGTTGTTTTTAATCTGCATCACCTTATCGCCTACCCGGAAAACCCTCTCTCCGAATCTCTTCTCGTCCTTTTCTTCTGACGGAGGGTTGAGTGCATCCTGAAGTGCTTTGTTCAGTGCGATGCTTCCCAGAACGCCCTTCTTTACAGGTGTAAGAACCTGAATATCCCTCACCGAATCTATACCCTCATAATATGCTGCAAGCCTTCCCGTAACAAGCTCAACAATCAGGTCAACCATCTGATTTTCCTTCTGCCTTTCCATGAAGAAGAAGTCCTTGTCCCTGCTGTTTACATAAGGTTTCTCTCCCTGATTGATTCTATGGGCATTTACTACAATCATGCTCTCTTCAGCCTGTCTGAAAATATCCTTCAGCATTACAGTATGTACATATTCACTTTCAATAATATCTCTGAGCACATTCCCCGCTCCCACAGATGGCAGCTGATCCACATCTCCGACAAGTATCAGTCTGGTGCCCGGCCTGACAGCATCTGTCAGACCCTGCGTAAGCATCAGGTCCAGCATGGATGCCTCATCCACTATCACAGCATCATAATCCAGAGGATTCTCCTCCGTTCTGCCGAAATGCATGGAATCGTCGCTTTCAGAGTAATAGTACTCAAGAAGTCTGTGAACAGTATAGGCAGGGTGCCCGCTGGTCTCCGTTATTCTTTTTGCAGCACGTCCCGTAGGTGCTGAAATTGCAACCTTCATACCGCTGCTTTCAAGAATGTTGATTATAGAGTTTATTATTGTCGTCTTTCCTGTTCCGGGGCCTCCTGTTATTACAGAAATGCTTCGGGTTACAGCACTCCTTACCGCATATCGCTGAGTCCCTGAAAGTTCAATTCCCGACTGTCTTTCCGTCATCTGAATCATGCTGTCCACATCTACAGTCAGCGACTTCAGAGAGGCGTTTTCTATGGCGGCAAGATTTCTGCAGATTTTCTTTTCTGCATAATAGTACGCATATAGATAAACTACAGGTCGCCCCTCTATGGTGTCCACATTCACCTCACCCTCGAAAGCCATCTCCACCAGATTCTCATATACAAGCTCGCTTGACAGCTCCAGCAGATTTCCTACCTTCTCGCACAGCTCCTGCTGTGGAACATAAGTGCTTCCCTCTGAGGCATAGAATGTCAACCCGTATTTTATTCCGCTTTTTATCCTGAACGGGCTGTCCTCGGCAAAGCCCATCTTGTGTGCGATTGTATCCGCTTTCCTGAAGCCGATGCCGTACACCTCTGAAGTAAGTCTGTAAGGATTTTCTTTGACAAGCTCCACTGCATCAGCACCATATATTTTGTACAGCTTCAGAGCATAGTCTGCTGAAATGCCAAACTCCTGAAAGTACATGGAAACCTGAGCAAATTCCCTGTGAGCGGCAAAGCTTTCTGCAATTACCGCAGCCTTCTTAGGACCGATACCGCTTACAAGAGCCAGCTTCTCAGGCTCCTCCTCCATGATTTCAAAGGTGTGTTCTCCAAACTGATCCACAATTGCAGCAGCTGTTTTAGGGCCGATTCCCTTAATAACTCCGGACGCCAGAAAACCTTCAATTCCAGCAATCCCCGTCGGCAGCACCTCCTCAAACTCAGTAAAGGCGAACTGCTCCCCGTAGGTTGGATGGACCTTGAAGGTTCCTCTCAGCTTATATGATGTTCCTTTCACACAGGAAGGAAGGCAGCCGACTACTGTAAACATTTCATCGTCCGTCTCCATAACTCCTATTGTGTATCCGTTCTCTTCATTATGAAAAATAATCTCGGTTATTGTGCCCCTTTTTTCTTCCATTACCTCATCCACTTAACGTATCTGGTCTTAACTGCGAATTTGCTTCTGCTGAACTTCTTTGCTGCTTTCATCAGAACATCTCTGTCGTTATTCTTTGGTCTGTAGTGAACCACTGAAGTTGTGTATCCGAGAAGTTCTCTTGCTCTTTCAGGCGTGTCGGCTATTCCTGCCTGCATCAGATCGTTCTCATCGATTACAAGATCCTCGATAAAAACAGGCTCATTGTTCGTTTTGATAGAGTCATAGAGAAAGTTTCTGCTCTCAATCTTGTGTGACGGATGATCGTAAACGATTCTCTGTGCCTTTGACAGATTGTGCAGATAGCTGTATTCCTCTTCGCCGAATGTGAACAGGAATCTCTTGAATCTCATGAAGTCACCTATGAAGTTGATTGCATAGATCTGTTCAACCGCATCGTGCAGATACTTATCAGTTTTTTCATCAAAACCCATTCTTTCAATGGCCTTGAATGCCTTTCTCTTTCCAAGAACAGTGTAAAGAAGTCCAAGTCTTCTCAGTCTTACTCTGTGGGTCTTGTCGATGTTGTCACATAAAGTTGAGAAGTCCTTCATTTCAGTATGGTTCATTCTCTTCGCAACCTTTTCACCGAATACCGCAGACATCAGTCCGCTCTCGGCCATAATCGAAAGACCTCGTCCCGCATTTGCACTTATCAGAATTCTCTCCAGTCTCTCTCTGATTTCGTCAATATTATAGTGCAGAAGGAGGCTGCTGTTTTCTGAAATTGCCTGGAACACATCCTTATGCAGGTCGTATCCCATTTCAGCAGCTATTCTTACAGCATCCATCATCTTGATAGGATCCTTTTTGAACAGCTCTCCTGCGGAACCGATAGTTCTCACAAGTTTCCTTTTCACATCCTCTCTTCCGTTGTAAGGGTCAAGGAACGGCTTGTCCGGATTATCAGCCATAGCATCTACCGTAAATCCTCTGGCAGAAAGCACTTCTTCAACTGGTCCTGAAACAGCCTGGATGTCGAGAATTGAGCCGTTTTCGTCCTCCAATGAGTAGTCCATCCTGATAGTGTCCTTCTGTGATCCGATAAGCTTCCCTTCCGGGAAAGTCTCCTTAAGCTGGTCAACTCCGCACACTGCAATGAAATCCCAGTCATATGTACGCTCTCCTGCAAGGGACCATCTTACGCAGTCGCCTACAGCATAGGTTTCAATACCCCTGTCCTCTAAAGTACGTAAAGCATGGATGACATCCTTGTTAAATTTAATCATAATCAAATCCCCTTTCCGCTACATTTCAGAAGGCTTGTAAAGTCTTCTGTTATCCAGAACCCATATTCTATCGGTAAATCCTCCGGGTTCAATACCCTTAAGTGCATCCTCCATGTCAAACATTCTCGCATCGAGAATATCAAGATAGTGAAGCAGCTCCGCCTCAGGGAAAAGAGGTTTCTTCGGGCTGCCGAACTCCGGCTCATAGTGATGAGAAAGAATCATATGCTCCAGCATAACAGCCTTCTCTCTGCTGAATCCGAGGGCTCTCGTCTCTCTGTCCAGAAAGCTGATGCCCTGAACGATATGACCCAGGAGCTGACCCTCGAAAGAATAGCCCGGTGAAACTCCATATTCATTGGATTCAATTTCGTTCAGCTTTTCAATATCGTGAAGAATGACACCGGCTGAAACAAGATCTCTGTTCAGAAATGTATATATCTGACATACTGCAAGACCGGTCATAAGCATTCTCTTCACATGGTAGAGAAGTCCTGCATACTCTGCATGATGATTTTTAGATGCAGCAGGATAATACATCAGTTTTTCTCTGTTGTCGTTCAGCACCTTGGTGCACAGTCTTCTCAGATCCTCGTCCTCCATATTCTCTGCCACACTGTAGATGTAATCAAACATATCCTCAGGCTTTTCAGGTGCAGCCTTGACGTAGTCCTCCATCACAAGATCGTCGTTCTCATTGGATTTTCTTATTTTTGCGATTCTCAGCTGGGTCTGGCCCTGCCAGTCTGTCACCTGTGCCTTGACTTTAATTAAGTCACCTTCTGAATAACCGGAAAACTCCTCTTCCTCTGCCTCAGAAACATCCCATTTCTTCGCGTTTACCTCGCCTGTTTTATCTCCAAGCAAAACATCCAGATACTGTTTCTTATTTGCACCGGTCTTTACTCCAATGCTCTTAACCATAAAGAAATCTGTGATTTCCGGATATTCCTTAAGTCTGTCAACAAAAAACTGCTTCATTATATCTCCTTAATACAAAAATAACTATACTTCATTGTAACGTATTTTTACAAAAAAGTATAGTTATAATATACTGTAGTTTTTCCACTAATTATAGCGAAAATTGGTATTTTTCCACTTCACTGCGCAGCGGTACAGACGGTGCCGCCCCATTGCGGGTTACTGCAATGGCAGATGCTCTTGCGGCAAGATCAAGTGCCTTATCCACATCCTGCCCCTCCAGTACAGCTGCCAGAAAATATCCGGTAAAGGTATCACCTGCTGCTGTAGTGTCCACTGCATCAACCTTATATATGCTCTGCCATACAGTATAATCGCCATACTGATACACAGAGCCTTCACTTCCAAGAGTCAGCACGGCCTTTGCGTCAGGGTATTTCTCGCGAAGAGCCTTGAGTATCTCTTCAGGTTCTGATCCTCCTGCAAGCTGAGCTCCCTCCACTTCGTTGAGCAGAAAAAGGGAAACCTTGCTCAGATCACAGCTTTCCAGGCCGCTGTCAAAGGGAGAGGGGTTAAGAACGACGGTCATACCCCTTTCGTAAGCTGTGTCAATAATATAATCCAGCATATTGACCTCATTCTGCAGCAGAAGCATATCTCCCGACGCAAAATCAGCAAGCACCTGATCAATGTATTCTGCAGTCAGTGCTCTGTTGGCTCCTCCGTAAAGAAGTATGCAGTTCTGCCCGCTCTTATCAACCTGAATCACAGCATGACCCGTGGGAACCTCAGTCTTTCTTACCCAGTGGGTTTTGACCCCCTGTTCCTCCATTGCGTCGAGAAGCATCTGACCCTCAGGTCCGATCTGTCCGGCATGATAGACATCCGCGCCGGCTTTTGCGAGGGCGATTGACTGATTCAGTCCCTTCCCGCCGCAGAACACATTCCGCTCCGCGGAGGTCAGAGTCTCGCCGGGAGCAACCATGTGATCCACGCTGTAAACATAGTCAAGATTCAAAGATCCGAAATTCAGCACCTTCATCCCTAGTCCTCCCTGCGGAATTCATCAATAATCCACTGCTTGTAGCCCTCTGGATCCACTTCTGTTACCACCTTTACATTTGCTTCTTTTTCGCCTCTCTGCATCGCTCTGAAATCGCATACTGTGGTTCCTGCTGCCGGTCCCTCCAGGGCGATTTCTATCGGAAGCATCTCTGTTTTGAAAAGGTCAGGGCGCAGGATATACGCCACTGCAACAGAATCGTGGATTCGGAGACCTCCGTCAAGAAATGCATCACGATAGTGGTTTAAAAGAGAATAAATCATGTGTCCGGCTCTGCCGCTTGCATCTATAGCCTCAGCATCCTCTCTGTACAGTCTCGCCTCATTTGTAACGTTAAGTCCCAGCATGGTAACCGGAACGCCTGAATTGAATACCATCGCTGCAGCATGAGGATCGTTATAGATGTTAAACTCAGCAGTGGAGTTTGTATTTCCTCCTGTCAGACCTCCTCCCATCGTAACGATTTCTTCAATTCTATCCTTTACCTCAGGGTACATTCTGAACAGAATTGCTATATTTGTATGTGTTCCGATTACGACCAGAGTTATTTTTTCCTCACTGTTCATTATCACATCGCGCATTGCCTCAACTGCATGCTTTTCCAGGGGCTTTCCGGTTACAGGCGGAAACTCATAACCGTCCATACCTGTAATTCCGTGTACCTCCGGGCAGGGACGAAGCTTTCTGATAAGAGGTTCGCCGCAGCCTCTGGCAACAGGTATATCCACTCCCAGAAACTCAGTCAGCTTGAGCGCATTCAATGTTGTTTTCTCAACCTCTACATTTGCACCCACTGTGCTGAGAAGCTTCACGTCCAGTTCCGGATTGCGTACTGCAATGGTAATGGCGGTTGCATCATCGATTCCCGGGTCAGTATCAAAAATAATAGGTCTTGCTTTCATAAGTTTTCCTCTCTTCTGTGTAAGATTTTCCGTTCATCGGCAGAAACATATCATCTGACTTCAGTTTAATGGTTTCCGCTGAATAATGCAAGATAGAAAAAACAGACACCGGACTGCGGCATCTGTTTATATGTTTTCATATACAGGATATGTCTTTTATTCTGTCTTTTTCAGCGTTACCGATGCTTTGAACAAGTCTCCGTCCACGCTTATGGCAAACTCTCCGTTCATCAGCTCGGTAAGATCTCTGGCTATTGAAAGACCCAGTCCGCTTCCTTCAGTATTTCTGGATGCGTCCCCCCGCTGGAATCTTTCCATCAGTTCGTCAGCGCTTATATTCAGCTGTGCCTCGCTCATATTCTTAACCTCAACAGTCAGATTCTCACCATTTTCAATTAGGTCAACATAGACGCGGCTCCCCGCAAGAGCGTATTTGCTTGCGTTAACAAACAGGTTTTCCATTACTCTCCACAGCAGCTGTCCATCTGCCATTACGTGGACACTGTCGGCTTTGTTGCTGAAGATGACGTTCAGGTTTCTTGCCTCGAAGCGTTCCTCAGTCTCAGCCAATGCCTGGTTTATCAGCGATACAAGCTCTAGCTGCTGAATATCCACAGGCATCGCTCCGCTGCTCGCCTTTGCGGCATCAAACAGATCCTCGGTGAGCTTTTTCAGTCTCTGAGTCTTTTCATCAACTATTCTGAGGTATTCAGGAGCGTTTGGACTATCCAGACCTTCAACCTTCAGCAGATCCACATATGTTATCATGGATGTCAAAGGCGTCTTGATATCATGTGAAACGTTTGATATAAGGTCTGTCTTCATTCTGGTGCTTTTGTTTTCATTTTCCACTGCTATCTTTGTCGCCTGTGAAATCTCGTTCACACTGGCCGCCAGTCTGTCGAGTTCTCCATTTCCCTTCACCTCTATTTTGTAGTCAAGATTTCCCTGTCTCAACTCGTTTATTCCGTTCTTCACACTCCTGTACTGCTTCAGCCACTTCGGTACGAAAATGCATATCAGTATGATTACCGGCACGAAACCAAGCCACGTTGCAGACAGAACAGCTCCTGCCAGACACAGTGCCATCACCTTCAGGGTAATGTCGTCGCTCTCCTTGAATGCATTCCAGAACATGATTACCAAAGCGCCCAGAATCGTATGCTTCCAGAAAGTCTTGGCCTTGATTTTCTTTGCTATGGAATCAAGACACATAACCCCTGCCGCATAGCAGATGATCAGTCCGGCTATACACAGAATCATAACAGCTTCGAAAGGAATAAAATCATCTGTCCATGCCTGACCTATCTCTTCAGGATGCTTCACACCGGACAATGCCATAGCTACAATACTCTGATAGCTTCCCATCTTGTACAGGAACCCCTCGGAAAGCGCTGCCAGTCCTATGATTCCACCGGTCACACAGCCTCCCAGCACAAGCTGGAACTCGGTAAACCATCTGTCAAACCAGTTCAGTTCAACCTTTCCGTCTGAGTCTCTTGAGCCTGTGAATATGAAGGAAGCAATCAGAGAAACGGCTGTAATTATCAGTGCCGCAACCTCTATCATCCATATCTGAGAAACCGTAGCTCTGTATAATGTCTGCAGGCCTTCAATTTTGTATATATTTTCAATATAAAAATGAGCTCCGTCTGCATCATACAGATACCCGTATCCGATCTCATAAAAATTGAGCAGAGCCATAGCAGTTACAGTAGCAACGGTTGCTGCTATGACGCAGATTATGCCGCTTACGAGACAGGCAATTTTTCTGCCGTCCCTGTTAGAATTTTTCAATTTTGTATCCAATTCCCCACACCACCTTTAAATATCTTGGATTCTTAGGATCAATTTCGATTTTTTCTCTAATCCGTCGTATGTGAACGGCAACAGTGTTCTCCGGATTGTAAGCAGGCTCGTTCCATACAGCCTCGTAAATCTGATCCATGGAGAAAACCTTTCCCGCATTCTCTGTAAGCAGTCTGAGAATACCGAATTCAATAGGAGTAACGGTAACATACTCCCCATCCATCTTTACCGTCTTTTCCAGATCGTCGATTTCAAGTCCCCCTGTTTTGAAAACGCCGACTTTCTTCGTCATGCTGCCAAGATCCATGTATCGCCTCAGCTGGGATTTCACTCTCGCTATAAGCTCCAGGGGACTGAAAGGTTTTGTTACGTAGTCGTCCGCACCCACATTGAGACCCGTAACCTTGTCGTAGTCCTCTGACTTGGCGGAAAGCATGATGATCGGGATGTTCTTCTCCTCTCTGATTCTCATGGTGGCCTGAATGCCGTCCATCTTCGGCATCATGATATCCATGATAATCAGATGAAGCTGTTCACGTCTCGCAATTTCGAGGGCCAGCACGCCGTCATAGGCCTTGAACACAGTGTATCCCTCGTTTTTCAGATAGGTTTCTATTGCACCTGCTATTTCTTTGTCGTCGTCACATACCAGAATATTCATCCTTGACTCCTTTCCCTTTTCATCTGCTATATTACACGGGAATTATTACAAATAAAGTAATGGGTTTCTTACAAAATTCTTAAATAATACAAGAAACCCATTATAATCGTTATTAATCTCTATAAACTACTCTCTGTTTACTATTGCCTGCAGCACCTGATTAGCCACAGGTGCAGCTACAGAGCTTCCGGAGCCTCCATTTTCCACACATATGATAAAGGCATACGGATTGTCCTCGTTCTTTATAAATCCGCTGAACCAGGCATGTGGTTCATTTCCGGCAACCTCAGCCGTTCCCGACTTGGCATATATATCCAGTCCCGGGAAGTTGCTCTCATAGTAGGAAACCTTTACGTTGTTTTTCATCATATCTGTCAGCTGCTGCGCTGTCTCCGGTTCAAGTATCCTTTCCGTCTCAGTTCCGCCCATCAGCTTATGCAGTATTTTCGGATGTACAGCAACCCCGTCATTTGCGATTGCTCCCATATATACCATCATTGAGCATGGGTTTATCATGTCCTCGTACTGTCCGATTCCGGCCCAGGCCAGATTATATGATGAATTCCTGGAAAACTTGAATTTTCCCTTTGCGTTGCTTATTCCGTCAATGTCGTAGGAAGTGGTCAGACCCAGCTTCCTGACATATTCTCTCATTATAGTAGACCCCACCTTCTGAGTCAGCTCGGCATAGGCACAGTTGCATGACTTGGCAAGTGCACCATAGAAGTCAACTGTTCCATGTGCACTGACGCAGGTAATCAGCTCACCGTCCACATATGAACTGCCTGAGCAGGTGTATGACCAGCTGTCCAGACCATCCACATTCTCTATAGCAGCGGCTGATGTAACCAGCTTGAAAATGGAACCGGGAACAAATCTTGAGGAAAGGAATTTGTTCAGATACATTCCTGATTCAGCATTCTCCTTATCATAGTCTGCAGGATCGAAGGCAGGACTGCTCACCATGCAGATGATTTCGCCGGTTTCATAGTTATATACCCCAACAGTGCCTTTTCTGCCTGCAAGAGCCTCATAGGCCGCCTTACACACATCTGCATCTATAGTCAGGTTAATATCATTTCCCTTTCCCGTCATGCTGTAGGTTCCTGTCAGAACGTTGTAGCCTACAATCTTGTCGGCATACGCGCTCAGAGCTCCGGTAGAAATATTTCCATCCATATCGCCTACCGCATGCACGGTTGCTTTTCTTATCTCAGAGTCCTCGTTATACCTGTTGTCTTCCTTCGTGTTGTCACAGAGAACAGTTCCGTTGACGTCAAGCACTCTTCCAACATTCAGTCGTCCCTCAGAGTAGATGCTCTGATTTGCATAAAAAGTCGCCCAGTCGTGACCGTCAGCGACAAATCTGTACACAAATACGCCTATTCCTATCAGAAGAACCGCCGCAAGTGTAAGGCAGATAAGGGCTCTTCTCTCTAATCTTTTCATTAGTGTTTGCCCCCTCTCTTCTTTTCACGCTTAGGCAGAATTAATCTCTCTGCCTTCTTCTCTCTTACCTCGCCCGGCTCGTCCGCTGTATTTTTCAGACCTTTGTCAGACAGACTGATTGCAAAGCTTGCATTCTGTCTCGTATCTGCCGCCTTCAGGAATGCCAGAAGACCCCAGGAAGCAATCATGCTCGTTCCTCCACATGATACAAACGGGAAGGTGACCCCGGTAAGAGGAAACAGATCCACAGAACCGAATACGTTCAGAATAGTCTGAAACAGGAACATTGACATAGCT
>JALENF010000147.1 GCA_022767945.1 Bacillota bacterium
GCGGATGCCTATGAATTCGATGAGGACTATATAGGAGTGCTGAAGATTCACGGAACAATCGGAGAGGACAGTGATGAATACAACCAGGCCTGGCTGCTTAACCGCATCAGCCAGATGAAAAAGGATGAGCACAATAAGGGCCTCATCATCAGCGTGAACACTCCGGGAGGCGCGGTTTACGAATCGGATGAACTCTATCTTGCCATCGAGGATTATAAGACGGCTAACAAGCCGGTATATTCATACATGGAGTCTATGGCTGCGTCAGGCGGTTACTATATATCGGCACCGTGCGACAAGATTATCGCAAACCGGAACTGCTGGACCGGTTCCATAGGTGTAACCATAGGCACGCTCTACGACATTTCAGGTCTTCTGGAGAAGGCCGGCATCAAAACCGTAACGATCACCTCCGGTGAGAACAAGGCCATGGGAAGCAGCGTGGAGCCTCTGACAAAGGAACAGAAGCAGATATTCCAGAGCCTTGTTGATGAAGCATATGAGCAGTTCGTGGGAATTGTTGCCGAAGGTCGCGATATGAAAATCAGGGATGTAAAGAAGATAGCGGACGGAAGAATCTATACTGCGGCTCAGGCAAAGAAAATAGGCCTTGTTGATGAAATAGGTCTGCCGGAGGATGCAGCTTCTGATATGATGAGCACATACAAGCTGCAGGGATGCACTGTAAAGGAAATCGTCTATGAGCCGGATTTCAGCTGGAAGTCGATTCTGAACATGATTACAGACGCAAAGAAAAGCGAAGCCTCCGGCGAATATGAACAGCTGATGCAGCTGATGGAGGAAAATAACAAATTTACAGTCACATACCTTTCACAGGTAAGAAAATAATAGCGAAAAAAAGACGAAAAATTTTTATAGCTGTTAAGGAAAAAACCTTGACAGCTATTTTGCATTATGATAACATATAGAACGTTATGATAGATAAAATAATGGAAGCAAGTCTTTTGTACGACTTCTACGGACAGCTTCTGACTCAGAGAAAACAGCAGGTTATGGAGCTTTATCATGAGGAGAACCTGTCTCTTGCAGAGATAGCTCAGGAGTTTGGAATTTCCAGGACTGCGGTTCATGAATCACTGAAATCCGCGGAAAAATCTCTTGCCGAGTACGAGGAGAAGCTGGGTCTGGTGAATAAGTTCATGAAGTCCAAGGAGGCAATCAGCCGGATCGACAGATCCATAGACAGACTGATTGAAGATCATGCGGATAAGGATGAAGACCTCGCAAGAGAACTTGAATCAATCAAACTTGTAATTAACAGTCTGGAGTAGAATATATGGCATTTGAAAGCTTATCAGACAAGTTGCAGGGTGCTTTTAAAAAGCTTAAGGGAAAAGGAGTCCTGACCGAGGCTGATATCAATGAGGCTATGAGAGAGGTCAAGCTTGCACTTCTGGAGGCGGATGTAAACTTCAAGGTTGTAAAGAGCTTTGTAAGTGACGTCAAGGAAAAGTGCATGGGCTCAGAAGTACTGGAAAGCCTGACACCTACGCAGCAGATAATAAAAATTGTAAATCAGGAGCTCATTGATTTAATGGGCGGAACCAACAGCAAGCTGACATACTCACCATCAGGGTTTACAACAATCATGATGGTAGGTCTTCAGGGTACAGGTAAAACAACCACCTGTGGTAAGCTTGCAAATTACCTGAAGCAGCACGGAAAGAAGCCTATGATGGCTGCCTGCGATATTTACAGACCTGCCGCCATCGACCAGCTTGAGGTTGTGGGAAAGGCTGTGAATACACCTGTCTTCACAATGAGAGACAGTAGGGATCCTGCACAGATTGCTCTGGCAGCAAAGCAGGAGGCGGAGCGAAAGGGTTTTGATGTTCTTATCGTCGACACGGCCGGACGTCTTCAGATAGATGAGGAACTGATGGACGAACTTGTGAACATCAAGGGAACTGTCAGACCGCATGAAATTCTGCTGGTTGTGGATGCTCTTACGGGTCAGGACGCGGTAAACGTTGCGGAAGGCTTTAATGAAAAGCTCGGCGTAGACGGTATCGTAATGACCAAGATGGACGGTGACTCGAGAGGCGGTGCGGCTCTTTCTGCAAAGAAGGTTACGGGCAAGCCGATCAAGTTTATGGGTATGGGCGAAAAGTTCGATGCTCTGGAGCCTTTCCATCCTGAAAGAATGGCAGGCAGAATCCTGGGAATGGGCGATATGCTTTCTCTTATCGAAAAGGCAGAGGCGGCATTCGATCAGGAAAAGGCTGAGAAGCTGGAAAAGCAGCTTAAGAAAAACCAGTTTACATTAGAGGATTTCCTGGACCAGATGGGACAGGTTAAGAATATGGGCGGACTTGGAAAGATCATGGAAATGATTCCGGGAATGTCACCTGCTCAGATGAAGGGCGTGGATATTGAAGAGGGCGAGAAGGAATTCCGTCAGATGGAAGCCATCATTCAGTCTATGACCATAGAAGAGCGAAAGAATCCTAATCTGCTTAATGCGAGCAGAAGAAAAAGAATTGCTGCGGGCTCAGGTCAGCCGGTTAGCAAGGTAAACAATATGATTAAGCGTTATGAGGAAGTTAAGAAGATGATGAAGCAGTTCAACAACCCGAAGGCGCTTAAGAGAAACAAATTATTCAGAGGTTTATTTTAATCAATTTTAAGGAAAGAATTTAAGGAGGAAATAATTATGGTAAAGATCAGATTAAAGAGAATGGGAGCTCACAAGAAGCCTTTCTATAGAGTAGTTGTTGCAGAGTCCCGTACACCTAGAGACGGAAAGTTCATCGAAGAAATCGGATACTACAACCCGCTGACTGAACCACCTACAATCAAGATCGACGACGAAAAGGCTCAGAAATGGTTAGCAAACGGAGCTCAGCCTACAAACGTTGTTAAGGGTCTTTTCCAGAAGACTGGAATTGTAAAATAGTGGAAAGCGGTGAGGCCAAGTGACTAAGTTAGTTGAATCTATCGCAAAGGCACTGGTTGAAAATCCTGAACACGTGGTTGTCACAGAGCAGGCTGAAGGCCAGGGCAATGTTTTGCAACTGAG
>JALENF010000162.1 GCA_022767945.1 Bacillota bacterium
GCCCGTTCCATATGGTGAAGAAGCTGAAGAATGCGCTAAGCAGTATGCTAAAAAATTAGGATTAGAAGAACCAAACGTTTGCTACTACTGCGAATTAACAGAAGGATATACTTTCTTCAATATCTATGGTTCTGCTTCAGCAACAATCGATTACACTGCAATCAAGGTTCCAAAGGTTGAAGGTACAGTTATGGACCGTGTTGAATGTGGTGAATGGATTGGCGAAAACATCGGTAGAGATATCGTTGTTGTAGGTGCTTCCATCGAATCTGATGCTCATACAGTAGGTATCGATGCTATCATTCAGATGAAGGGATTCCACGGACACTTCGGTCTGGAAAGATTCAAGAATGTTGTAGCTTACAACATGGGATCACAGGTTCCTTGCGAACAGCTTATTGCTAAGGCTAAGGAAGTAAATGCTGACGCTATCCTGGTATCACAGACTGTAACTCAGAAGGACATCCACATCATGAACCTGACTAAGATGGTTGAACTTGTAGAAGCTGAAGGTCTTCGTGACAAGATTATCCTGACTTGCGGCGGACCGAGAATCTCTCACGAGCTTGCTCAGGAATTAGGTTATGATGCAGGTTTCGGTCCTGGAAAATATGCTGAACACGTTATGTCATACGTAATGCAGGAAGTTCAGAAGCGTGGATGGGAAAAGAAAGCAAACATTGACGAACGTTAATAATATGCTCTGAAAATGCGTGTAAAACTATAATTTGTAAACAAAAAAGAAGATGGAATATAACAGTTTCATCTTCTTTTTTGTGTGGAATAGTGTTGCTAAATCAATATTTTTGGTGTATCATTAAAGAATAGTTTATTTAGTTTAGTATATTTTTTATAGAAAGGTGATTTGAACAATGATCAACAAAATTATGACTGCTGACGAAGCAGTAGCAGGCGTTCAGGATGGAATGACCATAATGGTCGGCGGATTCCTTGCTACAGGTTCACCTGAAGTTCTAATGGACGCTCTAGTAAGAAAAGGAGTTAAACATCTTACAGTTATCGGTAATGACGGTGGTCTTCACACAGGTCAGCCTGCACAGTTTGGTGCAAAGACTCCTAGAGGAATCGGTAAGCTTCTGGAAAACCACATGGTTGACCATCTTATCGCATCACACATCGGAGTTAACCCTCTGATCAACGAGCAGATTGCTGAGGGCACACTTAGATATACTCTGGTTCCACAGGGAACTTTAGCTGAAAAGATCAGAGCAGCAGCTTACGGTCTTGGCGGAGTTCTTACTCCAACAGGTGTTGGTACTCCTATGGAAACTGAACTTGATGAATTAGGAAGAGAGAAGAAGGTTGTTGTAATCGAAGGTAAGAAGTATCTGTTTGAAATGCCTCTTCGTGCTGACTACGCATTCATCAGACCTTCAGTTGCAGACAAGTTCGGTAACTACTACTGCGCTAAGGCAACTAAGAACTTCAACTATGTAATGGCAGGAGCAGCTAAGCACACAATTATTGCCCCTGAAAAGCTTGTTGAAATCGGTGAAATCGATCCTGATTACTTTGCAGTTGCAGGCGTACTTGTAGATACTATTGTGGAAGGAGAAAAGAAATGGCAGATTTAAAAGCAAGAATCGCGAAGAGATGTGCGAAAGAATTTAAAGACGGTGAATTCGCTAACCTGGGAATCGGCCTTCCAACAATGGTTGCTGACTACATTCCTGATGATGTAATGGTTACATTCCATTCAGAAAACGGATTCGCAGGAATCGACGCTGTAGTTGAAAATGAAGAAGATGTAGACGTAGATATCATCAACTCAGGTGGTACATACGTAAGTGCAGTTCCAAGAGTAAAGTACTTCGATACAGCTGAGTCCTTCGGTCTTGTAAGAGGTGGACATGTAAGAGCTACTGTTCTTGGAGCTATGCAGGTTGCAGAAAACGGAGACCTTGCAAACTGGATCGTACCAGGCAAGAAGGTTGCAGGTATGGGCGGTGCTATGGACCTTTGCGCAGGCTGCCCTGAAGTTATCATCGTAATGCTTCACACTCAGAAGGGTGCACCTAAAATCCTTAAGGAATGTACTCTTCCACTTACAGCTGAAAGATGCGTAAGCAAGATTATTACTGAAATGGGAGTTATGGAAGTTACTGATGATGGTATCGTAGTAACTGAATTACACCCTGACTACACAAAAGAAGACATCCAGGCTGCTACAGGTTGCGAATTAAAGTTCTCACCTGACCTGAAGCCGATGGAAGAAGAATAATCTATAAGAATTATTTCGGGGGGCTGCTTGATTAGAGCGGCTCCTTTTTTAAACAGAAAATACGGTAAAGGAAAATACAATGGGAACAGTACTTGAATTTAAAAGAAAGAAAATCGCTTTTATCGGCGAGATGATACACGTAGACGGAGATGTAATCCACACCCCTTATCTGTATAAAATAACAGACCCTGTTAAAGGAGAAGAACTGTGTCCGCGCCTGTTTACCATAGACGACCTTGACGAACTGCCCTGTGACGACTGGAAAATTAATAACGCTCTGGGAGAAATCTATGAATGGTGCTATGAGTATTTCAACAGTATGATTGAATACGAGGCAGATTCCTTCAAGCTGTATGCAGTCTCCCTTGAAGACCGTCGCATAATGTACAGTCTGATACTTATGAACGGCTCCTGGGTGGCAGGCGACTGGATGCTGGATCATTGCCTGCCGCAGCATTTTAGTGATGAAAAAGGACTCCCCACAGAGCCTGCAGATACGAGAGGCAACACCGTATGTATGGTCGGCGAGGTGCTGGACGCATCAGGTGAGGTGTACCATACGCCCGTTGTGACGAAAATCACCAATGTCAAAACCGGCAGAGTACAGTTTCCCGGTTTGTTCAGGCGGAGAAGTCTGAAAAGCTTTTTTGACTATGATAAGTACCAGGACGTAATAAGCTGCCTTTTTCACTGCCTTATCTGCGAGGCAGAGAAAATGGGCGCGGACACCTGGCTTGTGAGAGATGATAACGAGTTCCAGAATATAGGGCTTGCCTTCGTGGATCGCAGGACCGGCAGAGTTCTTTATGAGCTTAACACGATTCAGTCAACGGTTGATGGAAATATCGTCATTCCTGAAGACTGGACTGCAGAGGGAACCTGTCCGCGGTATATCGACCTGTCCGACGCGCAGACAATTGAGCTAAATGTAGAATTTGAGGCTGAGGAGGACTAAAGCTTCTTCAGATTATAGTTTGCGGCAATGCCTTTCATCAGGGCGGCTGCGAAACTTTTCTGATATTCCTCATCCTTCAGCATGTTAAGGTCATCAGGATTGGAAAGAAAGCCGCATTCTACAAGCAGTCCGTCAAATGCTGCTTCACGAAAAATGAACATATCTTTTTTGGGCAGGATTATCCTGTCACCGGCATTGGGCAATTCAGTCCTGAGGAGTTCCTTGACTGTTCTGGCCAATGTTTCATTTTTTGCGACCGTTTCAGGTGACCCGTTTGTCGGATAGAAAATCTGGGCACCGTGAACACTCTCGTCGGAAAAAAAGCTGTTAAGATGAATGCTGACGACCAGCTGAGGCTTAGAGTCATCCATTATCATCCGACGCGCTTTCATGTCACCCACCTTAGTCCAGCCCGATGCTGTGCTGTCATCATCATAGAGACCGTCGTCACCTTCCCTTGTCATGACAGCACTGACCCTGTATCCGGCAGCTTCCTTCTGGAGAAACTTTGCGATGGACAGAGTAATACTTTTCTCTTTGGTACCGTCCTTTGCACAGGCACCACTGTCCTGACCACCGTGACCTGCATCAATAACCATAGTCATCGCAGGTGTAAAACCGGCAATAATATCCATACTCTCTCTGTAACCGGGCAGAACCCACACGAAAACTATGAGAATGATGAGAAATATGAGGGTATTTTTTTTCATATTGACTCCATTTCTGATTTTATTCTAATAAAATATATGCTATAATGAATTATTATTGCTTTAAAACGGAAAAGGAGATAGGCTATGAAAACCAGACGCCTGTTCAGAGAAGATGTATATATGAAGGAAGCAACTGCAGTTGTTACCGGTTTGGAAACCAGAGGTGAAAAGATGCTGGTTACACTGGATCAGACCGTGTTCTTTCCAACAGGAGGAGGACAGAGCTGTGACACAGGAATTCTTGGAGGTCTGAAGGTAGTGGACGTTTTCGAAGAAGAGGACGAGATATATCATCAGGTTGTATTCGATGAAGAAAATCAAAGTGAATTGCAGATAGGCGATTCGGTTAAAATATCAATTGACTGGGCACGCAGATTCGACAATATGCAGCGACACTGCGGCGAACACATAATGTCAGGAATTTTCTATGAACTGTATGGAGGAGTCAACAGAGGCTTTCATATGGGAGAGGATTATATGACCATTGACATCAGCCTGGAGGAAAAACCCGAGTTTGATAAGATTACATGGGATATGGCAAAAGAGGTTGAACTGAGAACCAATATGGTAATATGGCAGAACCTGCCCGTTATTACCAGACATTTTGACAGAAGAGAGGATGCCGAGAACCTGCCTCTTCGAAAAGCTCTTGCCTTTGACGAGGACATTACAATTGTTTGTGTTGGCAGCATAGATAATCCGTCAGACTGTGTCGCATGTTGCGGCACCCACCCGGCTACAGCAGGCCAGGTAGGAATGGTGAAGATATATAAGGTGGAAAACAATAAAGGAATGTTCAGAATATACTTTGAGGCTGGTGAAAGGGCATTCAGACAGTACCAGGACAGATTCGACGTTCTTACCACTTTAGAAAACAGGCTTTCTGCAGGGTTCTCTGACTTAATGGATAAGTACGAGGCACAGCAGGAAAAGACAAAGGAGACCAGAGATCGTCTGTATCACCTGACAAAGGCTGTTGTAAGAAAGGAAGCAGAAAGCATTAAAACCGATATATGCCCGGCATTTGTAAAGAAATATAACATATTGTCTATTAGCGATATATTAGATATAGGCAAGGAACTGCAGGGCTGCATACCGACCATTGCCTTTCTGGTCCATAATCCGAGCAATACCGTTCTTCTTTTCTCTGACCGCTTTGACTGCGGAAAGCTGGTCAAGGAGAATGTCTCCATCTATGGTGGAAAGGGTGGCGGAGGAAAGCAGTCAGCCAGAGCTATTTTCAGCAGGGAGGAGTATGTGGACACCTTCATTGATCTGATTGAAAAACACCTGAGATAGGATGTTTTTTAAATTAATTCGTCTGTGCTAGATGAGAAAAAGGAGAAAAAATGGAGAACAATAACGTTAAACTTGAAAGAAAGCTTAATCCGTTAAATGTGTGGTCTCTCGCACTGGGAAGCATAATCGGATGGGGTGCATTCGTTATGCCGGGAACCACTTTTCTGCCAAAGGCAGGTACTCTGGGTACTGCCATCGGTATGGCCATCGGTGCCCTGGTAATGATAATTATCGCTATGAACTATGGATATATGGTTCAGAAGTATCCGGTAGCCGGGGGTGAGTACACATTTACAAAGAATACATACGGAAGAAGACACGCATATGTGTGCGGGTGGTTCCTGGGACTTTCATATCTTGCTATAGTACCGCTGAATGCCACAGCACTTGGACTTGTAAGCCGAAAGCTGCTCGGCGGCGTTCTGGAGGTTGGATATCTGTACACTGTTGCCGGATGGGATGTGTATGCAGGAGAAGTAATTCTTGCATCTGCTGCACTGATTCTGTTCGCAATACTGTCTATCAAGGGCATCAGCGTTGCGGGATGGCTGCAGACCTTTATTGCTCTTGCACTGGTTGCATCAGTGTTTGTTCTGGTAATTGCCGCTGTAATGAGTCCGCATACCAGTGCAGCAAATCTTAAACCTGTATATCCTGAAGGAAAGAGCTCCATAGCAGCTATTATAGCCGTTGTAGCTGTCGCGCCGTGGGCGTTTGTGGGTTTTGATTCAATACCGCAGGCAGCGGAGGAATTCAACTTTTCACCTAAAAAAGCCAACGGCATCATGATTATCGCAATCCTGTTCGGAGGCTTTGTGTACGTTGCAATTAACACTATAACAGCTTCTGTAATGCCTTGGGAAGAGATGCTTGAGGCGGGTTACGACTGGCCGGCAGGTGAGGCAGCCGAAATAATGATGGGCAAGGCGGGTCTGGTTTTCTTAGGCATCGCGCTTATATGTGCAGTGCTTTCCGGAATCATAGGATTTTACATGGCAACGAGCAGACTGCTGTATTCAATGGCGAGAGAGGGAGCTCTGCCACAGTGGTTTGCAAAGCTTGATGAGAGAACCAAAACTCCAAAGAATGCAATCCTGTTTGTAATGCTTATCTCCCTGACCGCTCCGTGGTTCGGCAGAGAGGTGCTGTGCTGGGTTGTCGACATGTCGTCAATAGGTGCAGCAATAGGATATGGATATACATCACTTGCGACATATAAGACACTTAAACAGAATCCTGAAGACAGGAGACCGGTACTCAAGGTAATGTCTCTTATTGGAGCAATTTTTGCAATTATTTTCGTAATACTGCTGGTTGTTCCGGGAATGCCGTCATATCTGGCTGTTCAGTCAAGAGTATGCCTGGTAATCTGGATTTTGCTTGGAGTTATATTTTATTTTGCAACAAGGAATAAAGAAAAAAGATAGATCAAGATACATACATGAGGAGGGAAGATGAATGTCAAATTGTGCAATCGTAGGTATTAACTGGGGAGACGAAGGTAAGGGCCGTATGGTAGACCTTCTGACTGAAAATTATGACGTAGTAGTAAGATTCCAGGGAGGAGGTAATGCAGGCCATACCATAGTAACTGACCAGGGCAAGTTTGCATTACATCTGCTCCCTTCCGGAATATTCAGAGAGGGCGTTATCAACGTTCTTGGAAACGGTGTTGCTGTTGACCCTGAAAATCTGCTTGAGGAGATTCAGCAGGTAACTGACAAGGGAGTGACTGTTAACAGCGATAATCTGAAGATCAGCGACAGAGCATCTATTCTGATGCCTTGGCACAGGGATCTTGATGCCCTTGAGGAAGCACGTCTTGCTGACAAGAAATACGGTTCAACAAAGCAGGGAATTGCGCCTTTTTACTCAGACAAATATCAGAAGAAGACTATCCTGGCCGGAGAGCTTCTTTACAGAGAGGATGCGAAGGCTCACCTGATGGACATCATGGAATGGAAGAACCTGATTCTGACGAAGGTATACGGGGCAAAGCCATATACCGAAGAAATGATTGATCAGTGGCTGGATGACTATGCTGAAAGAATCAAACCTTTTATCTGTGATACGGGAACTCTTCTGAAGGAAGCGGATGAAGCCGGAAAGAAGATCATGTTTGAGGCTCAGTTAGGCTCACTGAGAGATCTGGATTACGGTATCTATCCGTATACAACTTCTTCAAACACAACTGCGGCCTTTGCTCCAATTGGTTCAGGATACCCCGGTGCAAAGATTGACAGAGTGCTTGGCGTGGTTAAGGCATATTCAACATGCGTAGGTGAAGGACCTTTCGTATGCGAAATGTTCGGTGAAGAGGCTGAAAGACTTCGTGAAGAAGGTGCTGAGTACGGTGCAAAGACGGGAAGACCACGCAGAGTTGGACCTCTTGACATAGTAGCAACTTCCTATGGTATAGAAGTACAGGCAGCAACTGAAATCGCGCTGACCAAGCTGGATGTTCTGAGCTATCTGGATAAGATTCCCGTATGTACAGCATACAAGCTTAACGACGAAATTACTACACGTTTCCCATTCACATCAGCTCAGAACAGAGCTACTCCTGTTATCGAGTATCTTGACGGATGGAAGACAGACATCAGTGGAGTAAGAGAGTGGGAAGACCTTCCTAAGGAAGCCCGTGACTACGTGGAATATATTGAAAAAGCGGTGAACTGTCCAATCACATATGTTTCAGTAGGACCTGAAAGGGACAGCATTATCATCAGAAACAAGGAGGAGAAATAGATGACAAACGAATACGTATCACCACTATCAACAAGATATGCGTCCAAGTATATGAGAGAGCTTTTTTCCTCTGATACAAGGTATAAAACATGGAGAAAGCTTTGGATTTCACTGGCTGAAGCGGAAATGAAGCTGGGACTTCCGATTACAGAGGAACAGGTTAATGACCTGAAGGCTCACATCGATGAGATAGATTATGATGTGGTTGCAAAGCGTGAAAAGGAAGTAAGACATGACGTAATGGCTCATGTTTACGCATACGGTCAGGTGGCGCCAAGTGCTGCCGGCATCATTCACCTTGGAGCAACAAGCTGTTACGTTACTGACAACGCTGACATCGTTATCTACAGAGATGCCCTGAGATACATCAGACAGGAGCTGCTTGTTGTAATCGCAAACCTGGCTAAGTTTGCCGAAGAATACAAGGCTACACCTACTCTTGGATACACACACTACCAGCCTGCACAGCTGGTAACTGTAGGAAAGAGAGCGACCCTGTGGATGCAGGATCTGCTTGCTGACCTTGAGGAAATTGACTTCGTCCTGGACAGCTTCAAATTCTTAGGCTGCCGCGGAACTACAGGCACTGAAGCAAGCTTTATGGAGCTGTTTGACGGTGACGAAGAAAAGATTGACAAGATGAACGAAATGATCGCAGCCGATTTCGGTTTCGATAAACGATATTATGTGTGCGGTCAGACATATCCTAGAAAGACAGACAGCAGAATTCTGAACTGCCTGTCATCAGTGGCTCAGAGCTGCTACAGAATGGCCAACGACATCCGTCTTCTTCAGCACGACAGACAGATTGAGGAGCCTTTTGAAAAGAACCAGATCGGATCCTCTGCGATGGCTTACAAGCGCAATCCGATGAGAAGTGAAAGAATCTGCTCACTGGCAAGGTATCTGATGTCAGACGCTTCAAATGCGGCTATGACAGCTTCAGTACAGTGGCTGGAAAGAACACTGGATGACTCTGCTAACAGACGTATATCGATGCCTGAGGGCTTCCTGTGCGCAGATGCAATCATCCGACTTGCTCAGAACGTAACTGACGGACTTCACGTAAACGAAAAGATTATAGAGAAGACTGTAGACGAGTATCTTCCGTTCATCGCGACTGAGAATCTGATGATGGAGGCCGTAAAGAGAGGCGGGGACAGACAGGAAATACACGAAATCATCCGTTCCTGCTCCATGGAAGCAACTGCTAACATGAAGAACGGCCTTCCTTGCAATCTGCTTGAGCTGTTAAGCCAGGTCAAGGAATTCGGTCTTACTTTTGAGGAAATGAGGGAGCTGCTTAAGGCTGACAAGTATATCGGCCGCTGCCCGCAGCAGGTTGACGCCTTCCTTGAAGTTGTTAAACCTGTGATTGCAGGAGTTGACAGCAGCTCGGCAGAGATTAATCTGTAAAATCTGTAATATATATAATATTAACGGCGAGCCGCAATGGCTCGCCGAATTTAATATATAATCGTATTTATTCGCTTTTTTTCAGTGCTGCGCCGATGAAGCCCTTGAACAGCGGGTGAGGTCTGTTAGGACGGCTCTTGAATTCCGGATGATATTGAACGCCGACGTGGAAATCACGATCTGTAATTTCAACTGTTTCAACCAGTCTGCCGTCAGGAGACATTCCTGAAAGAGTAAGACCGGCGTTGGTGAAATCGTCTCTGTAATCGTTGTTGAACTCGTAGCGGTGGCGGTGACGTTCGCTGATTTCACGGGAGCCGTAGCACCTTTCCATTGTAGTGCCCTCTCTGATGATACATGGATATGCTCCAAGACGAAGAGTGCCGCCTTTGTCGATATCGTTGCTCTGGCCCGGAACGAATTCAATTACCTTATGCTCACACATCTCGTCGAACTCTCCTGAGTTTGCATCCTTATATCCAAGCACATTCCTCGCGAATTCTATAACTGCAATCTGCATACCAAGACAGATTCCAAAGTATGGAATCCTGTTCTCACGGGCATAGCGCGCTGTAGTTATCATTCCCTCTATACCTCTGTTGCCGAAGCCGCCCGGGACTATGATTCCATCCAGACCGGCAAGAACCTCGCCGACATTTTCGGGAGTAATGGATTCTGAATCTATCCAGCTTATGTTTACCTTTGCCTTGTGGAAATATCCGGCGTGACGAAGGGCTTCGGCCACGGACAGATATGCGTCGTGCAGTCCCACATACTTTCCGACAAGTCCGATGTTCACCTGGTGGACAGGCGATTTGATGCTTTCCACCATCTGGGACCATTCTGTCAGATCTGCCGGAGGAGCCTCTATGCCCAGCTCGCGGCATACGATTTCTGAGAAGCCGGATTTCTCAAGCATAAGCGGTGCCTCGTACAGAACGGGCAGTGTAAGATTCTCGAAGACACAGTCCTCCTTGACGTTACAGAACATGGAAATCTTTTTGAAGATGGAATCCTCCAGAGGTCTGTCACACCGGAGAACAATGATATCCGGTTTGATACCCATACCCTGTAGCTCACGCACGGAGTGCTGAGTCGGTTTTGATTTATGCTCGTCGGAGCCGCTCAGGAACGGCACCAGCGTAACGTGTATGAAGAGACTGTTTTCACGTCCCACCTCCAGAGAAATCTGTCGCACAGCCTCCAGAAACGGCTGAGACTCAATGTCGCCTGTAGTTCCGCCTATTTCGGTGATTACAATGTCCGCATCGGTGGTTTTTCCCACACGGTAGACAAAATCCTTGATTTCATTTGTGATATGGGGAATAACCTGAACTGTTGAACCAAGGTATTCACCTCTGCGTTCCTTGTTCAGAACGTTCCAGTATACCTTGCCGGTTGTAAGGTTGGAGAATCTGTTAAGATCCTCGTCGATAAACCTTTCGTAATGTCCCAGATCAAGGTCGGTTTCCGCACCGTCCTCTGTAACGTAAACCTCGCCGTGCTGATACGGACTCATGGTTCCGGGGTCTACATTGATGTACGGATCAAGCTTCTGTGCTGCCACCTTCAGGCCGCGCGTTTTTAACAGGCGGCCAAGGGACGCCGCTGTAATTCCTTTTCCCAGGCCGGAAACTACTCCACCTGTAACAAAGATGTACTTAGTCATTTATTTCACCTCTCTCATTAGTATGCTTATCTCTTATCAGTTCACTTATGTATTCAGAATCTCCGAGTGTCTGCAGACACGCCTTGAAGCCCGGGAGGATAAACCTCCCGAGCTGTTGAACTGACTGTGTATAATTAATAGTTCATATTCGTGTACCCCATCAGATACTGATCGACCGCCCGTGCAACCTGACGACCTTCGTGAATGGCCCATACAACAAGTGACTGTCCGCGGCGGCTGTCTCCGGCGGCAAAAACCTTGTCCGCACTGGTTCTGTAATTGTCTTCGGAGGCTTTGATGTTGCTTCTTTCCGTTGCGGCAACACCGTAGGCCTTCAGCAGGCTGTCCTCTGTTCCCAGAAAACCTGCAGCAATGAGAAGAAGGTCACAGTCCATAAGCTGCTCAGAACCGTCAGCAAGATTCTTTACCCTAACGGCCGTAATGCTGCCGTCCTTATTCGCAATCACCTCGGTAACGGTACTCTGATACAGTCTCGGGTCGTGACCGAAGCAGGAAATGGCTTCTTCCTGTCCGTAGTCTGTTTTGCAGACCCTAGGCCACTGCGGCCACTGATTGTCAGCGGCTCTTTCGTCAGGCAGCTTAGGCATCATTTCCAGCTGAACGACTGACCTGCAGCCGTGACGTATGCATGTTCCCACGCAGTCATTTCCTGTATCTCCGCCACCTACAACGATGACGTTCTTTCCCTTTGCGCTTACATAGGTTCCTTCCTTCAGACCGTTGTCGAGTAGGGCCTTTGTTGTGGACTTCAGAAAGTCAACGGCGAAGTACACCCCCTTGCTTTCGCGTCCCGGAATTTTCAGATCACGAGGCTTCTTGGCTCCGGTGCAGAGTACAACTGCATCATAATCGGCAAGAACCTTTTTTACAAATCTTTTGTCTGCACCGTCCTGACCGGTAACAAAGGTAACTCCTTCAGCGGCCATCAGATCGGTGCGGCGCGTAACGATATCCTTTTCCAGCTTCATGTTGGGGATTCCGTACATCAGCAGTCCGCCAAGCCGGTCGTCTCTCTCGAAAACCGTAACGTTATGACCTCTGTGATTCAGCTGGTCAGCACAGGCAAGCCCTGAGGGACCGGAACCGATAACTGCAATCTTCTTGTCTGTTCGAAGTGCAGGAATCTGAGGCTGGACCATATTTTCCGCAAAAGCTCTCTCGATGACGGTAAGCTCGTTGTCTCTGACCGTAACCGGGTCGTCGTTAAGACCGCAGGTGCATGCCGCCTCACAAAGGGCGGGGCATACTCTTCCGGTGAATTCGGGGAAGTTGTTGGTTTTGCTCAGGCGGTCGTAAGCATGTGCCCAGTTTTTATGATATATCTGATCATTCCATTCAGGAATGAGATTATGAAGCGGGCAGCCCGACACCATGTTGTTCAGCATCAGAGCTGACTGACAGAAGGGAATGCCGCAGTTCATGCAGCGCGCCCCCTGTTCGCAGCGTGCCTCCTCATCCAGGGGTGAATGAAACTCGTTGAAGTTCTTAATTCGCTCTTCAGGTGTCACGGCAGTGTTGGTGCACCTGTTATATTCTAAAAATCCTGTAGGTTTTCCCATACATAGCCTCCTTTACTCTTTTCCCATTGCATAAAACGCTTCCATTTCAGCATCCTCATGGGATAACCCCTTTTCCTCAAATCTGCTGATTGCGGTGAGCATCCTGCTGTAGTCATTCGGCATCACCTTCACGAAGTAAGGAAGGTATTCGTCGAAGCTGTCAAGTATCTCCCTGCCGAAAGGTGAGCCGGTCTCCTTAACGTGACCCTCTATCAAAGCCCTCAGCTCAAGGATATCCTCCTTCTCGCTTACCTGATTCATGGAGACAAACTCCTTGTTCAGGTTCAGATACAGCGTATGATCCGTGTCAAGAACATTAGCAATACCGCCGCTCATGCCTGCGGCAAAGTTCTTGCCTACAGGACCCAGGATTGCAACTCTTCCGCCTGTCATGTACTCACAGCCGTGGTTGCCTACACCTTCAACGACAGCAGCTGCGCCGGAGTTTCTGACGCAGAAGCGTTCACCGGCTTTGCCGTTTATATATGCCTGTCCGGAGGTTGCG
>JALENF010000014.1 GCA_022767945.1 Bacillota bacterium
TTTAAGCATTTTCTGCAGATATCTCTTTCGTTTCAGTAGGTTTACCTTTTCATGATCATCAGTACCGAGGTACTCCTCAACATACTCGTCATCTTGCTTTTTTCGCCAATAGTAGTAGTCCCTTTTCTTTACCAGATAGCCGGGAGTGGCATTCCTTAGAACATCAATCATTTTACGTCGTAAATCAACCTGTATAGTTCTTTCTTCCTCTATGTTCCTTAATAAATCTTTCATTCAATTTCCTCCGTTTGAAAATAATTATGGTCATGAATCTATCACGAGCGGCATAAAACGATATTTTTTTTTTGAAAAGTATCACAGGGACATCGAACACAGCGATGATAAACACGATTTGACCATAATGAAACATAAATTTACATTTTATTACTTGCTATACTTTACATTATATACATTTTATTCCATAAATCAACTACCTTGGTTGTTTAATGTAAAAAATATACAGAGAAAATATGGCAAAAAATAGCGGACTGAGGCTAGAAACGGAATAGTGGTGTGATTTTTCAGAGACTTGTGATACTTTTTGATTCAATACAAGAGAAATGTGCTGCATTTGATAAGCTGTCACAATAAAAAGTGACCCATGGGATTAACCATGAGCCACAGCATAAACATAATAAACATATATAATTTGCCTGCATTAGCTGAAGTATCTGAATACTCCCTTTACTTTGCCGGCAATCCTTACATCTTCGACGATGATCGGACTCATTGAGTCATTCTCCGGCTGAAGTCTGATGTGATTGTCTTCGCGGTAGAAGGTCTTTACTGTTGCTTCGGTCTCAAAACCGTCAACCATGGCAACGACGATTTCGCCGTTGCGGGCGGTGTTCTGCTCTTCAACCAGGATGAGGTCTCCATCCATTATTCCCACGTTGATCATACTGTCGCCTCTGACATGAAGCATAAAGCACTTGCCTTTGACAAACTGGGCCGGGATAGGGAGGGTGTCCTCAATATTCTGCTCGGACAGAATAGGGGTGCCTGCTGCCACGTTTCCGATAACGGGAACATCAACAACATCATTTCTTTCAGCAAGGTCTACAGAAGCTGAGGCTCCGGATTTAACCAGAACCGGTGCTGCGTCGCCGGAAGTCGGAATGTCCAGGTTGATGATATCAGCCGCAATTACCAGTGTGCGCGGCTTCGCAGGATCCTTCTTTATAAAGCCTGCCTTCATAAGGTTATCTATGTCTTTGTGTGCGGTGGATGTTGACTTGATACCGACAGCGGCACATATTTCTCTCACCGTCGGAGGATAACCCTTGTCCTTGATTTCTTCAATCATATATTTTAAAATTCTCTGCTCACGTTCTTTAAGTGAATTGAAATCCTTCATTTATATGCCTCCTGTAAGTTTTGATAAATGGCGTATATTATGCTATAATAATAGCACAAAACGAACAAAAAGTAAACACTTGTTCGTGAGAAAAGAACAGAAAAGAACGTGGAAAAAGAGCGCGAAATATTCGAAAAAAATATTGCAGAATTCCTTGACACGGCAAGGAATAAATGGTATATTATTTCGGTAATGAAGAAGAAGTTATCCGCTTCTCACCTGCCGGCAATCGAGTCAGGACAGGTTAATAGATTGAAACTAGCGCAATTTGCGTGTTTTGGAGCGGGTAATCTTTGCCCGCTTTTTTTAATTATATAGGAGGTGCCAGTTATTAGCAAGGAGAATAAGATCAACGAAGAAATTCGTGACAGGGAGCTGCGAGTTATCGACGAGAATGGACAGATGCTTGGAATCATGAGCAGAGATGAAGCCCTGAGTCTTGCTGAAGAAAAGAAGCTAGATTTAGTAAACATTTCACCAAATGCGAACCCGCCGGTTTGCAAGATTCTCGACTACGGAAAGTACAGATACGAACTGCAGAAGAGAGAAAAGGAAGCAAAGAAAAAGCAGAAGACCATTCAGGTTAAAGAAATCAGACTGAGCACATTTATCGAGGATCATGACATCCAGGTAAAGGCTAAGACTGCCTGCAAATTCCTTCAGGATGGAGATAAGGTAAAAGTAAGCCTTAGATTCAGAGGAAGAGAAAAAGATTACACCGCAAGAGGTCGTGAAGTAATGGATAAGTTTGCTGAAGCTTGCAGTGACGTAAGTGTTCTCGACAAGAAACCGACATTTGAGGGCAGAAGCCTGACGATGTTTTTAGCACCAAAATCCGATAAGTAAATTCAATTAAACAGGAGGAGAATATCATCATGGCAAAGAATAAGATGAAGTCCCATAGAGGCGCATGCAAAAGATTAAAGTTAACTGGATCCGGAAAGGTTAAGAGAAATAAGGCATACAAGAGCCATATTCTTACTAAGAAATCACCTAAGAGAAAGATGGGATTAAGAAAATCTACAATTCTAACAAGCGCTGATACTAAGAGAATGTTAAGATCAATGGCTAAATAGTAATAGGAGGTAATGAGATATGGCAAGAGTAAAGAAAGGCGTTAATGCGCACAAGAGACATAAAAAAATCTTAAAGCAGGCAAAGGGATACTACGGTGCAAAGAGCAAGGTATTCAGAGCTGCTAACCCTGCAGTAATGAGAGCTTTAAGATCAGCTTACGTAGGAAGAAAGCTGAAGAAGAGACAGTACAGACAGATGTGGATCGCAAGAATCAATGCTGCTGCAAGAATGAACGGACTTTCATACAGCAGACTGATGGATGGTCTAAAGAAGAGCGGAATCGAAATCAACAGAAAGATGCTTTCCGAAATGGCTATCTACGATGCAGCCGGATTCGCACAGCTTTGCGAAACTGCTAAGCAGAACTGCGGAAAATAAACTGCAGATAATAATTGAACAGACACCACCCGACGGTGGTTTTCCAGAGACTGAGGTTTGACCTCAGTCTTTTTTCTTTGCGCTGACCACGATTCGACAGTATCTGCAGTGGATGAGTCTTATAATTTCGATATGACGATTTACAGTGAGTACTTTTTTCTGGAAAACTTCATAGCGGGTATGGTTTTCGCCTATACATCAAAACTGATTACCGGCGGCCGCCCGGGCGGCCGCCGGCTGGTTCTTTCCGGGATTCTGGCAGGTTTGTATGCTTTTATAATTTTTGTTCCGGTGCCGCATGCGGCTGCTGTGATCTCTGTTGTGGTATTCTGCCTGGTTCAGGGTCAGCTGATATCTGCAGGGATTGCAGGCAGTGTGGGGAACGCAGGCGGTGAGCGGACCGCCCGAACCGCCCGAAAGAAAGCAAGGCGCATTGCGGGGTGCGGATTCGTATATTTTCTGGTAACAGTTTTTTATGGCGGTGTTACAAATGCGATTCTGAGGCTGGGAAGCTTCCGCGGACTGGCGGGGGCTGTGATTACAGGCAGCGGAGCAATGTATATGCCGGCACTGACCTACACAGGACTGATGGCGGCGGCGACAGCCGCCGCCATGGTAATCGTCATCGCCATCAGACTTGTGAAGGCAAAGAGAATCGACAGGGAAACAAGGGTGAAGGCCGCTGTGAGTTTTGATGGAGTAAGCTGGGTGCTGGAGGGCATGATCGACACAGGGAACAGCCTGAGGGAGCCGGTGACAGGAAGACCGGTGGCGCTTGTAAGCGGAGAAATGCTGAAAAAGATGACCGAAAAACTGGAGAATAAAGAGGCAAGGTTCGTTCTGGTGCCGTATGTTTCCGTAGGGGAGAGGGGAACCCTGCAGGGATATCGGGCGGACTCACTGAGCGTATCGGGAGCCGTGATAGTCAGACCGGTAATCGCAGCAAGTCGCCAGAGTCTGGGTGATATTCAGATTCTCCTGCCGGGAGAACTGATGGAAAGGGGGATATATGGGAATTCTTAAGTGGGAGCTGCTGGAAAAGCTTTTTTCAGAGGCAGGCGTCTTCCCGTGGGAGGACGGAAAAGAGATTTATTACATAGGTGGAAGCGACGTGCTTCCTCCGCCGCTGTCAAAGGAGGAGGAAGAGCAGGCTGTTGCAGGTCTTGCAGCAGGTGACGAGAGCGCGAGAAATACACTGATTGAGAGAAATCTGAGGCTGGTGGTTTATATCGCCAAGAAGTTTGAGAACGCGGGAGTAAATACGGAGGATCTGATTTCCATAGGAACTATCGGACTCATCAAGGCGATTAACACCTTCAAGCCGGAAAAAAACATCAAACTGGCCACCTATGCGTCAAGATGCATCGAAAACGAAATTCTGATGTATCTGAGAAAGGATGTCAAGCGGAAGAACGAGGTGTCCCTCGACGAGCCCCAGAACGTGGACTGGGACGGCAACGAACTGCTGCTTTCAGATATTCTGGGGACGGACAACGACGTTGTTTCTGCCCGTCTGGAAGAGGAGGTAAACCGCAGACTGCTGTACAACGCACTTCATAAGCTTTCGGGAAGAGAAAAGCGCATTATGGACATGAGATTCGGTCTTGCATGCGGTTATGAGATGACTCAGAAGGAGGTCGCCGATGCTATGGGAATCTCTCAGAGCTACATATCCAGGCTGGAGAAAAAAATTATCCAGAGACTGAGAAAAGATGTGCAGAAACTAGGTTAAAAAACAGCCCGACGGCACAAGATATACATACAGCCTGTTGCAGATCTGGCACAGGGTTACATACATAAAAAATGTAACGGGTTGGTGTATATAATGGCGAATAAAGTTGAAATTTGTGGGGTAAACACATCAAAACTTCCTGTCTACAAGGACAGGGAAATGCAGGAGATGCTGAAAGCCATCAAGGCGGGCGATGCAGAAATAAGAGAAAAATTCATAACAGGAAATCTGAGGCTCGTTCTGAGCGTGATACAGAGATTCAGCTACAGAAATGAAAATCCGGACGATCTGTTTCAGGTAGGCTGCATCGGGCTGATAAAGGCCATAGACAATTTTGATCTCAGTCACGGAGTCAAGTTTTCTACCTATGCGGTGCCGATGATAATAGGCGAGGTGAGGCGTTATCTGAGGGACAACAACAGCATCAGGGTTTCACGTTCCCTGAGGGACATTGCCTACAAGGCACTGCAGGCTAAGGAACGTCTGAGTACTTCTCTCGGCTGCGAGCCTACTCTGGAGCGTATCGCCAGAGAGATAGATGTTCCGGTAGAGGATATCGTAATGGCAATTGATTCCATACAGGAGCCGGTTTCACTGTATGAGCCTGTTTTTCACGATGACGGGGACGCCCTCTATGTTATGGATCAGGTTCAGGATACGAAAAATACAGATGAGAAATGGATAGAAAATATTTCACTGGCAGAGGCTATGAACAAGCTGACGCCGAGAGAAAAACACATACTCCAGATGAGGTTCTATGAGGGAAAGACTCAGATGGAGGTGGCCGATGAAATATCAATCAGTCAGGCTCAGGTGAGCCGTCTGGAAAAAAATGCACTCAAATATATGAGAAAATGGATTTAAGAGGGTCTGGCCGCCCTCTTATTTTTTGTATAACCTTGATAAAAAGCAAGAAATATGGCATAATGCACTATGTATGTTCTAAACAAAGAGAGCATACAGACGGGAGATGAAAAATGCTAAAAGGTAAAACTGTTTTACTTGGTGTAAGCGGCGGAATTGCCGCATATAAAATTGCAAATCTGGCAAGCATGCTGGTGAAAAAAGGTGCAGAGGTTCATGTGATAATGACTGAGAACGCGTGCAACTTCATTACGCCGACCACTTTCGAAACACTGACCGGAAACAAGTGCGTCGTTGACACTTTCGACCGGAACTTCCAGTTCAATGTGGAGCACGTGGCTCTTGCCAAAAAAGCGGACGTGTTCATGGTCGCACCGGCAACAGCCAACGTGATGGCCAAGCTGAGCCATGGAATTGCAGATGACATGCTGACTACCACATTCCTGGCAAGCAGATGCCCGAAAATCGTTGCACCGGCAATGAACACCGCCATGTACGAAAATCCAATAACACAGGATAATATGAAAACCCTTGAAAAGTACGGAATCGAAGTTATTCAGCCGGCTACGGGCTATCTTGCGTGCGGCGATACGGGCGCGGGGAAAATGCCTGAGCCGGAGGAGCTTTACGCGTACATTGAGAGGACTGTGGCCAGAGAAAAGGATATGCTGGGCAGGAAGGTTCTGATAACGGCAGGAGCTACAAGGGAATCCATGGACCCGGTGCGTTTCATTACCAACCACTCCAGCGGCAAGATGGGCTTCTCCCTCGCAAAGGAATGCATGCTTCGCGGTGCAGAGGTTACTGTAGTCAAGGCAAATACGACAGCAAAGGCACCCGGGTTTGTCGATATTGTTCCGGTTTCCAGTGCTGCGGACATGTTCGACGCAGTAACAAAACTGGCAGAGGAGCAGGACATCATCATCAAAGCCGCTGCCGTTTCTGACTACACTCCGGTTAATGTAAGTGACCAGAAGGTCAAGAAGAAGGATGGGGATCTGTCCATTCCTCTGAAGAGGACTCAGGACATTCTGAAATATCTTGGTGAGCACAAAAAAGAAGGGCAGATTCTATGCGGATTCTCTTTGGAGACAGAGAATATGATAGAAAACTCGAGAGCCAAGCTGGAA
>JALENF010000154.1 GCA_022767945.1 Bacillota bacterium
GTCGATGTAATCTGCGAGGCCTTCGACAAGGCAGAGGAAAAGAGCAAACTGGTTGACTTTGTCATGGAGAACATGCCAGACAAGTACCTGGTTTCAGGGTCAGGGATGGCAAGTCTGAGGAGCCCCAACGCTATCAAAACCCGCAGACTGACAAATAAATTCTATATCTGCGGTGACTTTGAAAGTGACGTGGATGTGGATGGAAGTCTGTTCGCTCCAAGAGTGATGCTATGTGCGGCCCATCAGGCAACAACGGTTTTACGGATTCTGGCCGGAGAAACAGAGGTATAGATAAAAGACGGCAGGGCGACCGCCGATGAATGATATATTAATGAAGAAAGAAGGAAATTATATGGAAAGAGACGATAAGCTGATAATCGGGGGACACGAGTTTAACTCCAGATTTATTCTTGGTTCAGGGAAATATTCACTGAATCTGATTGAGGCTGCAGTTAAGGATGCCGGTGCAGAGCTTATTACACTGGCTGTAAGAAGAGCCAATACAAAGGATAATGAAAGCATCCTGGATTACATTCCTGAGGGAGTAACACTTCTTCCAAACACATCAGGAGCCAGAACAGCAGATGAGGCTGTCAGAATCGCACGCCTTGCAAGAGAGCTGGGCTGCGGGGATTTTGTTAAGGTTGAGATTATGCGAGATGCAAAGTATCTGCTGCCTGATAACACTGAGACTATTAAGGCTACAGAAATTCTGGCAAAGGAAGGCTTCGTGGTTATGCCTTACATGTATCCGGATCTGAACGTGGCAAGAGATCTTGTGGATGCCGGAGCCGCAGCGGTTATGCCGCTGGCTTCACCAATCGGGTCAAACAAAGGTCTTGCAACTAAGGAATTCATTCAGATTCTAATTGATGAAATCGACCTTCCTATTATCGTAGATGCAGGAATCGGCAGACCTTCACAGGCATGTGAGGCTATGGAAATGGGAGCTGCTGCAATTATGGCAAACACAGCACTTGCAACTGCAGGGGATCTTCCGATGATGGCATCAGCCTTCAAGAAGGCAATCGAGGCAGGACGCCAGGCATATCTTTCGGGTCTTGGAAGAGTTCTTACAAGAGGCGCTGCCGCATCAAGCCCACTTACAGGTTTTTTGAGAGACTAAGGGGGCTTACAGATGAGCAAAAAAGAAAACGAATTCTTTGTAGACTCCAAGCGACTGTCTCAGGCTGCGCTGGAGAAAAAGCATAAACTGGAGACGGACCCCTCATGCAGAACTAACCACATGGAATACATGGAGGGAATGGAAATTATTGAATCAGACATCTGTGAAAAGGTTATTTCACAGATGGAAAGTTATGACTACAGCAAGTACACGGCTCGTGACGTAAGGGCGGCACTGGAGCACGAAACCTGTTCGGTGGAGGATTTCAAGGCGCTTCTGTCACCCGCGGCAGAGCCTTTCCTTGAACAGATGGCGGAGAGAGCAAAGCTGGAAACAAGCAGGCACTTCGGAAACACGGTATACCTTTTCACTCCGTTATACATAGCTAACTACTGCGAGAATTACTGTGTCTACTGCGGTTTCAACTGCTACAACGATATTACCAGAGTAAAGCTTTCCATGGAGCAGATTGAGCATGAAATGAAGGTTATCGCAGACAGCGGAATGGAGGAAATCCTGATTCTTACAGGCGAGAGCAGAGCAAAGAGCAGCGTCGAATACATCGGAGAGGCATGTAAGCTGGCAAGAAAGTACTTCAGAATGGTAGGCCTGGAAATCTACCCTGTAAACACTGATGAATACAGATATCTTCATGAATGCGGAGCCGATTACATTACAGTATTCCAGGAAACATATGACAGCGACAAGTACGAGACACTTCATCTCATGGGACATAAGAGAGTCTGGCCGTACAGATTCGACGCACAGGAGAGAGCACTTAAGGGCGGCATGAGAGGCGTTGCTTTTTCAGCACTTCTCGGACTTTCTGACTTCAGAAAGGATGCACTTGCCACAGCACTTCACGCATATTATCTGCAGAGAAAATATCCTTATGCGGAAATGTCACTGTCGTGCCCGAGACTTCGTCCTATTGTTAACAACGACAAAATCAATCCGCTTGATGTGGGTGAAACACAGCTTTGTCAGGTGCTTTGCGCATACAGAATTTTCCTGCCTTTTGTGGGAATCACTGTTTCATCTCGTGAAAGTGCACGCTTCCGCGACGGAATCGTGAAAATAGCGGCAACGAAGGTTTCTGCAGGCGTTTCAACGGGTGTGGGCGACCATGAGGACAAGTACACAGGCAAAGAGGCTGGCGAGGAAGCGGGAGACGAGCAGTTTGAGATAAACGACGACCGCAGCTTCGACAAAATGTACGAAGATATCGAAAAAGGTGGGCTTCAGCCGGTGCTGAACGACTACCTGTACGTGTAGCGAGGTGAGGCAAAATGGGTTTTGATAGAAAGATAGACACGACAATGTACTTCATCACCGACAGCACTTTTTGCGGTGAAGAAGAGTTTCTGCGCAGGGTTGAGGACGCCCTCAGGGGTGGAGTAACTCTCCTGCAGCTTCGCGAGAAGAACAAAACCACCAGAGAGTACATCGACCTGGCGGAGAAGGTTCACGCTCTGACTGTGAAGTACAACGTGCCGCTTATTATAGATGACAGAATTGACGTTGCAATGGCTGTAGGCGCCGAGGGAGTACACCTGGGACAGTCTGATATGCCTGTTGCGACAGCGAGAAAAATTCTGGGTGACGACATTATCATCGGAGCAACTACGAAGACTGTGCCTCAGGCTCTGGAAGCATATGAGCAGGGGGCGGATTATCTGGGAGTGGGAGCCATTTATCCTACGACTACAAAGGTAAAAACTGTGCTGACTTCAGTTGAAACGCTGGCGGATATCTGCCGTGCCGTGCCGATTCCGGTAAACGCAATCGGGGGACTGAACAAGGACAACATAGACGTTCTCAAGGATGCAGACATTGCTGGAATATGCGTGGTTTCGGCCATTATGAAGGCTGACAGCCCGTACGATGCAACGATTGAGCTCATTGAGGCGGCAAAGGAGATATTATGAGAACTGCATTATCAATCGCAGGAAGTGATTCCTGCGGAGGCGCCGGTATTCAGGCAGACATTAAGACTATGACCATGAACGGTGTATATGCCATGACGGCTGTTACAGCTCTCACGGCACAAAACACCACCGGCGTGACGGGGATTCTGGAGGCAAGTCCGGATTTCCTCGGAAAACAGATAGAAGCGGTTTTTGATGATATCAGACCCGATGCTGTAAAAATCGGGATGGTTTCATCAAAAGGGCTGATAAAGGAAATTGTGAAGCAGCTGAGAAAATACAAGGCGGAGAATGTAGTGGTTGATCCCGTAATGGTGGCCACAAGCGGAGCTCGCCTTATAGATGAAGAGGCTGTGGAGACACTGAGGGAGGAACTTATACCTCTGGCGGTTTTGATAACGCCAAATATCCCTGAGGGAGAGATTCTGTCGGGCATGAGCATAAAAAGTCGTGAAGACATGATGTCTGCAGCAGAGACTATGGGGAAAAAGTACGGATGCAGAGTACTGCTTAAGGGCGGTCACAGTGTCAGCGATGCGGACAACCTGCTTTACGAGTGTGAAGCCGGAAGCGGGGATGAGCCGGGAACCGGAAAGTTCACCTGGTTTGAGGGAAAGAGAATTGACAATCCAAACACCCACGGAACAGGCTGCACCCTTTCATCTGCAATAGCTGCAGGCCTTGCAAAAGGTCTTTCTGTAGAGGATGCAATCCGTGAAGCGAAGGAATACATATCGGGAGCCCTGGCCGCAGAACTGGATCTTGGAAAAGGTTCGGGGCCGCTGAACCATGCATTTAGAATAAGTGAATAGCCCGGAAATCGTAAGATGGGGGATGCGCATTGGACACCGATGAAAACCCCTGCACGGAGATAAAAATATATAAAAAGGAGACTCTGAAAATGAATACATACACAACACAAATGGACGCCGCAAGAAAAGGAATTGTAACTAAGGAAATAAAAATCGTTGCAGAGAAGGAAAACATGCCAGTTGAAAAACTGATGCAGCTGGTTGCTGAAGGCAAGGTTGCAATCTGTGCAAACAAGCATCACAAGAGCCTGAATCCTGAGGGTGTGGGCAGCATGCTTCGCACAAAAATCAACGTAAACCTGGGTGTTTCCCGCGACTGCAAGGATTATGACATAGAAATGCAGAAGGTTATGAGCGCTGTTGAGCTTGGAGCAGAGGCAATTATGGACCTTTCCAGCCACGGAAACACTCAGCCTTTCCGTCGCAAGCTGACTAGTGAATGCCCCGCAATGATCGGAACTGTTCCTGTTTACGACAGCGTAATCCACTATCAGAGAGACCTGGCAACACTGACTGCAAAGGATTTTATCGATGTTGTTCGCCTGCACGCTGAGGACGGAGTAGACTTCGTTACTCTTCACTGCGGTATTACAAGAAAGACCATCGAGCAGATAAAAAAGCACAAGCGCAGAACAAACATCGTAAGCCGTGGCGGAAGCCTTGTATTTGCATGGATGTGCATGACCGGAGAGGAAAATCCTTTCTATGAATACTTTGATGAAATTCTGGACATCTGCGAAGAGCATGACGTTACTATTTCTCTTGGAGACGCCTGCCGTCCGGGATGTCTGGCTGACGCAACTGACGTATGCCAGATTGAGGAGCTTGTTCGTCTGGGCGAGCTGACTAAGAGAGCATGGGCTCACAATGTACAGGTAATGGTGGAAGGTCCGGGCCACGTGCCGCTAAATCAGGTTGCTGCCAACATGCAGGTTCAGCAGTCTATCTGTATGGGCGCACCATTCTATGTACTTGGGCCGATTGTAACTGACATTGCTCCGGGCTATGACCATATCACTTCTGCCATCGGCGGAGCGGTTGCAGCCATGAGCGGAGCCGCATTCCTGTGCTACGTTACTCCTGCTGAGCATCTTGCCCTTCCTAATGTTGATGACGTAAAGCAGGGAATCATCGCTTCCAAAATTGCTGCACACGCAGCTGACATTGCAAAAGGAATTCCGGGTGCTCGTGACATCGACGACAGAATGGCTGATGCAAGAAGAAATCTTGACTGGGAAGAACAGTTTGCCTGCGCTCTGGACCCTGAAACCGCAAGGGCAATCAGAGACAGCCGCAAGCCTGAAGAGGATCATGATGAAGCCTGCAGTATGTGCGGCAAGTTCTGCGCTGTCCGCAGCATGAACAAAGCTCTTGCAGGAGAGTATATTGATATTCTGTAATACTTTGATATTCTTGAAATACCTTGATACTGATTAAAATGCAGGGGGCCGCATCGGCGCGGCCCCTGTTTTTGTCTAAAATCCCATATGCGGTAAGATTGCCGTTCTTATTATTTCATCAACTTTCTGTGCATTGCAGCCGCCGTTGCGGTCATCCATTGTAATTATCAGATTCTCTCCGATAATATAATTCTGTGAATTATATGCGTTCAGCTTATAAGCCTGATCGATGCAGTACTCTATATCTGTCAGGAGTCCCCAATGTTCCCAAATTATGATGTACCCATCAGAGCATTTTATTTTAAAATCCGGGTAAATCCGTTTCCCGTCGCGCGTCTTTACCTGAAACATTTCTTCGTAGCTGAAAGGTATTCCATACGATGTAAGTGCATTTGCTATTATTACCTCAGACTTCGATCTGACATAAATCCCTGCCGTTGTAGCATGCTTGTGAGTTTCCGGTTTGTACAGCAGCTTGTTTTGCGTTGCCTTTGCTGTTTTGTTTAAAATATTATTTGCCTGCTGATACACCTTGGGAAGTGTTTTCATAATGTCGTTGTAACTATTAGGCTGGAAAACAGCAAGGACTTTCTTTAACACTGCTATGTTTACTTTAGCGGTTTTGATAATTTTTGCATTAATTTTCTTCCTTATTAATGCCGTGACAATTTCAGGCCTTTCTGTAATGTTGATTTCTCTATTGTCTACAACATGATATAACCCAACAGATTTAACTCTCTTTTTTTCTCGCAAGAAACCTCGTGGCGCTTTACCCAGTTCTATCTGCGCATGCTCTAATGCCATGCATTGCTTCTTTAATTCATAGTTGAGAGTTGCAAGAATGTTACTCATGTGATTAATTAGCTCCTTCCTACATTAATATACTCATTAATGTACTCATTTCATCATAAGTAGATTAGCATATGGCGCGTAATATGTCAATAAATTACTGTAAATAAATGTAATAAGACGCGATTAAATGTGAGGAATGTGACGATTTGACTTGGCGCGCCATATTATGCTATTTATGAGGCTCATTATGGCGGATTTTGGCATGAAATTAATGATTTTAATATGATTTATGGCGGAAAAACATTTTTGAAGAGTTACCGGAAAGAAATAAAGCATAAATATTTAAGTAAGATTTATATTTATACACAAATGATGCTTGCTGACAGTTCAGCTGATACCTGATATCGGCTGCTTGATGAAATCTTAAGATGCAGGATTCGATACACTATTACAAAACGCCATAAAACTAGTATTTTACGTATAGAACATGACAGCTGTTCCGCCATGTTTTTCAGAAAAACTAATGAAACATGCCAAAATCCGCCATAAAAATACACGAATGTTACAGAAACTGGCGTATGCATAAAAAAGGCGAGTTATGCACTGATAAACGCAGGTGGTGATACATTAAAAGAATTTGAAATATGGATTTCATACAGATTTAAAGGCATTTTTTGTGGTATTATTAATGCATGGCTAAAATGAACGATAATTACTATGTTTCTGAATACGAAACTCCTGTCGGGAAGGTGTACATGGCGGCTGACGAAGCCGGCCTGGTGGGTCTCTGGATAGAAGGCCAGCTGCATTTCGCAAAAATACTGGGTGGCGCAGAGGCGGTCGAGAAAGCTTTAGCATGCGATGAAGGAGGTAACGCATCAAAACCCAAAGCTTTTCGGCTGACCAGACGCTGGCTTGATATTTATTTCCAAGGACGTGAACCAGACTTCACTCCGCCACTGCATTTCATAGGAACCGATTTCCAAATAGAGGTGTGGGAAATCCTGATGCAGATTCCATATGGCGAAACCACAACCTATGGTGAAATTGCAGAGGAGCTGGCACAACGCAGGGGCATAAAAAGAATGTCCGCCCAGGCCGTAGGCGGCGCAGTGGGGCGCAACAATATTTCTATTATAGTGCCTTGCCACAGAGTTATCGGCGCGGACGGAAGTCTGACCGGATATGCAGGAGGAACAGACATCAAAGCGAAGCTGCTGCGGATTGAAGGCGCGCAGTGGAAGGAGTAAGCCGAGCAGGGTGAGCAGCGAGCGCGCGGTGGAAGGAGTGCGCCGCGAGTGCAGGGAGGAAGAGCAGCCGAGCAGAGTGAGCTGCGCAAAGTGAACCGGCGGCGGATTCACTTAGTCGGCGGATTCACTTAGTCGGCGGATTCATAGAAAAGGAGGAGACACATGAAGGTAACAATTCTTGTAGATAACAACGGAACAAGGGAACTGAA
>JALENF010000030.1 GCA_022767945.1 Bacillota bacterium
TTTCACATGACGAGGTGGTTCACGGAAAATGTTCACTGATCAATAAAATGCCCGGAGATTACTGGAGAAAATTTGCCGGTCTGAGAACTCTGCTCATGTACCAGCTGACACATCCCGGACATAAGCTGAATTTCATGGGAAGTGAAATTGCGGAATTTATCGAATGGAGAGACTACGAGGGTCTGGAATGGTTCCTGCCTGAGGAGCATGAGGCACATCGCAAGCATCAGCATTTCGTGAAAGAAGCCAATGAGTTCTACAAGAAAAACAAGGCTCTATGGTACAAGGAATTCAGCTGGGAAGGATTTACCTGGCTGGAGGCTGACAACGGAGAGCAGAGTGTATACTCATTTATACGTCACGGAAAGAACCCTATAGATGACCTTATTGTAATTCTTAACATGACTCCTGAAACCTATGAATGCTACAGGGAGGGAGTTCCTAAGAAGGGATTATATAAAGAAGTCTTCAATTCAGACAAGCAGGAGTATGGCGGATCGGGAGTCGAAAACAAGGATCTGATCAAGAGTGAAAAAATTGAATTCCACGGTATGGATGATTCAATCGAATTCAGACTTCCTCCTCTTGCAGCAGTTGTATTCAAGAGGACAACTGCACCGCGAAAGAAGGCGACTAAGAAGTAAATAAATTCACTTAAGGAGAAGAGATATACCAATGAACACTATTTTCAAGAACAAGGAAGAATTTAAACAGAAGTATGTTGAGAGTTTCAAGTCAGAGCTTGGAAAAAGCTTTGAGCGGGCGACTGCCACTGAAAGATACAACATTCTGGCAAAGCTGATTGCCTCAGAAGCAAAAGCAATAGAGTCAGACTGCAAGAAAAAGACACACGTTGAGGGAAGAAAAAAAATCTATTATTTTTCCATGGAGTTCCTTATCGGAAAACTCCTGAAGAACTACCTTATCAACTTCGGTATTGAAGACCTGGTAAGAGACGGTCTTGCTGAGCTGGGTGAGTCTCTTGACAACCTGTGTGAACAGGAAAGAGATCCTGGACTTGGAAACGGCGGTCTTGGAAGACTTGCAGCCTGCTTCATTGATTCACTGGCCAGTCTTGGATATTCAGGTCACGGAAACGGAATCAGATACAACTATGGTCTTTTCAAACAGGCAATCAAAGACGGACAGCAGGTTGAGCTTCCTGACAACTGGCTGGAGAATGGTTTCCCGTGGGAGACAAGAAGAATGGAAAACTCTGTAGTTGTAAGATTCGGCGGAGAAGTGGTTAAGCATTATGAGAACGGACAGTTCTGGTGCAGCTGGGAAGGTGGAGAAACTATTCTGGCAGTGCCTTATGATGTTCCGGTTGTCGGATACGGCGGAGAGACTGTAAATAATCTGAGACTGTGGAGCGCTCAGCCTTGTGAGGAGGACTTCGACATGGATGCATTCAACAGAGGCGATTACAGTGGGGCGATGAAGTTCCGCTCTGACGTTGAAGCTATTACGAGTCTGCTTTACCCTAACGATAACGGAATGGCAGGCAAGATACTCAGACTTAAGCAGGAATACATGTTCGTATGCGCCGGAATCAACAACATAGTGGAGACTTTCAAATATGAGTATGGAACTGACTGGGAAAGATTCCCTGAACTGGTTGCAATTCATACTAACGATACACATCCGGCACTGTGTGCACCGGAGCTTATGAGAGTACTGATCGATATCGAGGGGCTGAGCTGGGATCAGGCATGGGACATCACAACCAGAACAATCTCCTATACCAACCATACAGTTCTTCCTGAAGCTTTGGAAAAGTGGCCGATTGATATGTTCAGGCAGCTGCTTCCAAGAGTATACGATTTCGTAGAGGAAATAGACAGAAGATACAGAGAAAGCTTCCCTAGAGACAGAGAAAACTGGCAGGAGCTGCATCGCAGGACTGCTATACTGTGGGACGGACAGGTAAGGACCGCAAATCTGTCTGTAATTGCAGGTCATTCAGTTAACGGAGTTGCATCTCTTCATACAGAGATCCTTAAGCACGATGTACTGAAGGAATTCTACGAACTGACACCTGACAAGTTCCAGAACAAGACTAACGGTATTACACACAGAAGATTCCTGGCTGAGGCAAATCCTTCATATTCCAGGCTGATTACAAATGCAATCGGAAACGGCTGGATGAAGGATGCGTCAGAGCTTTCCAAGCTTACTGCTTTTGAAAACGATGCAAATTTCCTTGAAGAAATAGACAGGAGCAAGCGTCAGAACAAAGAAAGACTTGCCGGATATATTTACGAAAAATCCGGAATCTCGGTTGACTGCGATTCTATTTTCGACGTGCAGGTTAAGAGATTCCATGCATATAAGAGACAGCTGCTAAATATACTTAAGGTTATGCACCTGTATAATGAAATTCTGGATAATCCAAACAAGGATATCACCCCTTCAACCTTCATTTTTGCGGGCAAGGCGGCTCAGGGATATGTCTTTGCAAAAGACGTGATCAGATTAGTTAATTCAGTGGCTGATGTGGTTAATAATGACCCTAAATGCCGCGATAAAATAAAAGTTGCATTTGTACCGAACTTTGCAGTTTCAAGCGCTCAGTTAATTTATCCTGCTGCCAACATAAGCGAACAGATCTCAACCGCCGGAATGGAAGCATCAGGAACGGGCAACATGAAGTTCATGATGAACGGAGCAATTACACTTGGTACTATGGACGGAGCCAACGTAGAAATTTCAGAACAGGTTGGAATGGACAATATTGAGATATTCGGTCTCAGAAGCGAGGAAGTAGAGGAACTGAAGAAGAATCAGAGCTACTATGCCTGGGACGAATACAACCACAATATGGAATTGAAGAGAGTCGTTGACCAGCTGATTGACGGAACCTATGGAAGACTGTCCGGCAACTTTGACCATATTTATGACAGCCTGCTTCGCAGCAACGATGAATTCTTCGTACTGAAGGACTTCGACAGCTACATAAAAGCATGGCACAACCTGGAGGAACTGTACACTAGAAAAGACGAGTGGAACAGAATATCCCTTCATAACACCGCTTCTTCAGGTTTTTTCTCAAGTGACCGCACTATTAGACAGTACGCAGAAGAAATCTGGAAACTATAAGCGTCATATCCCATACAACTTAACATTTTAAACAACTTAACAACTTAACACAAAACACTATCACATGATCAAACAAGACTAAGGAAGGAGTGCAGTTTGAGGATGAAAAGAAACGAATGTATCGCAATGTTGCTGGCAGGCGGACAGGGAAGCCGTCTTCTGGCATTGACAAAGAGTATAGCTAAACCGGCCGTTTCATTTGGAGGAAAGTATCGAATCATCGACTTTTCCCTGTCCAATTGTGCCAACTCAGGCATTAACACTGTAGGCGTACTGACACAGTACAGACCATTCCTGCTTAACTCCTACATCAGTTCCGGTGCAAGCTGGAATCTGAACAGCAGAGATGGCGGTGTTTTCGTATTACCGCCATATGAAACTGAATCAGGTGGATCGTGGTATCAGGGTACTGCAGATGCCATATTCAGAAACATAGAATTCCTGAATCTGTATGACTCAGAATACGTTCTGATTCTGTCAGGAGATCATCTGTACCGCATGGATTACCGTAAAATGCTGGAAAATCATAAGGCAAAGGGAGCAGATCTGTCCGTATCCGTTATTCAGGTACCTTGGGAGGATGCCTCAAGATTCGGAATTATTACGGCTGATGATGAGGGCAGAATTGTGAAGTTCACAGAGAAACCTGCCGAACCGGATTCGAATCTGGCTTCTATGGGAATTTACATCTTTAACAAAGATGTACTGGTTAAGGCTCTTATCGAGGACAGCACAGATGAGACTTCAGACCATGACTTCGGCAAGAACATCATTCCTAAGCTTCTGGCAGAAGGAAAGAACCTGTTTACATACGAATTCTCAGGATTCTGGAAGGATGTGGGAACCATTCCTGCATACCATGAAACAAGCATGGAGCTTCTGGATGATGAACCGGCATTTGTGCTGGATGATCCGGACTTTCCGTTCATGAGCAACTCCAATATCTATCCGCCACAGTATATCGGTGCCAATGCTGATGTTAAACAGTCACTTGTTTCTAACGGATGTAATGTAAAGGGCAAGGTGCACCATTCAATCCTGAGCACAAATGCGGTTGTCGAAGAGGGTGCGCTTGTGAAAGATTCTGTTCTTCTTCCGGGTTCAAAGGTTGAAAAAGGTGCAACTGTCATCAAAGCTATCTTAGGTGAAAATGCTGTAGTAAAGAGCGGATGCACACTTGGCAGTGATGAGGAGGGCTCAGAGATAGCATTGATTGGAAATGACGAGATTTATGGAGAAGGAGGTCAGCAGTAATGGATAAAGTTATAGGTATTGTTGTAGCAAACTATGATACACCGGAAATGGAGACATTGACAGGTGAGAGAACTATAGCCTCTCTTCCTTATTGCGGAAGATATCGTCTGATAGATTTTCCGTTATCCAATATGGTTAACTCGGGGATCGAGACGGTCGGTCTTGTTCTGCCGTATAAATATCGTTCAATAATCGACCACATCGGTATCGGTAAAGAGTGGTCACTTGACAAGAAAAACGGAGGTCTGTTCATCCTTCCGGGTTCGGCCTTCGGTATCTCAAGCTCGTCAAACAGATTCGTACTCAGAGATTTTGGCAGAAACAGTGTATATCTGCATCGTTCGCCTGCTCCTTATGTAGTTGTTACTGCGACAAATATCATCTGCAACATTGATTATGCCAAGCTTGCAAAGGCACATATTGAAAGTGGTGCTGACATTACAATGGTGCAGACTACAGCGAGACGAGACAATAAGTATCTTTCAACAATTGTATCCGAAAACGGAAGAGTTACTGACGTTTACAGAGGAGTAAAGAAAGGCGAGAAGGCGTTCATCGACAGCTTTATTATTAACAGACAGCTGCTGGTTGACATCATTGAGGGATATAAAGCCGTAAGCTATTCAGACCTGTTTGACTGCCTGAAGGGATCCTATGGACAATTCAATGTAAGAACATTCGAATTCGAGGGATACGGCAAGAGTATCTTCGACATAGATTCATACTTTGACGGAAACATGGACTCTCTGGTTTATGAGGTTGACAAGGCTCTGTTCAGTCCGGAAAGACCTATTCTTACGAAGGAGCAGGATTCTGTGCCTACAAAGTATGACAGAAACTGTGAGGTCAGAAATGCTACTATTCCTGCAGGCTGCAAGATAAGCGGAAGGGTTGAAAAGAGCGTGCTGTTCCGTCATGTAATAGTTGAAGAGGGTGCTACTGTAAAAAACAGTATAATAATGCAGGACTGTGTAATCAAAGCAGGGGCACATGTTGAGAATGCAATCATTGATAGAGGAAACACCATCGACTGTAATATGGTTATAAAGGGCACTGAAGAAAAGAAGATGATTATTCCAAAGAAGAACATTTAACCTCGTTATTAAACTGAAAGAAAAGGAAAAGATTTATGAAACGTAAGCTTAGAGTGCTATTCGCATCCTCTGAGGCCGTTCCATTCATTAAGACAGGGGGGCTTGGCGATGTAGCCGGCTCCCTTCCTAAAGCCTTAAATGAAACCGGCGCGGCAGAGGTACGGGTAATAATTCCAAAATATAAGAATATTCCTGATGAATATAAAAATAAGATGACTCACGTATGTGATTTCTATATGATGCTGGGCTGGAGACATGTGTACTGTGGAATCGAGACCCTTACTCATCAGGGTGTAACCTATTATTTTGTTGACAACGAATATTATTTCAAGAGGGATAATGCATACGGATACTTCGATGATGGAGAAAGAATTGCGTTCTTTTCCAAAGCTGTATGCGAATTTCTCCAGTACGTGGATTTCAAATGCGATGTATTACACTGCAATGACTGGCATACAGCACTTTCGACAGTATTTCTGAGAGAATTCTACCGGAATGTTCCGGGATATGACAATATTAAGACACTGTTTACAGTGCATAATCTGAAATTCCAGGGTCAGATGTCAGACGCCGTTCTGGGTGACATACTTGGACTTGCTGAGATTCCTGCTGCTGCAAACCAGCTGAGAAGTGACAGAGTCTCCATCAACTTCATGAAGGGAGCCCTGTGTTACAGCGATCTTCTTTCGACAGTAAGTGAAACTTATGCCCGTGAAATTCAGACTCCTTACTTCGGAGAAAACATGCAGGAAATTTACAGAAGAAGACATAACGAGCTTTACGGCATTATGAACGGAATTGACCAGGAAGACTATAATCCGGAGACAGATATCAATCTTCCTGCACATTTCTCAATTGACAATATGTCGGGAAAGGAAGAATGCAAAGCGGCTCTTCAGAGAGAACTGGGACTTGAGGTAAACGACCATGTTCCTCTGATAACCATGTGTGGAAGACTTACACAGCAGAAGGGGCTGGATCTTGTCCAGCATGTGCTTGACGAACTGCTTCAGCTTCCATTACAGTTTGCTGTTCTGGGAACAGGAGACAGAGAATATGAAGATATGTTCCGCGGTTTCCAGGCCAGATATCCGGGAAAGATGGCTGCATGTATAACCTTCAATGAGGGTCTTGCGCACAGATTGTATGCAGGAGGAGATTTCTTCCTGATGCCTTCCCTGTTCGAACCGTGTGGATTGTCTCAGATGATGGCTATGAGATATGGAAATCTTCCCGTTGTTCGTGAAACGGGAGGACTACGTGACAGTGTACAGCCATATAACCGTTTCACGGGTGAAGGAACAGGTTTCAGCTTTGCTAATTACAATGCACATGAAATGCTGTTTACAATTAAAAATGCAATGGGCGTTTACTATGATAACAAGGATGCGCTTGCACAGCTGAGAAGACAGGCAATGAGCAGAGACTTCAGCTGGAAGGCTGCCGCTGAAAAATATCTGAATGTTTATCGCAGACTGCATCCTGAAATCGAGGCTCCTGAAGCTGAGGAACAGCCTGCTGAAGAGAAGACATCAGCAAAGAAGAATACTGCAAAGAGAACAGGAGCGAAAAAAACGGCTGCAAAGAAGAGCACAGCAAAAAAAACGAAAACAAAGAAATCGACGTCAAAGAAGAATGTTGAAAAGAAAGGCAAATAATTCATGAGAGCTTATCACAACAGCAGATTAAGTGAATACAGGAAGCCGTTCGGTGCCATCAATACTGGTGGCACTGTTTCTCTAAGCATAGATTTATTCGAGGAGAGCGGTGCGGAAATTGTACTTAGAACATGGGTAGATGGTGAAGGAGAAGCTTTTTATCCGATGAAGAAGAATCCTATGGATGACAGAGTCAGATACTCATGCGAACTGAAATGTGAAGAGGCAGCACTTTACTGGTATTCCTTCAGAATTGATCGTGCAGACGGAACGTGCATGTATTACGGAGCTAAACAGGGAAGCACGGGCGGTGAAGGCATAATGTACTTTGGCAATCCGCCGTCGTTTCAGATTACCTGCCACAAGGAGCGTAAGCTGCCGGAGTGGTACCGAAACGCTGTGGTTTATCAGATATTTCCTGACAGATTCTACAGAGGAGAGAGTTTTGATAAAAAATTTGACGGGGAGAAAATGCTGCTGTCAGATGACGCCCGTAGAGGACCGGGACGCGTTTTGTGGAACGACTGGTACAGGACTCCGGAATATGACAGGGAACATGACGGAAGGATAAAAAACTGGGATTTTTATGGAGGTACCCTGAACGGAATCCGGGAGAAACTGGGATATCTCGAGTCTATAGGCATCACTGCAATTTATCTGAATCCAATATTTGAGGCAGCAAGCAATCACCGCTACGACACTGCGGATTACACTAAAATTGACAGCCTGCTGGGAACAGAGGAGGACTTTGCCTGCCTTTGCAGAGAGGCGGAGGCAAAGGGCATATCCATAATCCTGGATGGCGTCTTCAATCATACCGGATGTGACAGCATATATTTCAACAGATACGGCAACTACCCGGAGAAGGGAGCCTGCCAGGGTGAGGACTCCCTTTATTACGACTGGTTCAGCTTCAAAGAAGACGGAAGCTATGACTGCTGGTGGGGCGTGGACGACCTGCCTAATGTGAGAGAAAATGATGAAAGCTACAGAAATTTCATCTTCGGAGATGAGAACAGCATAGTGCGCAGGTGGCTGAGACTGGGCGCAAAGGGCTGGAGACTTGACGTTGCAGATGAGCTGCCTGATGATTTTATAGCTGGAATAAAGGATGCTGTAATCGCTGAGAAGGGCGAGGACGGACTGCTTATGGGGGAAGTATGGGAGGATGCATCTCATAAGATAAGCTACAGCCGGCTCAGAAAATACTTCCTTGGAGATGAGCTTGACTGTGTGATGAACTATCCTTTCCGCGACGGAATAGAGCAGTTTATCATCGGAAATATTTCAGCATTCGATCTTGCAGAGAGACTGATGAGCCTGTATGAAAACTATCCGAGGGAAAACTTCTACGGAAACCTGAATCTGCTGGGAAGCCATGACAGAATGAGAGTTCTGACACTGTTCGGAAATGCTCCGGGAGAGTATTCTATGTCGGATGAAGATAAGAAAAATTACCGGTTAAATGCCGGACAGAAGGATCTTGCTCTTGGAAGACTGTGGCTGGCAGCTTTGACGCAGATGGCGATGCCGGGAGTTCCGTGTATTTACTACGGTGATGAAGCGGGCATGGAAGGTTTCAGCGATCCGTACAACAGGGGTGCTTTCCCGTGGGGCAGAGAGGACGAAAACGCAGGCAATATATATAGAAATGCAACGTCACTTAGAAAGCAGTATTCAGTGCTGGTCGATGGTGACTTCCAGCCGGTTGCCTTTAATGACGATGTTTTCGGTTTATACAGAAGAAGCGAAGGAGAATCTGTTCTGACTGTAATAAACAGAAGCCTCAACAACACTTATGATATCAGAATCAGAGCTGAAGGCAATGCAGCTGACGCTGTTGCAGGAGGTACGCTGATACCGGATCAGGACGGATGTATTACGCTGCATCTGAAGCAGCTGGGATCATCGATGGTTCATTTCACGAGAGAGTCCAAGCTTGCAAAGCCTATGGAAAAGGGCAGCGGCGTTCTTGCACATATTACGTCCATTCCGGGAGGAACTCTGGGAGAGCCCGCCAGAAAGTTCATAGATTTTCTCGCCGAGGCAGGCCAGAAGTACTGGCAGATTCTGCCGCTGAATCCAACGGACATGTTCGGTTCTCCGTATTCGGGACAGTCTGCATTTGCGGGTAACGTTTCACTTACGGGACTGAGTGAAGATGAACTTATGGCCGGTTTCAGGGCAATGACATCAGCAGAGAAGAAGGAGTTTGAACGTTTCAGAAAAGAGAACAGAAACTGGCTGCCGGGCTACGCCATGTTCTGTGTCATGAAGAAAAAGTATGATGGCGCAGCTATGCAGGAATGGCCGAAGAAATACCGCAAGTACAGCGAAATCATGTATAAGGACGAGAAGCTTGCTGAAGAGGCTGAATTCTACATGTACGGACAGTTTGTATTTGCGGGGATGTGGCACGAGACAAGAGAATATGCTCACAGCAAAGGTATCAGAATAATCGGTGATATGCCGATGTTTGTGGCCGCAGATTCTGCCGATGTATGGTCACAGCCTGAAATGTTCAGAGTGGATGAAAACGGTTATGCTGAGGCTCAGGCAGGTGTCCCCCCTGACTACTTCAGTGCAGATGGTCAGCTGTGGGGCAACCCTCTGTACAGATGGGACGATATGAAGACAGACGGGTATACCTGGTGGAAAAACAGATTTGCGCGCTGCATGGAACTGTACGACTACACAAGACTGGATCACTTCAGAGGATTTGAGGCTTACTGGGAAATACCTGCGGGAAGAAAGGCTACGGAAGGCCGCTGGTGCATAGGACCGGGAAGTGAATTCTTCAGAAACTGCTACGAGAGTATAGGGGAGCTTCCTTTTATGGCAGAGGATCTTGGCACTATTACTCCGGGAGTTAATGCACTGATGGATGTCTGCGGATTCTACGGCGTGGATGTAATGCAGTTCGCAGATACTGACCCGCTGGAATCATATAATCCTCCGGCCGGAAAGATTGCATACAGCGGAACTCATGACAACGCGACACTTAAGGGATGGGTCGCAGACAGATACGGTGTGTCTGATGCGGAGAAAGTTTCTGAACTGCTGAAGAGACTGAAAAACAATCTTTACGGGTCTACCGCGGATATAGTGATTATGCCCCTTCAGGACGTTCTGGAGCTGGGAGATGAAGCCAGAATGAACGTACCGGGAGTAGCCACTGGCAACTGGTCCTGGAGAGCTGACGCTGAAGCTCTTGACGGTGTGCCAGAGCAGCTTAGAGAGCTTACTGAAAGATTTGGAAGACTGTAATAACTGTAGAATTAGTAAAGAACCACAAAGATACAATAGTGTTTTTGTGGTTTTTTATAAAAAATAATAAAATGATATTGACATAATCAAGATAAAGTACTAGAATGTGGTTATCAACTTAATAGTTTACAAACCGGTGATTGAGAATAGTAGTTATGGATTCCGAGTTGAGAGAGAGCCGCAGATGGTGTGATTGCGGCAATAAGGGCTGTGATGAATGGACTCATGAGGGCAGGAAGAACGGATGATTATCTTAGTAATGCCTGACGGGAGCTCCGCCCGTTATCCAGGGAGCAGGTATCACGCTGTACCTGAAGACAGTGCAGAATTTCTACTGCACGGGGTGGCATAACATTGACTTACTGGTCTTTGTCCTCTGAATAGCGGGCAAAGACCTTTTTTCATTCCCCGAATCTATCAGCGTAGGAAGGAAGAGAAAAATGAAAAAAATTATCACTTTATTACTAACTGTAGTATTAGCGGCATCCACACTGTTTGTAACAGGATGCGGAGAGAAGTCAGATGCGGAAAACAAGACCTTCAAGGTGGGAATAATTCAGCTTGTTGAGCATCCATCACTTGACACAATAAGAGAGAGTCTGATTGCGGGACTTGAGGCTGAGGGCTTCAAAGAAGGCGAAAACCTGGAAATCGATTATCAGAACGGACAGAACGATATGGGAACAATGAAGAATATCGCTCAGAAGTTTGTGGGTGATGAGGTTGACGTTATTGTTGCTATCGCAACACCTGCCGCACAGGCTGCTTTAAGTGAGACAACAGATATTCCGATTGTGTTTGCAGCGATTACAGATCCTATTTCAGCAGAGCTTGTTGCAAGCAATGATGAACCCGGCGGAAACGTAACAGGAACATCTGATTATATTGCAGTTGACAAGATTATGGGACTTGCTGAAGAAATTACACCTGACTTCAGGACCATCGGCGCACTTTACAACACAGGTGAAGCAAATTCAGTATCTGTAATCGAAGATCTTAAGGCTTATGCAGAAGAAAAAGGGCTGAAGGTTGTAACTTCAACAGTAACAAACACAAGTGAAGTTCAGCAGGCTGCACAGAAGCTTGCTGACAAATGCGATATCGTATTTTCCCCGATTGACAATACTATAGCCTCTTCAATGCAGGTTGCTACTGATGTATTCAACAAATCAAAGACTCCGTTCTATGTAAGTGCAGACTCCATGGTAAAGGACGGCGGACTTGCAACCTATGGAATCGATTACACCGTACTTGGAAATGAAACAGGCAAGATGATAGCTGAAGTTCTTAATGGTGCTGACACAGCAACAATGGCTGTGAAGACAATGTCAGATCTGCAGGTTTACGTTAACCAGACTACAGCTGATGCACTGGGACTCGAAATTCCACAGGACATTATTGACGGAGGAGCTAATATCTTATGATGACAATGACCGCTCTGCTTGGAGCAGTAGAGCTTGGAACAATATATGCGATTCTGGCGCTGGGAATATTCCTTTCCTTCAGAACGCTTAACATGCCGGATCTTACTGTAGATGGTTCTATAGTAACAGGAATGGCAACATCTGCAGTAATGTGTGCTGCAGGCATAAACCCGTATATATCACTGATTGGCGCATTCATTACAGGTGGATGCGCCGGTCTGCTGACCGGAGTTTTACATACGCGATTCAGGATTCAGGCAATACTTGCCGGAATTCTCGTAATGCTGGGCTCATATTCCATCAATCTCAGAATAATGGGAAAAGCACCGAATGTACCTCTGGTAAACTCAGAAACAATTTACACAATGGCGGATAGGATTATGCCGTCAAAATTTTCAGGCATTGTAATTGGAGCGGTACTGCTTGCTGCAGTGATTGCTCTGCTGTTCATGTTCCTGAAGACAAGACTTGGCTTTGTGTTCAGAGCTACCGGTGACAATGAAGATATGGTAAGGGCTTCCGGGGTGTCTGCGGACAGCATGAAGGTTCTGGGACTGGCTCTGTCCAACGGACTTGTAGGACTTTCCGGAGGTATGCTTGCACAGAACCAGGGATTCGCAGACATCAGCAGCGGAACCGGTATGATGGTAATCGGTCTTGCTTCTGTAATCCTCGGCGAGGTTGTATTCGGAACAAGTACACTGCTCAGAAGACTAATCTCGGCATCCCTGGGTGCTGTACTTTACAGAATCATCATATCACAGGCTCTTTATCTGGGTATGGAATCAAGCGATCTGAAGCTGGTCTCTGCAGTGATCGTAGCCGCAGCATTATACCTGGGCGTTCTTGGCGAGCGTGGTGCAAGAATCAGAAGGAGGAGGAACAGTAATGGAAAAGCTGCTTCAAATTCATAACCTGACCAAGGTGTTCGGCGAGGGCACGATAAATGAAAAGGTTGCATTAAAGGATATTTCACTTGATGTTGAAAGTGGAGAGTTCATCACAATAATCGGGAATAACGGTGCGGGAAAGTCCACGCTTCTTAACTGTATTTCAGGAGTGTTCCCGATTGATGCCGGAAGCATCATTATTAACGGTAAGGACTGTACCAGGGAACCTGAACACAAGAGGGCAAAGCACATCGGAAGAGTTTTTCAGGATCCGCTTAAGGGGACTGCTTTCGATATGACCATAGAGGAAAACCTTGCGATTGCAGCAGTAAAGAATAAAAGCAGAGGCCTGCAGAAGGGCATTACAAAGGCTGACAGAATGATGTTCCGTGAGCAGCTGGCAACTCTGGAGATGGGGCTGGAAGACAAGATGACACAGAAGGTAAAGCTTCTTTCCGGAGGGCAGAGACAGGCTTTGACGCTGTTTATGGCAGTAATCGCACAGCCGTCCGTGCTTCTTCTTGACGAGCACACAGCTGCGCTAGATCCCTCAGCTGCAGCCAAGGTGCTTCAACTTACAGAAAGCTTCTCGCAGAGAGATAACATGTGTACTATGATGATTACTCACAACATGAAGGATGCTCTTGCATACGGAAACAGAACACTTCTTATGCAGAACGGACGTATCGCCATGGACATCCGGGGCGAAGAACGCGCTCAGATGACTGTGGAAAAGCTGGTTGAGAAATTTAAAATTGACAACGATAGAATGCTGCTGTAGGCAGAACTCATCAATGTGTAATAAAACTTCTTTACAGGGAATATACCTTGTAAAGGAGTTTTTTTATGAGAAAAGTGTTATTTTTTATCGGATTGATGGTAGCCTTCGGTCTGGGGATGCTCATCTGGTTCTATCAGGCTGAGCCCGCATCAAAACCCACAACGACGACAATCCCGCCCGTTCCGGTTATCAGTGCCCGGCAGGCAATACTGATTGACGGACGAAGCGGAGAATGCATTTACGAAAAGAATGCCGATGAAAAGGGCTATCCTGCAAGCACTACGAAAATCATGACTGCAATGGTGGTGCTTGATATCTGCAGGGAGCAGAACATAAGTCTTAAAGAGAAGATTACTGTTCCGAAGGAGGCCGCCGGTGTGGAAGGGTCAAGCCTCTTTCTCAAGGCGGGAGAGGAGAAGACCATAGAGGAGCTTTTGTACGGGATAATGCTCGTTTCAGGTAATGACGGTGCTACGGCTCTGGCTTCACAAATGGGAGGAAAAGTAGAATATTTCGTTGACAGAATGAACGAAAAGGCAGAAAAACTGGGTTGCAAGGGAACTCACTTCGAAAATCCGACAGGCTTATTCAGTGAAAACCATTATACTACAGCCAGAGACCTTGCAGATATTGCAAGACATGCCATGAAAAATGATGTATTCGCTAAAATTGCAGGTACTAAAAACTGGAAAAACTACTATAACAAGAATAAGACCGTCTATCAGTATGAGGGCGGCAACGGGGTGAAAATAGGGTATACCAGAAATTCAGGACGAACGCTGGTTGCTTCAGCGGAAAGAGATGGAGAACTGATGATCTGTGTTTTACTTTCCGACGGCAACTGGTTTAACGACGCCTATTCCTTGATGGACTACGGCTTTAAAATGAAGGGGTGTAGAGATGAATAAAAAATGTGTGGATGCAGGACGAGAGGGGTGTCCCTGTGTTCTTGCAGAAAGCGGAAACTGCATGGTGTGCAGCAGGCTGTCCGGTGGAAGCTGCAACGACTGCAGCTGGCAGGGCGTTTGCATTTATTCACTGTTTCTGCAGAACGGCAGAAAGAGAGTATCCGGCAGAAGAAGCGAGGTTTTTGCAGTAAAAGAAATCCGGACGTATAGCGAAGATTTCAAGGTTTTCGTTCTCAGCGTACCGAGGGGTCTGTGTCAGAGGGCTGCAAGACCGGGAAGCTTTGTCTTTGCAAAAAGAAAGGAAGATCGAGATTGGTTCGGAATGCCCGTATCTGTTCTGAAATCAGATCCTGAGAGACAAGAACTTCACCTGGGAATCTATAACTGCGGTCCGAAGAGTAACAATCTGGTAATGAATCAGGGGCCTATGGAAATCAGGGGCATCTACTACAGTGCTCTTTCAGGTCTGAGCCTTTTACAGAAGGTGACTCCCCGGACACTGGTTTATGCAAAAGGGGTTGCGATTGCACCTCTGCGCAATCTCATAGACAGCGGGCTGGTTAAACCGGAAAAGGCGTATTTTTACATTGATATCAGCAAGGTATCTCTCGATTTCATAAAGGATTACTTTGGTGATATTCCTGTGGACAACATGGAATTCAGAGAGTTCATCATAGACGGTTTTGACAGAAAGCGCCTGACCTCGGGAAGTGACAACATACTGGCACTCACATCACCCTTTTACAGCGACAGAATAGAAAAGACAGCAGGCAGGGCGTGCGTCAGACCCAACAAGGGCAACATGTGCTGCGGCGAGGGAATATGCGGGGCATGCACCCACACCGGCGAGCTTGGCGAAACGGTCAGAACATGTAAGTTCATTCCTTGACATTCGGTGCTGTTTTCAGTAAAATAGACGTATGTTTGTTAACATAATATGAAACAAGGAAAGGTGAAATAGATATGAAAAGAATTAAGACTATCGAAACAAGAAATCTTGAAAACAGCATGAAGGACGGCGGCTGCGGCGAATGCCAGACATCATGTCAGTCAGCATGCAAGACATCCTGCGGAGTTGCTAACCAGGAGTGTGAAAAGAAGAACTAATGATACATCAGTATAAGCTTAACGGTTTCAATATCGTTATTGATGTTTATAGTGGTTCAGTACATGTAGTGGATGATGTTGCGTATGACATCATCCAACTTTTTTGTGATGAGGAAAAAGAGACTATCATCGAAAAGATGCTGGACAAGTATGCTGATGAACAGGATATAACCAGAGAAGAGCTTGAAGAGGTCTTCGACGATATTGAGGAACTGAAGAAACAGAGAAAACTATTTACAGATGATATATATGAGCCTAATGCTTCCGACCTGAAAAACAGACACACTGAGGTTAAGGCTCTTTGCCTCCATGTGGCTCACACCTGCAATCTTAACTGCACCTACTGCTTCGCAAGTCAGGGAAATTTCAACGGTGAAAGAGGGTTAATGAGTTTTGAGACGGGAAAGAGAGCACTTGACTTCCTCATCGAAAACTCAGGAGACAGAAGAAACCTGGAGGTTGACTTCTTCGGCGGAGAGCCGCTGATGAACTGGCAGGTTGTGAAGGATCTTGTAAACTACGCAAGAAGCGTGGAAAAGGAACACAACAAGAACTTCAGATTCACCCTGACAACAAACGGAATAGGAATCGACGACGACGTGATTGAATTTGCCAACAGAGAGATGCACAACGTTGGTCTCAGCCTGGACGGACGCAGGGAGGTTCACGACAGACTGCGCAAAACCATTGACGGCAGAGGCAGCTACGACATAATAATCCCTAAGTTCAGGAAAATGGTGGAATCGAGAGGTGGCAAAGGCTACTATATGCGCGGAACCTTCACCCACAACAACGTGGATTTCACAGAGGATATATTCCACATGGCGGATCTGGGATTTACGGAGCTTTCAATGGAGCCGGTTGTATGCCCGCCTGATGATCCTTTTGCTCTTACAGAGGAGGATCTGCCTAAGCTGTTTGAGCAGTATGAGATTCTTGCAAAGAAAATGATCGAACGAAAGAAAGCCGGAAAGGGCTTTACTTTCTACCACTATATGATTGACCTGAATCATGGCCCATGTATCTACAAGAGAATCTCGGGCTGCGGCTCCGGAACAGAGTACTTTGCAGTTACGCCATGGGGCGATCTGTACCCGTGCCACCAGTTTGTAGGCGACGAGAAGTACAGGATGGGCGACATCTGGAACGGTATTACAAAGAAAGACATACGTGAAGAATTCAAGTCCTGCAACGTGTACTCAAGAGAAGAATGCAGAGACTGCTGGGCGAGACTTTACTGCAGCGGTGGCTGTGCTGCCAACGCGTACCATGCGACAGGATCTGTAAAGGGTGTTTACGATTATGGCTGCAAACTGTTCAAAAAGAGAATGGAATGCGCTATCATGATGCAGATTGCCATGATGGAATAGTGAATATGTAATAGTACGAACCTCCCGAGCGTATAATATCGAAAGGTATTATGGGTATATGGGAGGTTTAATTAATGTCTGTTGTAGTTATAGGCGGCGGATGGGCAGGCTGCAGTGCGGCTGTCACGGCGCGCAAACAGGGCGAGGAGGTCCATCTTCTGGAGCGGACAGATATGCTGCTGGGACTGGGCAACGCAGGCGGAATTATGAGAAATAACGGAAGATACACTCTGACAGAGGAATGCATTGCCATGGGCGCGTCTGAGCTGTTTAAGATTACAGATGACTGTGCAACTCACGTGGATGTGGACTTTCCCGGACACAGACACGCCAGCTTCTACAATGTGAAAAAGGTTGAGCCGCGTGTCCGCAGGATGCTGTCCGACATGGGTGTAAAGATCCGCCTTATGTTTCGGGCTGTTCAGGTTATCAAAACCCCCTCAGATCGAATTGACGCTGTTATTTCTGCGGATGGCGAGGAGGTTTACGGGGATGTTTTTATTGAAACGACGGGCACTGCCGGACCTATGGGAAACTGTACTTATTATGGGCGCGGATGCTCTATGTGCATTTTGCGATGCCCTGCTTTTGGCCCTAGAGTAAGCATTTCGGAGAAGGCCGGCTGCCACGACTATTTCGGATGCAGGGCTGATGGAACACCCGGTGCCTTCAGTGGATCCTGCAAGCTGGATAAGGAGACTCTGGGCAAAGAGCTGCAGGAGGAACTGAACCTTCGGGGCTTTGCGGTTGTTCCTCTGCCTGAGCACCTGATTAACGAGAAGAAGCTCCGGTCAAAAGTCTGCAGGCAGTATGCTCTGCCGGATTTTGCGAAGAATATCATACTTATAGATACGGGATCTGCAAAGATGATGACTCCATTCTTTCCTCTTGAAGATCTGAGAAGCATCAGTGGATTTGAAAACGTTATGTATTCCGATCCTTATGCGGGAGGGAAGGGAAATTCCATAAGATATATGGCCTGTGCCGAACGTGAAAGAGGACTTAAGGTTAAAGGCATACCGAATCTCTTCTGCGCCGGAGAAAAGGCAGGGACTTTTGTAGGGCATACGGAGGCAATAGCTACAGGAGCACTGGCCGGGTATAATGCGGCAAGATACCGCAGGAAAGAGGAACTGCTGGAACTGCCGCCGGACACGACTCTGGGGGCTTTGATAGAGTTTCAGGAAAAACATGAGGGGATGGTAACCTGTGCCGGAGACCGCTTCTTTGAACACATGAAGGATAAGGGTCTCTACACTACGGACAGAAAACTGATCGCTGAAAGGGTGGAGGCTGCCGGATTGACGGGAGTATTTGATATGTGCTAAAATTACATAAACTTATGATAAAAAGAGGAAATGCGAATGAGGATTAACAAATATATAGCCTGTGCAGGCGTGGCTAGCAGACGAAAGGCAGATGAACTGATAGCAAACGGAAACGTGAGAGTGAACGGCCTCGTTTTACGTGAGCCCGGTTACGATGTGGTTGAGGGCGACATTGTTGAGGTTAACGGAAGAAGGATAGAGACCAGCGAAAAGAAAGTTTATATTCTGCTGAACAAGCCGACAGGTTATGTAACAACTGTCAGTGATGACAGGGAAAGAGATACGGTTATGGATCTGGTGGCGGATGTGGATGCCAGAATCTTTCCTGTGGGAAGGCTGGATTACAATACATCGGGCATGCTGATAATGACAAACGACGGCGATTTTGCCTACAAGCTGACTCATCCCAAGCATGAAATGCCTAAGACTTACCGGGCACTGGTTTCGGGAGTTCTCTCTGACGAAAAGTGCGGACGGCTCGAAAGAGGTGTGGATATCGGTGGCTTCAGAACATCTCCGGCCAAGGTGAAAATTGTCAGAGGACTGTCCAATGCCACTCTTGTGGATATCACCATTCATGAGGGAAAGAACCGCCAGGTTCGAAAAATGTTCAGGGCTGTGGGGAATCCGGTTAAGCAGCTTCAGAGAATCGCCATCGGTGATATCAGACTGGGAAGACTTGCCGAGGGTCATTACAGAAAGCTGACAAGAGAAGAAATAGAATATCTGAAACGCAGATAAAATAAAAACTGCCTGAGTGCTGACGCATTTCAGGCAGTTTTTACTTTTGGAGTATGTATAAACACTATTTTCTCTTGAAATCTTTTGGAGTTACGCAAGTTCCTGTTGCTCTTGCAACTACGATTGGCTCTTCTAGGAAGTCAGCAGCTGAAGCGTTGATATCCTTTCTTGAAACGATAACCTTTCTTGCTTCAAACTTCATCTGTCTTGAAGTGTTTCCGATCTTAGTGATTTCGCCGTATGCTTCGATATAATCTCCAGCGTATGTAGGAGCAAGGAATTCTACGTTATCGTATGCGCAGAATAAACCTTCGTCTCCGTCAAGCTTGATTAATAATTCTGTAGCAACGTCTCCGAAAAGATGTACCATATGTGCTCCGTCTACTAATTCTCCACCGTAGTGAGCATCTTTAGCGGACATTCTAACTCTGATTAATGATGTAATTTTCTCTTCCATCGGTCTCTTCTCCTTTTATCTGTTAACTTAATATCGATTAATAACTTAATTTCAGTATACACACAAACAAAAAGGGTGTAAATAATATTTGCAAAATATCTCTAAAGGTTGTATCATTGATGTAAATACAAGTGAACCGAAATGTGTTCACATGGAAAGGCGTGAAACGAAAATGGCACAGAGCTATGGTATAAACCGGGTACTGGAACCACAGTATGTCCTTCCCACATCTGCATGGAGACTGGATAACAGCAGAAAGCTAAACCCGGAGGAGATAAGGGTCAGAGTTAACAGGATACATATTGAAGGAACGAGCTTCAAACAGATCTGCCTTGAATCAAACTATAACGAACAGAAAATCAAACAGATGATTCTTGATATCGTTATCAGGAGAGGCAAGCTGCACAATCCGGTTACGGACACCGGCGGCCTTTTTTCCGGTGTTGTAGAAGAAATAGGAAAGAATTTTAAAAACCCGAAGGGATTCAGACCCGGTGACGAGGTTGTCTGCAATGCCAGTCTTGCGTCTGTTCCTATGTATATAGAAAAGATTATTTCTATCGACAGAGCCTTTGGTCAGATTGACGTAGAGGGGTATGCCATACTCTATGATGAGATTCCTCTTGTATCAAAGCCTTCAGAGGTTCCTACTAAAATGCTGCTGTATACCCTTAATGAATCGGGCACTCTTTATAAGATTTCCACAGAGGCTGTGGGAAAGAAAAGGTTCCTTATTGTAGGAAATAATCTGCTGTCGAATCTGCTTTTTGGCTACGCCGTCCGAAGGGTTGCGAGAGATGATGCAGAGATAGTATGTCTGCTTGACAAGAAGACGGATTATGTTCTGAAGGGTGAGAGCATAGATGAACTGACAAATATGGTGTTCACGGAGGTACACTATGTAGATATACTGAAGCCTCTTGAGTGTCTGAAAAAAATAAAGTCTGAGTCATATTTTGATCTGTCTGTAAACTGTGCTGACATACCGGGAGCCGAAACAATCAACATTCTGGCTACCAAGAGCGGAGGTACGGTTGTATTTGCAAACCTGATAAACAATTATAACATAGCACTTTATATCACGGAGTCTATTTCCAAGCAGCTGGATATCAAGTGCGCGGACGGATATCTGGAGGCATATGACGAATTCGATATTGCCATCGTGCAGGCTTTGATGCCGTATATCGAAAGTGCTATAGTATCTGACCCTAATATAAATGATGACCCCGCATATCCGTTCACAAGAGAAACGAGAATTATTGAGGCTACGGGGCAGAGAAGAACACTGATGGATGACTTTGTATGTGAAAGCAGGGCAATGGCAAGAGTTGTGGATGATGTGTTCAAGGTTGCCAAGTACGACTGCAACGTAATGATTACCGGAGATTCGGGGGTAGGAAAGGGAACGGTTGCGTCAAGTATTCATAAGAACAGCAGCAGAAAGATGCAGCCTCTCCTGAAGATAAACTGCGCATCCATTTCGCCCAATGTTATTGAAGCTGAGTTTTTTGGCGTGGAGAGAGATGAAGAAAACGGCATATCAGGTAAGAAGGGCTATTTTGAACTGGCAGACAAGGGCAGCGTGTTCCTGAATGAAATAAGCTATCTTCCTGTGGAGATGCAGGCGAAGCTTTTACGAGTGGTGCAGGATGGCGAGTTTTACCGGGTAGGAGGAACCAAGCTTATTAAGACTGACGTGAGAATTCTATGTGCAACGGATGGAACCCTCGAAGAGGCTGTGGACAATGACAGATTCAGAAGAGATCTGTTCTATCAGTTGAATGTGGTAAAAATCAAAGTTCCCAACCTCAGTGAGAGAACGGGGGATATTCCGGCTCTGGTCAACCATTTTATAAATAAGTATAACAGAAAGTACGAAATTAAACGGAAAATTGACTCTGATGCGGTTGAATACCTGAAACAGTGTGAATGGCCGGGAAATATCAGGCAGCTTGAAACTGCTATTCAGAGAATGATGATTACGGCGAAAGGCGAAAAAATCTCCCTGCTCGATGTAATGCGTGAACTTCATGCGGACGTGTTTGATAATCGTCCCGGGGATGATGACAATGAGAATGAGTCTGAAATTGATCTTGAAAAAATGGTAAACAATTTCGAAAGAACGCTGATTAAGCATGCCTGTGAACAATACGGCTCAACGCGTAAGGTTGCTAAAGCCATTGGAATAAGTCAGACACAGCTGGTAAGAAAGAAGAAAAAATACGGAATATAGGAAGTTTTGATAAATAGCTGAACTGAAACCGGTTCGGCTATTTTGCATGTGAACCGAAAAGTGTTCGCGAAGATGGAGCGTCGAAAAATGACGGAAAAGTGTTGTAAGTCCCGTTGACTGTATACAGTATTTTTCGTAGAATCTTTTTGTAATTTAAAAGGAGTAATTTTTTTAAACTAAATGGAGGTAGGTAACATGGAGTACAAGAAAGGTGACATTTACGGATCACACAGAGTAATCAGCCCAAAGGGAGTTCTTCCACAGCCGGCAGAAGTTATTGACAATACTATGGAAATTTATGACAATGAAGTTCTTATCGATGTACAGACATTAAACATCGACTCAGCTTCATTCACAGAAATCGAAAGACGTTCAGATGGCGATATCGAAAAGATAAAGCAGACTATCATGGGTATCGTTGAAAAAACAGGTAAGCACAAGAATCCTTGGACAGGATCAGGCGGAATGCTTATCGGTACAGTAAAAGAAATCGGACCGAACTTCAAGGGTGACCTGAAGGTCGGAGATAAAATCGCAACTTTAGTTTCTCTATCACTTACACCATTAAAGATAGATGAAATTCTTGAAATCAGACCTGACATTGACCAGGTTGACATCAAAGGACAGGCAATCCTGTTCCAGAGCGGAATTTACGGAATCCTTCCTGACGACATTCCTGAAAACCTTGCACTATCTGTATTAGACGTAGCGGGAGCTCCGGCTCAGACAGCAAAGATCTGCCATCCCGGACAGACAGTTGTTATCCTGGGCGGAGGCGGAAAATCCGGCATCCTTTGCTGCTACGAAGCTAAGAGACAGGTTGGAGTTAACGGAAAGGTTATCTGCGTTGACGGATTCCAGTCATCAATCAACAGAGCAAAGAGCGTAAACTGCGCACACGAATACCTGGTTGCAGACGCTACAGATGCTGTTGAAATGTACAGAAAGATCAGCGAGCTTACAGACGGTGAAATGGCTGACGTAGTTGTAAACGTTGTAAATATTCCTAACACAGAAATGGCTTCTATCCTGGCTTGTAAGGACGACGGTCTGGTATACTTCTTCTCAATGGCAACTTCATTCACTAAGGCTGCTCTTGGTGCTGAAGGCGTTGGCAAGGACGTTACAATGATGATGGGTAACGGATATACTAAGGGTCATGCAAAAGTCGCTTTAGAAATTCTGAGAGAAAGCGAAGGAATCAAGGCTTTATTTGCAAATCTGTACGCTTAATTACAAGGGGTTTAAGTTCGAACCCTTTTCGGTTCGAAAAATACATTATTGAACACATATCGGTTCGATTAAAAAATCATCCAATATAGTTGGGTGATGGGAGAATGCCTTTATAGATTTTAAATCTTTAATCATCTATAATTTAAAGAGAATTATTTTTAGGAGGATTAATATTATGAAAAAAGGATGCCCTTACGGAACTCACAGGGTTATTTCCCCTGCCGGAGTACTACCGCAGCCAGCAGACAAAATTGATAACACTATGGAAATTTACGATAATGAAGTTTTAATCGATGTAAAGACACTGAACATTGACTCTGCTTCATTTACTGAAATCGTAAAGAGAGTGCTTAACAAGAAGCCATCAGAAGTTACTACACAGGAAGAAATGGATAAGATCGGCGACAAGATGAAGGAAATCGTTGCAAATGCCGGCAAACACAAGAATCCATGGACTGGTTCCGGCGGAATGCTTCTGGGTACTGTAGAAGAAATCGGACCTAACTATGTTGGTGACCTGAAGGTAGGTGACAAGATTGCTACATTAGTATCACTTTCACTTACTCCATTAAGAATCGACGAAATCGTTGCTATGAGACCTGCAATTGACCAGGTTGACATCAAGGGTAAGGCAATCCTGTTCCAGTCAGGTATCTACGGAATCATTCCTGATGACATGCCTGAAAAGACAGCTCTTTCTGCATTAGACGTAGCAGGAGCCCCTGCACAGGCTGCTAAGCTTTGCCAGCTGAACCAGAAGGTACTGGTTATCGGTGGAGGCGGAAAATCAGGTCTTCTGTGCTTATATGAAGCAAAGAAGAGAGTTGGTGTAAATGGTCTGGTAGTTTGCGCTGCAGGTTCACAGAAATCTGAAGACAGAGCTAGATCATTAGATCTTGCTGACGAATACTTCCACATGGATGCAACTGATGCAGTTGGAATGTACAACAAGGCTATGGAACTGACTAATGGAGAATTATTCGACATAGTTATCAACTGTGTATCAATCGAAAATACAGAAATGGCTTCAATCCTTTCATGTAAGGATGATGGTACTGTATACTTCTTCTCAATGGCTACTTCATTCACTAAGGCTGCTCTTGGTGCTGAAGGCGTTGGTAAAGACGTTAACATGATTATCGGTAACGGATATACTAAGGGACACGCAGCTGTAACACTACAGTGCCTGAGAGAGCATGAAGGCTTAAGAAAGCTGTTTGAAGAGATGTACGCTTAATACGCACAATTAATAAATACCATATTTTATAAGGAGATATAAAATGGCAATCAGAAATTGGAAAGACATTCCTCTATTTAAGGATGTTACAGATGAAGAGTGGAACGACTGGCACTGGCAGGTAAACCACAGACTATCAACTGTTGATGACATTGCGCAGGTTATCAACCTGACAGAACAGGAAAGAGCTGATATTGAAAAGGTTATCGGCGGATTCAGAGTAGGAATCACTCCTTACTATGCATCACTGATGGATCCGGATGATCCTAGATGTCCTGTAAGAATGCAGGCTGTACCTACACTTGCTGAAATGCACAGATCAGAGGCAGACGATGCAGACCCTCTTCACGAGGATGCTGACTCCCCGGCTCCTGGACTGACTCACAGATACCCTGACAGAGTTTTATTCTTAATCACTGACCAGTGCTCAATGTACTGCCGTCACTGCACAAGAAGAAGACTTGCAGGTGAAACAGACGGAGCAAGATCAAGAGAAGATATCGATGCATGCATTGAATACATCAGAAAAACTCCAGTAGTTAGAGACGTTCTGCTGTCCGGCGGAGATGCTCTTTGCGTAGAAGATGACACATTAGAATATATCATCAGCGAATTAAGAAAGATTCCTCATGTAGAGATCATTAGAATCGGTTCAAGAACACCGGTTGTAATGCCTCAGAGAATCACTGATGACCTGGTAAACATGCTTAAGAAGTATCACCCTATATGGTTAAACACTCATTTCAACCATCCAAAGGAAGTTACTCCAGAAGCAAGAGAAGCTCTTAGAAAGCTTGCAGACGCAGGTATTCCTCTAGGAAACCAGTCAGTATTACTGAGAGGCGTTAATGACTGCAAGCACATCATGAGAGACCTGGTTCACGAGCTTGTTAAGAACAGAGTAAGACCTTACTACATTTACATCTGTGACCTGTCAGTAGGTATCGAACACTTCAGAACTTCAGTTGCTAAGGGAATTGAAATTATTGAAGGATTAAGAGGTCACACTTCAGGATATGCTGTTCCTACATTCGTAGTTGACGCTCCTGGTGGTGGCGGTAAGACTCCTGTAATGCCTCAGTACATCATTTCAGAAACTCCTGACAAGGTTATTCTGAGAAACTACGAAGGCGTTATCACTACATACACTCAGCCTCGTCTTCCAGACCTTAAGTGCACTTGTGATTACTGCACCGGCAAGAAGACTTACAAGTATCAGGGTGTATCAGCTCTAGGTGAAGGTCTGCAGATTAAGTCTATGGAACCGGCTAACCTTCTGAGACACGAGAGAAACAAACACTAATTTGTGAGTTTAAACTTAAAGGGAGACTTCTGTTGTCTCCCTTTAGTGACTAATTAGAATATATTTACACAAAGGAAGATTCAGACAAGAATGGGATTGTTATACGAGTTATCAACTAAATACAAAGCGTTATCCATAGTAGGAATGGCAAAAAATGCCGGAAAGACAACGGCCTTGAACTATCTGATAGAAGAGGCGATGGATGATGGTATTGCATTAGGAATAACCTCTACGGGCAGAGACGGTGAGATGGAGGACCTGGTAACAGGCACGGAAAAGCCGAGAGTCTATCTGGATGAGGGCACTCTGGTAGCAGTTCCCGCGCAGCTGTACGAGCTTGCAGATGCCGGTCTGGAGGTATTAAAAAAGACACCGTATTCCACAGCTATCGGAACACTTCTAATCTGCAGAGTAATGGACGCCGGATACGTTCAGGTTGCAGGACCTGTAATTAATGCCGAACAGAAGAAGCTCTGTGATGAAATGCTTGAGCTGGGGTGTGAGCTGGTTCTGATAGACGGAGCTATCGACAGAAAGTCCATAGCTTCACCGGAAACATCAGATGCTATAATCCTTGCTACCGGTGCGGTTATCTCAAGAAAACTGGACAAGGTTGTTGAGGAGACCGCTCACGTGGTAAACCTCTATAAGACTGCTGAATTGGAGGATGGTATTTACAGAAATGCCATTGAGAAAAATAACTTTGACAACAAGCTTATGACTGTCAGTGAAGACGGCAGCGTTAAGAAGCTTGACCTTCTTACAGGTCTGGGTCAGTCGAGAAAAATTGACCACGCTATAGAACCGGATACAAGATATGTGTATGTGCCGGGGGCTTTCACTAACAGTGTTGTTAATGAAATTAACCTTAAGAAACTGAAACAGGTGGAATTTGTATTCAAGGATCCGACTAAGATTTTCGTAAATCCGATGGATTGGAAAAACCTGAGAAAAAGAGGATTTACCTGCAGTGTTCTTAAAAATATTGAAATAGCAGCCATTACTGTTAATCCGTGGGCTCCGGCAGGTTACACCTTTGATAACAGAGTGCTGCTGAAAGAAATGCAGGAAGCAATTCCTGACATACCGGTTATCGATGTAAGGATGTAGAGATGATAATAAGGAGCAACTGGCGACTTGCCAATGTCAAGACCAGAAGGGAAACAGGTCTTGATTATGTGATGCAGAATATTAATTTAAATACACCGTTCGGTAAGAAACAGCTGAAAGAGCTTAAACCCTATCATCCCGGACAGGAGCCTGAGCTGAGGGAAGAGTTTGACAGGACTGATGCAATGATAAGATACGCCAGGGAATATCCCGGATTCGTAGAGCATCTGTCGGAAATATTCATGGAAATGAAGGATACCACGCTTACCATTCAGCGCAGCACGACGGATACTCTGTCGGTAGTGGAGTTATATGAAGTCAAGGCTCTGCTTCTGCAGATGAGACAGATTATAAAGTACACCCAGGCAGAAGGATGCGACATTCCTGAAGCTTATCTTCTAAGAAACACCGAAAGCCTGCTTGATGAACTGGATCCGAGTGGAGACCGACTAAACACATTCTATATCTACGACGAGTTCAGTGAAAAGCTGCATGAGCTAAGGCTTAAGAAACGTGAATTTGAGCTTCTGATAAGGAAGGAGCAGAAAAAGAGAAGGGATGAGATCAGACGGGAATACGGCGTTCAGCTTACGCCGAAGTTCGATATTGTCGTTGCGAAATCACATCAGAGCTTCGAAACCATAAGCTCAATAGAAGACCTGGAAATTGTTGATCAGGACTATATGAGTGTAACCTTTAAACTAAAACCGGGTGAAGAAACCTATGTCTACACCGGGGAAATAGAAAAACTGAACGGTGAAATAGAGGATGAAGAGGAGAAGGTGAGAAAAATCCTTTCTCTGAAAATATCCGAGTATACAGATGTGCTTCTTGAAAACTGCACGAAGATAGGAGCACTGGACTTTGCTCTTGCAAAGGCAGCCTTTAGTATAAAAAGAAACCTTGTCAGACCTGAAATTGTAGACGAGCATATTGTGGAATTTCAGAATGGAAGGAATCTGGCCGTTGAGGAGGTTGTTGAACGGAAGGGCAAAACATACTGTCCTGTTTCTCTGAGCCTGAAGGACGGAGTAACAGTAATAACAGGTGCAAATATGGGAGGAAAGACCATTTCACTGAAGCTTGCCGGTCAGATAGCGATAATGGCACAATACGGATTCTTCGTTCCGGCGGAAAGTGCTTCCGTAGGACTGTCCAATTATATGCAGATACTGATAGGCGACTCCCAGTCAGTGGAAAGAGGATTATCAAGCTTCGGTTCTGAAATGGAGGAACTGAAGGAAATCCTGGATAAAGGTCAGGACAGAAGTCTGATTCTGGTTGATGAAATAGCATCAGGAACCAATCCTACAGAAGGAACGGCTCTTACCAAGAGCCTGGTTGATTACCTGATTCAGAAACCGTATATATCCCTTATTACGACGCATTTTGAAACGGTTACAGAACGTGAGGGCGTAGTTAATATGCAGGTTCGCGGTCTGGCAGATTGTGACTTTGTTCTTCTTGGCAGAGAACTGCAGTATGCGAACCGTAAAGACAGAATTAACATTATTTCAAAATACATGGATTACAGACTGTGTAGAGTAGAAAATGAAACCCAAGTCCCTAAAGATGCTCTCAATATAGCCACTATGCTAGGAATAGACAAGGTGATTATTGAAGGAGCGAAGAAGTATATTAAATGAGGAGAAAAAAGATGAAAAGCAAACTAAATCTTGATCCAAAGATTGTTGACAGTGCACGTACTCATGCTGCAAACATCGCTCATGATATGCAGGAATTCATCGAGAGACATACTACAGTGTCAACTGAAAGAACAATCTTAAGACTCTTGGGGGTTGACGGCGTTGACGACGTTGACAACCCACTTCCAAACGTAGTAGTAGACCAGTTAAAGGACAAAGGTGCACTTCCTACAGGAGCTGCTTACTGGATTGGTAATGCAATGGTTCAGACTGGAAAGACACCTCAGACTATTGCAGAAGAAATGGCAGAAGGAAAGCTTGACATTACTCAGCTTGACACTTGCTCACAGGAAGAAGCTGCTAAGGCTCTTGAACCTGTAATCAAGGAAACATTTGCTAAGATTGACGCTCAGAAGGCAAAGCGTCAGGAATACCTTGACACAATCGGTGAAGGTCCGGAACCTTACATCTACGTAATCGTTGCAACCGGTAACATCTATGAGGACGTTATCCAGGCTCAGGCTGCAGTTAGACAGGGTGCTGACATCATCGCTGTAATCAGAACAACTGCACAGTCACTTCTTGACTATGTACCTTACGGACCAACTACAGAAGGTTTTGGTGGTACATATGCAACGCAGGAAAACTTCAGAATCATGAGAAAAGCTCTTGACGAAGTTGGTGAAGAAGTTGGCAGATACATCAGATTGTGTAACTACTCATCAGGTATGTGTATGCCTGAAATCGCTGCAATGGGTGCTCTTGAAAGACTTGACGTAATGCTTAACGACGCAATCTACGGAATTCTGTTCAGAGACATCAACATGCAGAGAACACTGGTTGACCAGTACATGTCCAGAGTAATCATCGGATACTGCGGAATCATCTTTAACTCCGGTGAAGATAACTACCTGACAACTGATGATGCTATCGAAGCGGCTCACACAGTTACTGCTTCCCAGTTCATCAATGAACAGTTCGCAGTTCTTGCAAACATCCCTGAAGAACAGATGGGATTAGGACATGCATTCGAAATGGACCCTGCAACAGAAGACGGTTTCCTTCTTGAACTTGCTCAGGCTCAGATGGCTAGAGAAATCTTCCCTAAGGCTAGATTAAAGTACATGCCACCTACAAAGTTCATGACAGGTAATATCTTCAGAGGACACATTCAGGATGCCCTGTTCAACTTAGTAACAGTTTGGACTAACCAGTCATTACTGCTTACAGGTATGCTTACAGAAGCTATCCATACACCTCTAATGCAGGATAGATATCTTTCAATCGAAAACGCCAAGTATATCTTCAACAACTGCAGACACATCGGTGATGAAGTTGAATTTAAAGAAGGCGGAATCATCCAGAGCCGTGCTCAGGAAGTTCTTCAGAAGGCAGACGATCTTCTTGCACAGGTTGAACAGGAAGGTCTGTTCTCAACAATTGAAAAAGGTATCTTCGGCGGCGTAAAGAGACCGTTTGACGGCGGACACGGACTAGAAGGCGTATGCGTTAAAGGCGAAAACTACTTTAACCCATTCATTCCACTATTCCTGGATCATGAGTAAGGAGGAGCACACAGATGTCAGAATGTAAAACAGCAACAACTCAGGTTGATTTAACATGCGTAAAGCCTTACGGCGACGCACTGAATGACGGTAAAGTTCAGATCGCATTCACACTGCCCGTTCCATATGGTGAAGAAGCTGAAGAATGCGCTAAGCAGTATGCTAAAAAATTAGGATTAGAAGAACCAAACGTTTGCTACTACTGCGAATTAACAGAAGGATATACTTTCTTCAATATCTATGGTTCTGCTTCAGC
>JALENF010000059.1 GCA_022767945.1 Bacillota bacterium
AGTGCATCTATTCCGTCTGAGGGATGTGCCCCGTGACATGACTTTCCTTTTACAGTTACATAGAATTCTGTTGAAGCAGCATTCATAGATCCCGGAATAAATTCGACACACCCGGAATCAACAGTTGTATCAACGTGAAGACCGATTACACTGTCAATCCTTGGTTCATTCAGGCAGCCTGCATCTATCATTTGCTTTGCACCGCCTATAGTCTCCTCGGCCGGCTGGAAAAAAAGCCTTACTGATCCGGGAAGGCTGCTCCGTATACTGTTAAGAACGCCGGCTGTACCCAGAAGTACAGCGGTGTGAATATCGTGGCCGCAGGCGTGCATAACCCCCGGATTCTGAGATGCGAAGGGTGTATCTGTTTTTTCTGCTATGGGAAGAGCATCCATGTCAGCACGGATGCCGACCCCGCGATGTGGGTTTTGACCGTAGATTACGGCACTGATGCCGTGACCCGCGACCCCTGACGTGTACTCTATACCCATGGCGTCAAGGCGGGCGCAGATAGCCGCTGCTGTATTCTCTTCGTGTTCTGAAAGTTCGGGATTCATGTGCAGACCGCGGCGGAATTCCACGGCTTCACTGTAAACCTGATCGGTCAGTTTTTTTAACTGTGTTAGTTTATCGTTCATATCTGATGAAGCACCTCCGATGCTTTTATTTTTTCACAGAAATAATACATTGCAAATCTCGTGCCAAATATGCAGCTGACATGTGGCACAGAAATTGCGTAATATACTTATAGTATATACAATTACGTGTGAGGAGGAAATAAAAAAATGATGAAAATAGCAGATATGCATTGCGAAGCTCTATTCTGTCAAGCTGGCCAAGATTGAACTGAGGCTGTTTGCCTCCCTGACCGGTTGCATCAGCAAAGATTACAATCCCGTTCTTTACATCAATTCCTGCTGTAAGCACGGAAGTCATGATAATGATTGCCATGATAAAGATTATTATGCAGACTACAAGCGAAATGGTCCAGATGATCGAACCTCCGGCAAGCTTCTTGGAAAGACTTAACGAAAACAGGATAATGCTTGCAGCAAGCAGAATTCCCGAGGTTATTAATCCTCTTTTATTAACAACTGAAAAATGACCGTTCATGTTGAACCTCCTTGATTGTAGTTAGTTTATTTTATATAATATCCATATACCTGATGGTTTTTATCAGATACGAAAGGAACAGTAATTATGAAAACAGCAAAGATTATAATAGGTATAATACTGGTTATCGCATCATTTGCTTATATTATCAAGAATCCGAGCCAGAGTATGATGGACGGACTGATGAAGAAAAGAAAGGAAATGTACGATAAAGAACTTGCAAGGGCAGCTGAAGCAGATAACGATGAAACTGCTCAGAGTGCCGATGAAAGTTCGGAGAAAATGCAGCAGTAGCAGAAGCTACAGCTGCAGGTCAGAGTATCTTACGGGTGTCACATTTCTGTCATAGAAGTGCCACCACTCACCTTCATATGAGGTGAATCCGGCATTGACCATAATGTCTCTTAGAAATTCACCGTTTTTACGCGCCTCGCCTGTGGTCCCCTGACAATCCAGGCGGGCTTTTTCTGTGAAATCATCGAATTCACTTGGCATAGGAATGTCATTTCCATCAATATCTGTCAGCGTAACGTCTACGCACTGTCCGTTCATATGGGAATTCTTAAACTCTGTGAGCGTTGCCATATCCGGAGGATATGCTATAAAACGGTTATCCGGAAGAAGCTCCCAGAACCTTTCCTGAGCACTTACAGGTCTGTATGCATCCCATACCTTCATTATAAAGGATGCCGTAGAAGGTCTGGATATTCCTGTAATGTACGACGTTCAGTCAGGACACGGATCAAAGATTATGACACTTCCAATGGGAGCTGTCTGCAGAATGGATACTTCTGCCGGTTCAATAGTGTTTGAAGTGTAAGTATTACATAACATTAAAGGCACAGTTCTATGCAGGGCTGTGCTTTTTATGCTATAATGAAACAAATTCGGCATGACAGAGTTGTATAAAGGAGAATGACCATGGCAGGAGAATATACAAGAGAAAACGGATCAATGTGTAATATTCCTCAGGATTTTGCGGATCAGAAGATTGGAAGCTGTCCCTTCTGTGGCACTGAAGATCCCGGCTGGCTCACTAAGGAAGAATGGAAAGTGATAGGCAGCAACAACTATTATTTTAAATGTCCGTGTTGTGATAGCGAATTTAAGGTTCCGAAGGATGATGTCACCGGACTTTCGTTTACAAAAACAAGTTTTAGCGGCAAGCAGAAGGCGAAAGCGGGAAAAGTTCTTAATGTACCGTACGTTACTATTGTGAAAATCGGACTGAGTGTTAAGACGCCACAGAATATGCTCCTGAAGGATGAGGAAATACCTCTGCCTCAGCTGAAGAAGTTCTGCAGGGGTGAATCACCGGAAAAATAAAAAAGAAAATACAGTAACTCCCGTTTACAGGCCCTTTGAATGCCTGTAAACGGGAGTTTTTTAGTAAATATATTATTTATTTATAAATCTTATAG
>JALENF010000086.1 GCA_022767945.1 Bacillota bacterium
TAAGTTCCGTCTGCCTGAAGCTCCTTCTGCAGTGCTTTCAGATATCCTGCCTCCAGCAACAGGCTGTATACATTGGCCGGTTCTTCACTGAGAGACCTGTAAACCACGTTCTGGTCTATTCTTGCAACGACTGACTCTCCCTGCAGCAGTGTGTAAAGCTTCTCGCTAATATCATCCGTTGCAGCCCTAAGCACATCATCAAGCACTTCATTTTTTCCGGTGTTTAACCAGTAGGCCTGAGGAGTGCATCCTCTGGAAATGTAGTTTATGACTGACCACGGGTTATATATTTCCTCACATCCGAAAACATATCCGTCATACCATTCCGTCAGTTCAGCCTCTTTATCAGTTATTCCATAGTACTCCATCATCTCGTGTACTTCAGAATGAGTAAACCCGAAAAAGCAGTCGTATTCTTCATCCATCACAGTATTTACAGTCAGATTATTCATTCCGCTGAATATACTCTCCTGCGCAATTCTTAGAATGCCCGTCAGAAATCCGTACGAAAGATTCTTATTATCCTTGAAAGCCCCCGAAAAAAAGTTTCTCATAAACCCTATGATCTCATCATAAAAATCTCTCGTATAACCTTCCTGTATCGGAGTGTCGTACTCGTCAATAATAATTACCGGTGCAATTCCATAGTGTTCTCTGAGCATTCTCGAAAGATTCTCAAGAGCCGAAGCCATCTCTACCTCATTTCCTCTTCCCTCAAGAATTTTTCTAAAGAACTCCTTCTCGTATTCCGCAACCACCGCGCTTGTCAGCAGCTCCTGATGCCTTCCGAATTCAGCCTGCAGAATGCCTCGGATTTTCTCCAGCGTTGCCTCCCAGGAGTGAAATTTTACGTCCTTAAAGGTCAGAAAAATAACCGGATATTTCCCCTGATGACTCTTGTATTCCTCTCCACACTGCCAGATTGCCTTGTCCTGAAAATATACGCTTGTATCTGCATCTGAAATCTCGAAGAAAACCCTGAGCATATCCATATTCAGTGTTTTGCCAAAGCGTCTCGGCCTTGTAAACAAAGACACCAGCGGTTTTCGATCCAGAAACTCCTTAATCATCAAAGTTTTATCAACATAATAGTATTCCGACTGAGCTCTCACGAAATCTGATATTCCTATGGGCAGTGCTTTTCTCTCCGTTGGCGTCGAAAACGGTACACTTGTCTCTCTCACAACAGCTGCTCCCCGGGATACGTCTCCTCTCGGTGAAGACTTGATATATTTCCCTGACGATACCCGGCCGTCAGCGGGTCTCAAAGCATCCTCAGGTATCTGCCAGCTCTTCCCCGCCTTAACTGCCCCGGGTATCCTGCCGTTCTTGCACATTTTCGCAACCGCACGCTCTGAAATGTTCCATTTTCTTGCCATCTCTCTGCAGGTGGTCATCATCAAAACTCACTCCAATCAAAAAAGGTATAATGTACTCTATTCTTATCGTACATTATACCTTTTATTCGGAACAATATCAATTATTTCCGATAAAGTTCCGTATTACTCCATATCCTTCAGCAGACCGTGCTTTTCCTAGTTTGTAACGCGCGCCGGCTTGTTTTCGTCGTCCACAAATACCACTGTCGGATGGAAATCCTTCGCCTCTTCAGGTGTCATGGAAGCATAGGCCATGATGATGATCTTGTCACCTGTGCTGACACATCTTGCGGCAGCACCGTTCAGGCATATCATGCCGGAGCCTCTTTCTCCCGCAATGGTGTATGTCTCGAAACGGCTTCCGTTGTTGATATCTACAATCTGCACCTTCTCATACTCCAGAATCCCTGAAGCTTCCAGAAGGTCCACGTCTACAGTAATTGACCCTACATAGTCCAGTTCCGCCTGAACTACAGTGGCTCTGTGAATCTTTCCCTTTAACATTTCCAAAGTCATGCAGCCACCTCCGGTTATGCGTTTACTGAGCAGTTGTCGATAAGTCTTGTCTTACCGATATATACGGCCATGGCAATCAGCACGTTGCCCTTAATTTCAGTTACAGGTGCCATAGTCACACCATCAACAGCAGAAACGTAGTCAATCTTTGCAAGAGGCTCCTTCTCGATGTGCTCTCTCATAGCTGCTAAAACCTTCTCCGCATCAGTCTCACCTTCCGCTGTCATCTTCTCAGCCATACGGATTGCCTGTGAAAGAACCAGCGCAGCCTGTCTTTCTTCTGCGTTAAGATAAGTATTTCTTGATGACTTTGCAAGTCCGTCCTCTTCGCGAACGATAGGACATCCTACGATTTCAATTCCGTAGCTCAGGTCACGAACCATACGCCTTATAATTGCCAGCTGCTGTGCGTCCTTCTGTCCGAAGAAAGCCTTGTCAGGCATAACGATGTTAAACAGCTTGCCGACTACAGTGCACACACCGCGGAAATGAATAGGTCTTGTCTTTCCGCAAAGCTGCTTAGGCATGTCGTCCAGAATTTCAATGTATGTGTCAGTTTTGCCGTTTCCGTCCGGATACATTTCGTCAACTGACGGATGGAAAACCATGTGGCATCCGTGAGCCTCCAGAAGCTGGCAGTCATGATCGAAGTCTCTTGGATAAGCCTCCAGATCCTCTCCCGGTCCGAACTGTGTCGGGTTGACGAAGTCAGATGCAACTACTCTGTCGCACATGCTTACGGCTTTATCTATCAGGCTTGCATGCCCTTCGTGAAGGTACCCCATCGTAGGTACCAGGCCTACTGTAAGTCCTTCCTTTCTCCATTCCCTTACCTGGGAACGCACCTCTTCAACTGTCTTTGCTATAATCATCTATCTTTCCTCTCTCTTTTACGGGGCTGCACCCCATCTATATTAAAACGTCTATTAATACTTCGCACGAAGCCCTTCCAGGAATCCGTCGCCACAGTCGCTCTTCACGAAGCTGTGCTCCTCAGCAGGGAATGTTCCTCCCTTCACTTCCTCATTGTAGGCTCTGAAAGCAGCCTTCATAGCCTCGCCAATTTCTCCGAAGTGCTTTGCAAATTTAGGCGTGAAGTCCTGATTTACTCCGGTTAAATCCTGCCATACAAGCACCTGTCCGTCACATCCCGCTCCCGCACCGATGCCGATTGTAACCATATCAACCTTTTCAGTGATCAGTGCTGCAAGTTTTGGCGGTACACATTCCAGTACGCACATGAAAGCACCTGCCTCCTGTACAGCCAGAGCATCCTGAAGCACGCGTTCCGCATTAGCCTCTCCCTTGCCCTGCACCTTAAAACCTCCGAATACGTTTACTGACTGCGGAGTCATTCCGATATGTGCACATACAGGGATTCCTGCATCCACGATTGCCTTAATCTGTTCCTTTACAGCTGCTCCGCCCTCAAGCTTTACTGCATTTGCACCTGTCTCCTTGATCAGACGGCCTGCATTCATTACAGCCTGCTCCACAGACACCTGATAGCTCATGAAAGGCATGTCCATTACAACAAATGCCTCCTTGCTGCCGCGAACTACGCTTTTACCGTACACAATCATGTCCTCCATTGTCACCGGCAGTGTCGTGTCATGGCCCTGCATGGTCATTCCCAGGCTGTCACCTACCAGAACAGTGTCAATTCCGCACTGCTCGATAAGGCACATTGTTGAGTAATCATAGCAGGTTACCTGTGATACCTTCTGTCCATTTTTCTTCATTTCTAGTAAAGTTGCAACGGTTCTCTTCGCCATTTTTACATCCTCCATTGTTCTGCAATGTCTTATTTATTCTGCGTCCTCCGCATCCAGCACTCTATCCAGCCCGGAGTAGTCTCTGTCCGGGTTCTTCGCACGTGCCACCTCTGTCAGCTTCCGGCTTGCCGCCAGGTAAAGCTCTCTGTCCGTCTCCCGTTCCAAACACTTTATGTGCTTCTCCACTGTACCTGCATCTCCGCGCTCCACGGGGCCGGTCAAAGCTTCCACAGGCCCGTCCTCCAGGATGTGCTTCACGTTACTGTTAACCAGTGCCGTCAAAGCCTCCAGAGCCTCTCTTCTATCAAAACCGCATTCGCCCAGCAGTTCCAGGCTTTCCTGCATCAGCGCACAGTACAGATTGCTTGCTATTGCGCAGGCTGCATGATATTTCACCTTGCTTTTGCCGTCTATGAGTTTTGACCCGCGGCAGTGAGTTTTGATGTAAGATTCCCAAAACCTGATGCCGTCGCCTTCACCCTCGAGACAAAAAAAAGCATCCGGCATTTCCTGATAGCTGTTCAGCTTGTCGCTGACAGGAAATAACGGATGTATCGAATACCCGCAGGCGCCTCTTTCTCTGACGTCGTCGAAGACCTCCGCCGACGAAAGCGCGCCGCTGCAATGGCAGATTTGCTTATTTGATATGTCAAACACCTTTATTCGGTCATAAGTAGATTTAATTGCTCCATCCGGTACGGTGAGAAATATGGCATCACTTTCTTCTACAAGTAATTCCACG
>JALENF010000096.1 GCA_022767945.1 Bacillota bacterium
GAGCGTCTGTAATGTCTGCAGGAAGCTTCCTCATAAGCTTTAGTCTCTTATCCTTCTTCCATCCGTAATACATACATAATCCTCCGCAGCTCAGGCCGGCAACAAGACATAGAACCACAGAGTAAACAATTACAGCTGCAGGTGTGCCGTACAGAAACATTACTGCCGCGGGAATACTGACACTGATAAGAAATATACTAATTATTACCAGGTGGCTTTTGATATATTTTAAGAAAAATTCCATGGGTAACTCTCCTATTCTATAATATATCCCACTCCATGCTTAGTATCTATGAAGTCTTCCAGTCCTGCATTCTGAAGCTTTTTACGCAGTCTGTTCACATTGACAGTCAGTGTGTTTTCATCGACAAATTCGTCTGTTTTCCAGAGGGCTTCCATAAGCTTCTCGCGGCTTACCACCTTTCCTTTGCTTACCATAAGAGTAAGCAGAATGCGGTATTCGTTTTTTGTCAGTGATATTTGCTCATCCTTGTATACGAATGAGCCGTCAGCAGTATTAAGCAGTGCTCCCTTGTGCTCAAGCACAGATACCTTTGAGCCGAAATCATATGTTCGTCTCAGCATAGCCTGTATCTTTGCGATAAGGACACTCATATCAAAAGGTTTGGATATGAAATCGTCCGCACCCATATTCATTGCCATGACAATGTTCAGGTTGTCTGATGCTGAGGAAATAAAGATTACAGGAACCTTAGACACTCTGCGAATCTCCTGACACCAGTGATAACCGTTATAGAACGGCAGTGATATATCCAGCAGCACAAGATGGGGGTCGAAGTCAGCGAACTCAGACATAATGTCTCTGAAATTGCCTGCTGCCCTGCACTGTATATCCCAAAGTTCCGTTTCCTTTATTATGGCATCTGAAATGCCTTTATCATCTTCTACAATAAAAATCCTATACATTTCTCTATCCTCTCTTACCCATTCTAAAACAAAAGCCGGGAAAATGCTATCCCGACCTTTGTAAAAAAGACTTAATTTAATTACATGAATTATTTGAAATATTCAACTGCAGCCTTGAACATCTGCATATCGAATTCACCCGGAACGTTCTTGTACAGACCGTTGCCAATTCTTTCGGAGTGTCCCATCTTACCCAGAACCTTACCGTCAGGTGATGTGATACCTTCGATGGAAGCGTATGAACCATTAGGATTGTACTGAATATCAGTGCTTACATTTCCGTCAAGGTCTACATACTGAGTGATAATCTGACCATTTGCAGCCAGTTCCTTAATAAGCTCTTCTGAAGCGATAAATCTTCCCTCTCCGTGTGAAATAGGAACAGTGAAGATGTCTCCCGGTTTTACGTTAGCCAGCCATGGTGACTTGTTTGAAGCAATTCTTGTTCTTACAAGCTTTGACTGGTGGCGAGCGATTTCGTTATATGTAAGTGTCGGGCAGTTTTCATCAGTGTCCATAATCTTTCCATAAGGTACAAGACCAAGCTTGATAAGAGCCTGGAAACCGTTACAGATACCTGCCATCAGACCGTCTCTGTTATCTAACAGATCAGTTACTGCGTCCTTAACTTCCTTATTTCTGAAGAATGCTGTGATGAACTTGCCTGAACCATCCGGTTCGTCTCCGCCCGAGAATCCGCCAGGAATAAAGATAATCTGAGCTTCCTTAACATTGGCTGCGAAATCTTCAACTGATTTTGCAATTGAAGCAGCTGACAGATTGTTGATTACGAAGATTTCAGGATCTGCACCGGCATCGCGGAATGCCTTGGCTGAATCGTATTCGCAGTTAGTTCCGGGGAATACAGGAATCAGAACCTTAGGACATTCAACCTTAATCTTAGCATGTGGTCTCTCTGTTGCCTCATATGTGAATGTGTCAATCTTGTTTTCTTCCGGTTCAATATTGCAGCTGTAGATTGATTCAAGCTTGTCTTCATATGTCTTTTCAATATCTGCAAGGGCGATAACATCGCTGCCGCGCTTGATGACTTTATCTGCAGTCGTCTTACCAAGCATTACAGCGTTGCCGGAAACCTTGGAAGCATCT
>JALENF010000107.1 GCA_022767945.1 Bacillota bacterium
GTCAAAATCGTAGGGCGGACAGGACCATACCTTTCCATAGTTTCCGCATGCCTTGCAGTATTCAATGAACTCTTCCGGTCTGACATATTTTTCAATAAAATCACATACCGGCATGTCCTTCTCAAACGTTTCAAGCTTATATGATACGCTCATCCTCAGCCCTCCTGATCATCATTCTTCTTTCCAAACGCATTTACTCCAAATGCTCCGCAAAGTACGAGCACTGTCGCAAACACCTGCATGCCTGTAAATGTTTCTCCAAGATAGAACACACCTCCGACCAGTGATACTATGGATGCTATTCCTGCGAGCGCAGCTCTCTTTGTTGCTCCAATGACAGATATAGCATAGTTGGCACAGAAGAAAGCGATAACATTGCATCCAAGTCCGAGAAACAGTATGCATATTCCGAATCTGAAGTCATTAAAAGGCATGGTGATATACTCCATCATAGTTCCTGAATGAATATGCTCTATAACGGCAACGCCGGTAAATACAACCACGCCGCTCGTAACCATTGCATATGTTTTTTCCGCACTGTTGAATTCCTGAACCTTCTGTGATGTGATAGAATACGCGCCTTCGCTGCACATTGCAAGAAGAAGAAACAGATATCCGAGCAGATTGCCGGATGCGGTAATGTCACCGCCCACACCGATAAGAACTGCACCGATAACAGTTACGATCATGCAAACGGCCTGCTTGCCTGTAGGCTTGTCCTTCAGGAACACTGCACTGAATATCATAGTTATAATCGGAATGCATGCAACCAGGACACCGCTTTCTGAGGCAGTCGTAAGCCGTACACCCATCGTTTCCAGAATATAATACAGTACCGGCTGAAACAGGCTTATCAGCAGCAGCGGCTTCAGATTTCTTTTCTTAAGATTAACATCCAGCAGTCCTGCGGCAACACAGCCTGTCATTGCAATAAAGGCTACTATGCATCTCCACGACAGCAGCGTGAATACCGATACATCCTCAATACACAGTCTTATAAAGATGAAACTCATACCGAACAGTATTTCACTGAAAACGGCAATCATGAGTCCTCTGGTTTTCAATCCAAAATTTGCTTTCATCTCTCAACTTCTCCATTAAAAAATTCTGTATCTATGTGTCTATTTTGATTATAGGCTCGGTTTTCCCCTTTTATCAAGGAATTTCTATAGATTATATAGGTCAAAATCCATAATGCCAAAAAATATGGACGCAGAAAAGCGGAGACGCGAGAAACATTTCATGTTCCCGCGGCTCCGCCCTGCGGATTATATGCTTATAGATCGTCTCTGTTAATCGGACAGGTCAGGCTTCTTGGGCCTCCCCTGCCTCTTGAAATCTCGGCACTTTCAATAGGCAGCACCTTAATTCCTTTCTTATCAAGTAAATCGTTGGTTACATAGTTTCTCTCAAAGGCAACAATTGTTCCCGGTGCAATTGCCAGGATGTTGGAAGCATCGTTCCACTGTTCTCTCTGAGCAGCAATAAGATTTCCACCGCCGATTCTGATTAGATCAACTGCCGGAAGCTTCAGCTCCTTAGCAAGAATATTGTCAAGGCTGTCCTTCATCGATTCGAAGCTCAGTTCACCCTCTGCCCCAAGCATTATCTCATATACAGCAAGAGGTCCTTCGATTTCAGGGTGAATTACGAACTTGTCGAAGTCAACCATGTTGAATACTGTGTCCAGCTGCATGAATGCACGGCTCTTAGGAATATCGAATACAAGTACCTTCTTGAAATTTGAATTCTTAAGAAGCTTCTCCGCAAAGCATTCAATTCCCGCCAGAGTTGTTCTCTCTGAGTATCCCACTGCAACGATTTCGTCTGACAGTACCAGCACATCTCCACCTTCCATGGAAAAGCTGTCATACACGTCATACCAGATAGGAGTATTATCAGCGGCAAAGTCTCTGTTGTACTTTGTCATATATCTAAGAAGAAGCGCTTCTCTTCTTCTGGTTGGAGTGCTCATGTGGTTGATGTTAATGCCGTTGCCTATGCATGTTCCCGGGTCTCTGGTAAAATACAGGTTTACCATAGGAATGCTGGCAAAATTCTTCTCGTCCTCGTCCATTTCAACTACATCTATCAGAGAATCACCGGCTATACCCTTCAGGTCATCTGTAAAAAGGCCTGCAATGCAGGTTTCCACAAGATCATTAACATCCTTTTTCTGAAGGAATTCAACAAGCTCGTCCTTACGTCCGTCAGCATAGATAGGACTCAGCTGTACAAATTCCTTGATAAACTCGTCCTTTACCTTTGCATCTGCCAAAGCTTTTGCAACCTCATTTTCATAGTAGACAACCTCGACTCCGTTGTCCTGCAGAAGCTTTGCAAACTTATCATGTTCCTCCTGTGCAACCTTCAGAAACGGAATATCATCAAAAAGCAGTTCCTCGAAGTTCATTGGAGTCAGCTTCTCCAGCTCTCTGCCCGGTCTGTGAAGCAAAACCTTGTTCAGCTTACCGATTTCAGAGAAATTGTGAATACCTTTGTTCATAGGTGATTCGCCCCCTTGTATGTCGTATAACTTTAGTATGTTAAAATCTTATCATTTGATGCATAAAAAGTCAATCCTTTTTATTAAAATGCAGTTAAAACACATTTCTGCCGCCTGTCCTTGACGTTCACTCCGGTA